>DEKS01000107.1:11361-12846 GCA_002354005.1 Bacteroidales bacterium UBA2716
GAAGATGGTAAAGGTGTAACGCCTGCCGCCGGGCTGCAGGCTCTTGGGAAAAACTGGAATGTGGTGGCCCTGGATTCTCCCTCTCCGGAGGTCCTGCGCAAAGCCGCTGCCGTGATTGTGTGCGTGGGATTCGATTCCCTCTCCGAATCTGAAAACATGGATCGCAAGTACACCCTGCCCAAGGGCCAGGATGACCTCATTCTCCGCATGGCCCGATACAATGACAATGTGGTCGTGGTCGCCAATTCAGGCGGAGAATTCGACCTGTCTGCCTGGCAGGACCGCGTGAAAGCTATTCTGCTTACCTGGTATCCCGGCCAGGAAGGCGGCAACGCCCTGGCTGCCATTCTAAGTGGTAAGGTATCGCCTTCCGGCCGCCTGCCTTTCACCTTCTGGGGCGCCAAGGATAAGAATCCTGCCCAAAAATGGTATGATGTACAGCCGCAAATCCACAAGGACCCTAAGCGGCAACATTACAACTATACTACCTACGGGGAAGGCGTCTTTTTGGGCTATCGTGGTGTGGAGCACTTTGGCGTGACTCCTCTTTATCCGTTCGGCTTTGGCCTCAGCTACACTACCTTTGATTATGCCGATGCTTCCGTGGTTCCGTCCGGTGACGGCTACGACGTAAGTTTCACCGTCCGCAACACCGGAAAGGTTGCCGCCAAGGAAGTGGCGCAGGTGTATGTGGCTCCGGAAAATGCCCCTGTCATGCGTCCGGCCAAGGAACTCAAGGGCTATGACAAGAAACTCATCGCCAAGGGGAGCGAGGAGCGTTTCACCATTCATCTGGACCGGAGCGCCTTCAGCTATTATGACACCAAGTCCCATAGCTGGGTTGCCGCTCCCGGTGCGTACAAGATTCTCATCGGCCCTTCATCGGGCCAGACCAAACTGGAAATAGAGGTGAAGTTTTTTATTTTACCAGCGTCTTGAAGTCCTCCCAGCGGTAGAAAGAGCCGGGGGCGGCCATCTCCAGGGGGAGGGTGGCTTCCCGGCCGTTCAGCAGCAGCTGGAACAGGATGTCCGGATTGCGCTTACTGCGGAAAAACACCAGCTGGAGGTTGCAGGCCATGGGAACGTTATAGTTCTGCCAGCAGTTCTCCACCTCCAGCGGGTTGTCCATGCGGACATCCATGCCGTTCACGCCCAGCAGGGACAGGAAGGGCATGAGGCAGGAGTCGTGGGAGAAACGCAGGCGCAGCTGCACGCCGTCCGCCCAGTCGGCCTGGGCCTTGTCCACAAAGTCCTGGTACAAGGCCTTCATGGCCTCCACGCGGACGTTTTCCGTATCCGGCGAGCGGCCCAGGAGCTGGTAGTCCCGGTAGTTGTTCACGCGCCAGAGGGCATAGCGCTCCTGAGCCGTAAACAGGTTGTACAGGTGCTCGGGAACGGGAAAATCCAGGTTGTCCAGCGTGCTCAGCATGGTGTGCATATCAAAAACAAAACCGTACGGGTTCTTTACCAAGTCCTCCACATGGG
>DEKS01000174.1:0-32612 GCA_002354005.1 Bacteroidales bacterium UBA2716
GGAATGTCCAGGGAAAGGGACAGTGCCTTGGCGAAGGACGTGCCCACCAGGAGCGAGCCCAGCAGTCCCGGGCCGCGGGTAAAGGCAATGGCCGTGAGGTCCTCCGCAGCCACGCCGGCCTTCCGCAGCGCCTCCGATACCACGGGGACGATGTTTTGCTCATGCGCCCGCG
This sequence comes from Bacteroidales bacterium UBA2716, assembly GCA_002354005.1. Classification (GTDB taxonomy): domain Bacteria; phylum Bacteroidota; class Bacteroidia; order Bacteroidales; family UBA932; genus Cryptobacteroides. The sequence continues at coordinate 173 of DEKS01000174.1, forward strand.
AAGCCAGTTCCGGCACCACGCCGCCAAAGTCCTTGTGCACCTGCTGCGAGGCAATCACATTGGACAGCAGCACGCCGTCCCGAATGACGGCCGCAGAGGTGTCGTCACACGAAGATTCTATTCCCAGTATAATGTCTGCCATACGTTCCTTGTAAAAAATCGATTGCAAAGATAGTAATAAATTACTATTTTTGTAGATTAATGAGACGCGTCGTCAAAATATTGGCATGGCTGCTGGGCCTGTTGTTCCTGCTCATCCTGGCAGGGCTCGTGGCCATTCAGTCGCCGCGGGTGCAAACCTTCATCACCAACCAGGTGGTGGAGCGCCTGCGGGACCGGATAGACGCAGACCTGGATATCGGCCTGGTTACCCTGCGCCCCTTCGACGCCATCGTCCTCCACGATATTGTCATGAAAGACCCTGCGCCGGTAGTGAGCGGCATGGATACACTGGGCCGCATAGACAACCTGACGGTCAAATTCAACCTCATGGGCCTGTTCCGGGACAGCGGCGTGCATGTGCGGCGCCTCAAACTGGACGGCGGCGTGTTCAACCTTTCCATCGAACCGGACGAGGAGAGCCCCATCGGCTCCACCATGAACCTGTACCGCGTATTCCGCATCCATCCCGAGGAGAGCGAGGAGCCTTCGGGATGGGGCAATCTGGTAAGTGCCAAATACGTGGAAGTGAGCAACTTCACCTTCCGCTACGCCAGCATTGAAAACGCGCTGAATATGCTTGCAAACGGCCTCTTCTATGCAGAGGGGTCCATCGACTGGAACGATTTCACCGTGCACGTGGAAGACCTGGTAGCCGGCAACCTGGCCGTCAAAGACAACCTCATCACCGGCGAAGTACAGCGTCTCATCGCCCGGGAAACCAGCTCCGGTTTCCGCATTGGCATGGCATCGGCCCAGCGCGTACAAGTGGGCGAGAAAAACGTCACCATCGACGGCCTGCACCTGCAGAGCGAGCACACAGACGCCCATCTGAGCCGCTTTATCATGGACGGCGCCATTGACGATTACGCCGACTTCATCCACAAAATCCGCCTGGATGCGTACATTGCGGACGGTTCCGTCATCTCCATGCCAACCATCAGTTATTTTTCCGACGGCCTGGGCGGCATCAGTTTCGAAGGCCGCCTCCGCGGGCACGTGAGCGGTACGGTGGACCGCCTGCAACTGGATGCCCTCCGCATCGAGGACGACCATCACGACGTGCAGCTGCGCGGTCATGGCAGCATCACCGGCCTTCCGGACATAGAAGACACCTGGTTCCGGATGCAGCTGGAAGAGCTCCGCTTCTCGATGGCCGGCCTGGGCGGTTTCATCCGGTCCTGGGCGCCCGGGACCAACCTGGACCTAAAGAAACTGGCCCGCGGAGAGCACTTCAACTTCATCGGCCAGCTGGACGGCACCCTGGACAACATGAAAGTCAAAGGCCATTTCCGCTCCCGCATAGGGCGCGTCCGGGCCGATGCCACCCTGAAAAATATCATCAATACCCACGCTCCCATCGTCATTGGCGGAGCCATTGAGACGGAGGATTTGCACCTGGGGCGCCTGCTGAACACATCGTCGCTGGGCCCGCTTACCATGAAAAGCGGCCTGGAGGCCACCCTGGACAATAAAATCCACGTCCGGCTGGATTCCCTCCATATTTCCCGCCTGCAAGCCCTGGAATACGACTATTCGGACCTGTCGGCCGTGGGCGTGTACAACGAAGACTCTTTCGACGGGCGCATCATCGCCGCCGATCCCAACCTGAATTTCCTCTTCCAGGGCACCTTCAACCTGTCCCGCAATACGCAGAATGCCGTATACCGTTTCTTCGCCTCGCTGGGCTACGCAGACCTCTACGCCCTGCACCTGGATAACCGCCCGCATTCCAAGATCAGTTTCCAGGCATCGTCCAACATCCTGCGCACGGAAACCCGGGACCTGCTGGGAGACCTCCGCCTGAGCAATATCTGGCTGGAAAGCGAGACCGGCCGGGACGAACTGGGCGACGTTGTGGTGAAGGCCCATGCCAACGACAATGTGAGCCGTATCCGCCTGGAATCCGGTTTCCTGGATGGCACCTACGTAGGCGATGCCGCCCCGGCCCGCTTCCTCAACGACCTCACCTACCTGGTCGTTCACCGGGATGTCCCGGCCCTGCTGGAAAAAGCCCCGGAGCCGTGGGAGGGCGCCTCTTACAAGCTGGAGATGAACGTGAAAGGCTCGCAGCTACTGTGGAATTTCCTGGTACCCGGCCTGTATCTGGAGAAAAACACCCGCCTGGCCCTCAATGTGGATAAAGCAGGCCTTGTAACCGCTCAGGTAAAATCCGGGCGCATTGCCTACAACGACAAATTCGTCAAAGACCTGCAACTGGACTTTGACAACGGCAACGCCGTGCAAACAGCCTCGCTCACCGGCAAGCAAATCTCCCTTTCCGGCGCACAAATCCTGAACAACCGCATTTCCCTGTTTGCCGACAACAACCAGGTGGGCTTTGGTTACACCTTCGACAACGAAGACCAGGAGAGCACCCATGCCGAGCTCTACCTTTCCGGAGACCTGGACCGGGACGAGGACGGTCTTACGGTGAGCGCCCGCGCCCTGCCGTCCAACATTTACTACAAAGGCAACGGCTGGGGCATCTCCAGCGGCGAGATCCGCTACCGCAGCAAAGACTTTTCCGTGGAACAGCTCATGGCCCGCCACGACGACGAAATCCTGCTGGTAGACGGCGTTCTTTCTCCGGACCGCACCGACACGCTGAGAGTGACCATGGAGAAATTCGACATCGGCCTGCTCAATACCCTGAGCGGCCTGCTGCCCACGCTCGCAGGCCATGCCACGGGGAAAGCCCTGTTGCTCTCCCCTACGGCGCCTTCCATCGGCCTTGTAGCCAACATCCAGTGCGACTCCACCTATATCGCCGGCCAGCGGATGGGCCAGCTGACTATCGGAAGCAATTGGGACGAGACCGACAAACGCTTCAACCTGGAAGTGACGAATCTCCTGGCCGGGAAAAACAACATCCACGCCCGCGGGTTCCTGCGGCCCTCCGACGGCGCCATCCAGGTTGCCGCCCACATGGACCGCTTCAACATGGGGTACGCCGCACCGTTCCTGAAAGATGTCTTTGCCCAGTTCGGCGGTTTCCTCAGCGGAGACGTGGGGCTGGACGGAACGCTGGAACAGCCGCACGTAAACAGTAGCGGCCTCAGGCTGGACGACGGCCTGCTCCAGGTCGATTTCACCCGGGTGAGCTACCATGTTTCCGGTCCGCTTTCCCTGGACGACAAAGGCCTGCATTTCCGGCAGCTGCAGATTACGGACGCGCTGGGCGGAACCGGCACCGTGCAGGGCAGCCTCCTGATGAACGGATTCAGGAACCTGGCCCTGGATACCCACTTGCAGCTCAAAGACATGAAGGTGGTGGAAATCCCCCGCGGCATGAATCCGCTCCTATACGGAAGCGCCACTGCCAGCGGAACGGCCTCCATTACCGGCCCGCTGAACCGGATCCTACTGGACGTAAACGCCACCACCACCCGCAGCGGCGACATGCATATCTCCCTGGGCGGAAGCGCCGAAGACCGTTCCAGGGAAATGCTCCGCTTCCGCCTGGCGCCCGAGGAGAGCGATCGCGACCCTTATGAGGTCATGATGGCCGCCCATACCCAAGAACAGGCCCAGAGCGACCTCCAGCTCAAACTCCGCATCCGCGCCACCGATCAGATGCAACTGACGGTCGATGTAGATGCCGAGTCCTCCCTGAACGCCCGCGGAAGCGGCATCATCGACATTGACAGCCGGCTCTCGCAGGGCACCTTCTCCCTCAACGGAGACTATGCCATCTCGCAGGGAACGTTCCTGTTCTCGGCCATGAACCTGGTCACCCGCAAATTCACCATCCAGGACGGCAGCACCATCCGCTTCAACGGCGACGTCATGAATACGGACCTCAACGTGCATGGTCTGTACACCACCAAGGCCAGCCTGTCCAACTTGCTGGCCGACGGCAGTGCCGGCAACCGCCGCACCGTGAACTGCGGCATCACCATTACCGGCCGGCTGAGCAATCCGGAGGTGAATTTCAGCATTGACATTCCGGACCTGAACCCTGCCACACAGGCCCAGGTAGATGCCGCCCTGAACACGGTGGACAAGGTGCAGAAACAGTTCATTTACCTGCTCATCGCCAGCAACTTCCTGCCCAGCGAAGAGTCCGGCATCACCACGGCCGGCGGTTCCAACGTGCTGTTCTCCAATGTGTCCAGTATCATGTCGGGCCAAATCAACAACATTTTCCAGAAACTGAACATCCCGCTGGACATGGGCCTGAACTACCAGACCACCCAGGCGGGCAGCAATATCTTCGATGTGGCCCTGAGCACGCAGCTGTTCAACAACCGCGTCATCGTGAACGGAACGGTGGGCAACAAAAAGCAGATTGACGGCACCTCCACCAACGAGGTCGTGGGTGACATTGACATAGAGGTTAAACTGAACCGGAGCGGCTCCATCCGCGTCAAGGCGTTCTCCCACTCGGCCGACCAATACACCTCGTACCTGGACAACAGCCAGCGGCACGGGGTGGGCTTCTCCTACCAGCGGGACTTCAATTCCTTCTGGGCCTTCCTGCGCACCATCTTTATGGGGCAGAAGAAACGCGAGGCCCTCATGTCGCAGGATATGCTGGAAGTGGGACAACACCATGTGTACTCCGTGCGCGAAGACGGAAAAATTCAGCAACAGGAAGAAGAAGAAGATAAAAAATGACCTACGGAAAATTATACCTTATTCCCACCCCGCTGGGAGACGGAGCGCCGGAAACCGTGCTTCCCGCACCCGTTTTTTCCCTGCTCCCCACCCTGCACCGTTTTGTAGTGGAGGAGACCCGCACGGCGCGGCGGTTCCTGTCCGCCGCCGGCCTCAAGGGGCACATCGGGGAGCTGGAGTTCCACGAGCTCAATGAGCACACGGCCCCCTCGGAAGTGGAGAAGTTCCTCCACCTGTTCGAGGACGGCACCTCGGTGGGCCTCCTCTCGGAAGCCGGCCTCCCCGCCGTGGCCGATCCCGGCGCGCTGCTGGTAGCCCTGTGTCACCGGCACGGCATCGAGGTGGTTCCCCTGGTGGGCCCGTCGTCCCTGATGATGGCCCTGATGGCCTCCGGCCTCAACGGCCAGTCGTTTGCCTTCGTGGGCTACATCCCGGCCAAAACGGAAGAGCGCCGCACCGCCTTAAAGGCCTTGGAAAAGCGTTCCGCCGCCGCCCGTCAGAGTCAAATCCTCATTGAAACGCCCTACCGGAACGACTCCCTCTTTGCCGATATGCTCCAGTGCCTGAGCGGCAACACGCGGCTGTGCGTGGCCGCCAACCTCACCTGCGAAGACCAGTTTATCCGCACCCGGACCATTGCCCAGTGGAAGGCCTCCCCTGTCACCATCGGCAAACGGCCGTGCGTATTTGTCATTCTGAGCGAACATTTGTCATTCTGAGCGAAGCGAAGAATCTATGAAGATAGCGTTCAACACCTTAGGCTGCAAACTCAACTATGCAGAAACAGCCACCTACGAGCGCGGCTTGATGGCCGCCGGCTGGGAGGTGGTCCCCTGGACCGATGTGGCCGATGTATACCTGATCAACACCTGCGCCGTTACGGAGACGGCGGAGAAGAAATCCCGTAACCTGATCCGCCGGGCGCACAAGACCGCACCGGAAGCCCGGATTGTGGTCACCGGCTGCTACGCAGAGCTCCGGAAGGAGCAGCTCATGGCCCTGGACGGAGTCTGGAGGGTCTTCGGTGCCAATGAAAAATCTCAGATAGTCAATACTCTATGTCATGCTGAGCGAAGTGAAGCATCTGTAGTTACTTTTGGAGCCTACAGTTCCGGGGAGGAACGGACGCGGGCGTTTTTGAAGGTGCAGGACGGGTGCGACAACTTCTGCGCCTACTGCACCGTGCCGTACGCCCGCGGGCGGAGCCGCAACATTCCCATCTGCGAGGTGGTGAAAATGGCCCGCAACATTGCGGCGGAAGGCGTGAAGGAAGTGGTCCTCACGGGCGTAAACACCGGGGACTTCGGCCGCACCAGCGGAGAAAGTTTCCTGGACCTGCTCAAGGCCCTCAACCAGGTGGAAGGCATTGAGCGCTACCGGATTTCTTCCATCGAGCCCAATCTCATTACCCCCGAAATCGTGGACTGGATTGCCTCCGGAACCAAGTTCCAGCGGCATTTCCACATTCCGCTGCAAAGCGGCAGTGACACCTTGCTAAAGCGCGTAGGCCGGCGCTACGACACCGCCCTCTTCGCCTCCCGCATCGACTACATCCGCCAGGCGATGGAACACCCCGGGGAGCCGCGCGTCTTCTTTGGGATTGACGTGATTGTGGGCCTTCCGGGAGAGACAGAGGAACTGTTCCAGGAAACCTATACCTTCCTAAAGGAGCGCATCCGGCCGGCCTTTATCCACGTGTTCCCCTACTCCCGCCGGCCCGGAACGCGGGCGGCGGAGTGGAAAGACCAGGTGCAGGACCGCATCAAGACGGAACGCGTAGCACGCCTGGAGGCCCTCTGCGAGGAACTCCACACCGCCTTTGTCCAGGCGCATAAAGGCCTGCATGAGACGGTGCTGTGGGAATCGTCCCAGAAAGAAGGCCGTATGGGCGGCTATACCGGAAACTACATTCGCGTGGAGCGGCCGTTCGATGCCGCCCGCGTGAACCAATTGGAGGAGATTGTCCTATGACCAGGCTCACGTTCCTTGGGACCGGGACTTCACAGGGCGTCCCCATCATCGGCTGCCAGTGCGCGGTGTGCAAAAGCGCGGACCCGCGGGACAAACGCTTCCGTTCGGCAGCGTTCGTAGAGCACGACGGCCTCAACATCCTGGTAGATGCCGGCCCGGATTTTCGCTCGCAAATGCTTGCGCAGGGCATCCGGCACCTGGACGCCATCCTCCTCACGCACAACCACAAAGACCATACGGGCGGCCTGGACGATGTCCGTTCCTTCAATTACATCGACAAAAAAGCCGTAGAGATTTTTTGCGAAGAGCGGGTGCTGCAGTCGCTCCGGGTGGAGTATTCCTATGCCTTTGAGGAGCACAAATATCCCGGCGCACCGGAGTGGCATGTGCACCGGATTGACGAGCGTCCCTTCCGGGTCGATTCCATCGAAGGGGCCGGCGAACTGGAATGGGTGCATGACGTAGGCTATTTTTACCGCCAGCCGGACGGCAGCCTCAAGCCCTCGGACAACGCCGTGGTGGATGCGCCACACGATCGCCCCAACGTGATTCCCATCCGGGGCCTGCACGGACAGATGCCGGTGCTGGGCTTCCGTATCGGCAACATTGCCTATATCACCGACATGAGCACCCTGCCGGACAGCGAGCTGGCCAAGCTGCAGGGCCTGGAGCATGTGACGCTGAACACCGTGAGCTACCACCCGCACCACTCCCATTTCTCGCTGGAAGAGGCGTTGCGGCTGGCCGATAAGATTGGCGCCAAACACACCTGGCTTACGCATCTTTCGCATGCGTTCCCCTCTCATCCCCTGTTTTGTGAAGAATTAAGAACCCGTTGCAAGGAGCTGGGCATCCGCTCGGATGTACAGCCGGCCTATGACGGACTTACACTGGAAGATGCATAAATTGCCCGAAAGCGGCACGATACGCATCTGAGATATGCAATAACTTGTCATCCACCTTCACATCTCCGGTGGGAGAAACACTTTGGATGTGCTGACGGGACACAATGTATGAGCGATGGATGCGCATGAAATCATCGGAGGGCAGCAGTTCCTCCGCCGCCTTCATGGTGAGATGGGTCACAAGTGGCTCCCGGCGGCTTTTCAGACGGAACATGACATAATCTTTCATGCCTTCCACATAGAGGATATCCGACAACGCCACCTTCTGGAGAACGCCGTCGGATTTGAGGAAAATATCCGTCTGTGCCGGAACGCCGGCCTGGCCTGATGCCGCCTCCTTCAGTGCAAACCACTCCTGTGCCTTGGTGGCGGCCTCCAGGAATTTCTGGTAACGGATGGGCTTCAGGAGAAAATCCAGCGCGCTCACTTCATAGCTCTCAAAGGCGTACTGCTTGAATGCCGTCGTAAAAATAATCCGCGTTTGAGGCGGAAGCATCCGGGACAGTTCCAATCCGTCCAAATCCGGCATCTGGATATCCAGGAACACAATTTCCGGAGCCCGGACACGGATTTCCGCAAGGGCAAGGACGGGATCGTTGAAACAGCCGGCCAACTCCAGAAACGGCGTACGCGCAACATACCCTTCCAGCATTTTCACAGCCAGCGGTTCGTCGTCCACCACGATGCAGCGCAGTTTATTCATACTTTGAGCGTTACTTCTACCGAATAGACATTGCTATCGGCCTTTTGGGAATAGGTATATCGGCCCGGATAGAGCAGTTCCAGCCGGCGTTTCATATTGTCCAGCCCGATCCCGGAACCAATATGGTCGCTCCCCTGCTTGCCAAAGAGCGAATTCTCTGCACGGAAATGGAGTTCCCCGCCGGCATAGTGCATGCTCACCCGTACAAATGATGGATAACGGGCATTCACGCCATGCTTGAACGCATTCTCCACCAGCGAGATGAACAGCAGCGGAGCCACCTGAACATGCTCCATCGGCTCTTCCAGTTCTTTCTGAACCGTGGTGCTCTCGTTACAGCGAAGGGCCATCAGGTCTATGTAATTGTTCATGAAATCAATCTCTGCAGACAGCGGAACCTGGTTGGCCTCGCTGTCATACAGGGCATAGCGCAACAGGTCACTGAGCTGGCCTATACTCTCCTGCGCTTTATCCGGGTCTATTTGGGTAAGGGAGGAGATGTTGTTGAGCGTATTGAACAGGAAATGGGGATTGAGCTGGTGTTTGAGCCAGGTGAGTTCCGCCTGCGCAACTTCCATCTTTTCCTCATTCGTACGCATGATGTGCCGGATACCCACCGCCATGGCAATCAGGATAACCTGGACAAATATGCCGGCCAGTAAAGCGCCCACATAGAAGGCCCACATCCCCTGTTCCCCGAACTGATCCAGCGTCTCCTGGGGGAATTCCGGCGTCTTGAGCATCCTGGGCAGGTTCCAGGCCACCAGGAGCACGACGTTGGAAAGGAAAAACCACTTGGCCTTCCCCGCCTTGTGAAGGAACAGAGGAATCAGCAGATAGTAATTCAGAGCATACACCACAAACAGCGGCAACATCAGGTGAAGCGTTCCGCTGAGTATCTTCAGGGACGAGCTTACCTCCCGCGTGATTGTGAGGTCCACCAGGGAAGGAGCCAGCATCAACCCTACCCAGGCAATCAGCTGGGCAAGGTCGATGAGATAATTCTGTCGATTGCGCGTGGCCATATCAATGCAAAGATAAGGATTTTATTGCATTTGCATCACTGAGTTCATGCTTTCTGCCGTGGTGGTGCTGTTGAGCTGCGTATCGTTCTCGATGGTGTGGCGGACCCGTTTGGTTCCCTGATTTCCCTGCTTGCCAAAAGTCCAGCTCACCTGGATGGCCACCTGGGCCATATTGATGGCCGTGTTCATGGTAGTGGTAAAGCCGCTGCCCCGGGTAGTGGAGCCCATGTGCATCTTGAAATCCTTGGAGAGCGGGGCGACGCCGTTGATACCCACGCTCAGGCGATCGTTCAGGAAGGTTTTGGTGAGTCCCAGCATGGCCATGGCCATACCGGTAGAGGAGCCCTGCAGGGAGACATGGCCTCCCATGGCAATGACATTGGCACTGAGACGAAGGTCCCAAGGCAGGGTTTGCTGCACACCGGCCATCACATTGAACTGCCAGCCGCCGTTCTTCTGGCCCAGTTGCTCGCTGCGGAGGTCCACATAGCTTACACCGCCGTTGAACATAATGCGCGTTTTGCTGCCGGGGTTAATCATTACATAGGCATTCAGGCCCGTATTGTTGCTTTTTACGATATTGCCGTACGTGGTATTGAGCAGATTGTCGCTGTCGTAAAAGCTGAACTGGGAAATGCCGTTTCCCGTGTAATTGTGCCGGAGCGTAGCATTGACCATCACCAGCGGAGAATAGTAATTATAGACCAGGGACAGATTATGGCCGCGTTCAACCTCCAAGTCCGTATTTCCATAGCTGAGTGCGGTAGGATCGGACGTATTTACGTACGGATTCAGGTAAGAAATGCCCGGACGACTGATACGCATGTTGTAACTGAGGCCGATATTCTGGGCCGCAGAGGGACTCCACTGGAAACTGGCCGTAGGGACCACACTGCCGTAATTTACCTTGAAGGGCGCCTGATTCGTAGAAGAATAAGACTGCCAGGTGTGTTCATAGCGGACACCGGCCTTGACACCAAAAGCGCCGTATGTTCCGGACAGCTCGGCATAGGCGGCGGCAATGCGGTTGTAGAAGTTATAGTCCAGGCTGGTGGCAGGATTCTCCACATAGGTGCTCCCCTCCCGGAGATAGTCCAACTGATGGGAGGAATTGTGCCGGCCGATATACTTGACACCGGTGGACAGGCTGTGCAGGGAGCCCAGCGGAGTGGTAAAATCGGCCTGGACGGTGTGGTCCATGGAGTTGGTGCGTCCGTCTGACTTGCGGTCCGTGAGGTCGAAGCCAGGAACAACGGCATCGCCGAAGGTATTCAGGCTGTTGTTAACGGAAGGCGTGGCATTGAACTGGTAGCTCAAAGTAAAGCTGCGGCCCGGAGCATCGGCCCAAAGGTGCTGGTAATCCGCACCGGCCGAAATGTTGTTGCGGTCGTTGGTCGTGACAGTAGTGCCGTCGTAGCGGAAGGCGTCCAGTCCGGGGAAGCGGATGGTGGTGCCGGTGGTCCCGTCGTTTTTCATGCCAAAATGCATAATGCCAGCGGTGGCGGAAATCAGGTTCAGGGAGTCAATCTCATAACTGGCGCTCAGATTGCCCATCACCATGGGCGTTTTCAGGGTGGACTCCGTGTGGGTAGAGGTGGAAAAGCCGCTGTCCTGGATGCGTTCCATGTCCATCTGGGTCTTGTTGTTGGCGCCGTACATGGCATTGACATTCAGGTTCATGGAGAATTTGCCTTTCTGCAGGCCGCCATACAGGCCGCCGCCACCACCACGGGTGGAGGCCATACCCCGAACCGTGCCGTAGAAGCCATCGGCCACGGAAGCGCCGCCGGTTGCCTGGCGGTTGGTGGTAATGTTAAGTACGCCGCCTACGCCTTCCGCGTCATACCGGACACCGGGATTGGTGACCACCTCAATGTTCTTGATGGCACTGGCCGGCATCATCTTGAAAATGGTGGAGGCATTCTGACTCATCATCTGGTTGGGTTTGCCGTCCACGTACACCTGGAAGCTGCTGCTGCCGTTCACGGTAATGTTGTCCTGTCCGTCCACAGAAACCATGGGAACTTTCCGGAGCATATCCAGCACGGTGGAAGTCTTGGAATCCACATCGTCCTCTACATTATAGGTCATCTTGTCCACTTCCATCTTCACAAGGGGCCGCATGGCTGTGACGGAACCGGCTTTTAACATCTCGGCGCTGTCCTGGGCCAGGATTTCGCCCAAATCCACTTCAGGCGTGGCGGCAGGTACGGTGAACGAGCGGCGCTGCACTTTCCGTCCCATGTTATCGAAGAGCATTACATACTCTCCCTCCAGCGTAAAACTGTGGGAGAAACGGCCTTGTTCGTCGGTGGTAGTGAAGGCTACGGCCTTCTGTGTATCCGGCAGGCGGTAAAACTGCAAGATGGCGGCGGGCTCTCCCACGCGGGTGAGAGAATCCAGCACAACGCCCCGGACCGTGGTTTTCTGGGCAAAGGCGCTGACTGTCAAAAGCACTGCGGTAAAAAGGACAAGCATCTTTTTCATATTCGGGTTCATTTTTGTTTCGCGTAATTCGACAACAAAAATACATCCGGGTTCAATGTCCTGTTCCCGCTTTTCGACCAACGCCCGCTTTTCTTCGACGAACACGCTTCGATGGTTCTCGTCTTTGGACTTGCGGGAAATTATCCGTATATTTAGCTTGTTAAATAACCACCCTGATGAAAACCAGACTGCTTCTTCCCCTCCTGCTCATTCTTGCTTTCGCCTGCGGCCCCAAATGGGAAGCCCACGAAGGCGACGGGTACCTTTACATCACCCAGAAAGACGGCCCCACGCTCGGGTATACATCGGCCGCTATCCTGTACGATGACGGCTATGCATTCAAAGATCTCAGCCGCAACGGCCAGCTGGACCCCTATGAAGACTGGAGGCTTCCCTCCGATGTCCGCGCCCGCGACCTTGCCACCCGGCTCAGCATAGAGCAAATCGCCGGGCTCATGCTGTACAGCAGCCACCAGGCTATACCCGGCAGCGCTTACGGCTTTGGCGCCGCCACTTACAGTGATCCCGGGCACAAGTCCTGGGACCTGACGGATCAACAGAAGAAATTCCTGGCAGAGGACAACCTCCGCGCCGTGCTGGTAACCAGCGTGGAGAGCCCGGAAGTAGCTGCCCGCTGGAACAACAACGTACAGGCCTTTGTGGAAGCAATCGGCCTGGGCATCCCCGCCAACAATTCCTCTGATCCGCGCAACGAAACCGCAGCTACGGCCGAATTCAACATGGGCGCCGGCGGGCAAATCTCCCTCTGGCCCACCCCGCTGGGACTGGCCGCCAGCTTTGACCCTGCACTGGTGCGGCAGTTTGGCGAAATTGCCTCGCAGGAATACCGCGCGCTGGGTATCGCAACGGCCCTATCCCCTCAGATTGACCTGGCTACGGAACCCCGCTGGGGGCGCTTCGGAGGCACTTTCGGCGAGAATCCTGCCCTGGACACGGACATGGCCCGTGCCTATGTAGACGGTTTCCAGACCACTGGTGACGCCGGCTGGGGAAACGAGAGCGTAAACGCCATGGTAAAGCACTGGCCCTCCGGCGGCCCGGAAGAAGGCGGGCGTGACGCCCACTTCAATTATGGTAAGTACGCCGTGTACCCCGGAAACAAGCTGAAAGAGCACCTGAAAGCTTTCACCGAGGGCGCGTTCCGGCTGGAAGGCGGCACCGGGAAAGCATCGGCCGTCATGCCCTACTACACCATTTCCTACGGCATAGATCCTTCGGGGAAGAATGTGGGGAACAGCTATAGCAAGTATATTATCAGCGATTTGCTTCGCGGAGAATATGGCTACGACGGCGTCGTGTGCACCGACTGGAACATCACCTACGACAACGCCGCCATCGAGTCCTTCGACGGCAAGTGCTGGGGCGTGGAAGGCCTCACGGTGGCCCAGCGGCACTATCAGGCGCTTCAGGCCGGCGTAGACCAGTTTGGCGGCAACAACGACAAAGGCCCCGTCCTGGAAGCCTATCAGATGTGGGTAGCCGATTTCGGGAAAACTGCCGCCCGGGAGCGCTTTGAAGCATCGGCCGTACGCCTGCTACTGAACTCTTTCCGTACAGGCCTGTTCGAAAATCCCTACACTTCCCCCGCCATGGCCACCGAGGTGGTAGGCAATCCTGCCTTCATGCAAGTTGGTTACCAGGCCCAGCTCAAGAGCGTGGTGATGGTGAAGAATCACGACTCCACCCTGCCCCGCCCGCGCACAAAGGTGTACGTGCCCCAGCGGCTCTATCCCCAGACACCCGGCATGTTCGGCCTGTTCATGGGTGCCCCGGCCCACTGGGACTATCCCGTAGACCGCGCCCTGGTAGTGAAATACTATGACTGGGCCGATACCCCCGAGGAAGCCGATTTCGCCCTGGTGCTTATCCAGGAGCCTTATCCCGGCAGCGGCTATGACGTGAAAGACCGGGCGAAGGGCGGCAATGGCTATGTGCCCATCAGCCTGCAGTATCGGCCTTATACCGCATCCTACGCGCGGGAGGTATCCATCGCCGGCGGAGACCCAAAGGAAGCCTTCACCAACCGTTCCTATAAAGGGAAAACCGTGACCACCTACAACGAAAGCGACCTGGATTTGGTGCTGAAAACCCGCGAGGAAATGGGTGACAAGCCCGTGGTGGTGGTAGTGAACCTCACCCGCCCTGCCGTGCTTTCAGAGTTGGAGCCTTGGGCCGATGCCCTTCTCCTTACCTTCGGCGTACAGAACCAGGCCGTGCTGGATCTGGTGAGCGGGGCGGCGGAACCCTCCGGCCTGCTGCCCATGCAGATGCCCGCCGACATGGCCACCGTCGAGCAGCAGCTCGAGGACGTGCCCCGCGACATGCGCTGCTACCAGGATGCCGACGGCCACAGCTACGACTTCGCCTTCGGCCTCAACTGGAGCGGGGTCATCGACGATGCCCGCGTCAAGAAGTATAAGTAAAGGGTATGTGATAAAATGGAGGGCGATTGCAGTAGCAGTCGCCCTCCATTTTATAAGTTGGATAGCTCAATTTTACTTGAACAGGCTCTGGGCCATCTGGTAGAGGCAGCGGCGCCAGGTGAGGAACTCGTGGGCGGTACCCTCGGAGATGAGNNCCATGCAGATGCCCGCCGACATGCGCACCGTGGAGGAACAGTACGAAGACGTTCCCCACGACATGCGTCCCCTCCTGGATGCCGACGGCCACGCCTGGGACTTCGGCTTTGGCCTCAACTGGTCCGGCCCCATCTCCGACGCCCGCACCCGACGCTACAATTAGCCGCGGAAGCAATCAATTGCCTAACAAGCTAAGAGTCAGTGATTTGCGCCCACGCAATTACTGCATTTGGCGGAGGCGGACGTCTATTTCCGGGAGGGCGGCAGGGATACCGGAGATATCTGTTTGGCCAAAGTGGTAAGGGATGAGCACTTTGGGCTTCACCATCCGGGCGGCGGCAATACACTGGGGCACGGTCATGGTGTAGGGCTGGTTGCAGGGCAAGAACGCCACGTCAATATCCTTAACCGCTGCCATTTCCGGAATGTCCTCCGTGTCTCCGGCAATGTAGATGCGGAAGCCGTCCACGCTTAGGATATAACCGTTATCCCGCCCCTGGGGATGGAACTGAAGATGGCCTTCGGTGGTGTTGTAGGCGGGAACGGCATCCACATGGATGCCCTCACAGATATCCATCCCTTCCCCATTGGCCAGGGCACTTCCCCGCCCCAGCATTTGGGCACAGCGGGCATTGGTGATGACCTGCCCGCCCAGGATAGAAAGAACCTCCGGGTCAAAATGATCTCCGTGCTCGTGGGTCACCAACACATAATGGGCCTTGGGAAAGTCTGCCGCGTAGTCCGTGGGCTTGCCATAGCCGGCTACCGGGTCCACCTGGATAGAAAGACCCTTGTAGGCGATGGCCAGGCTGCCGTGCTTGATGAGCCAGATTTCCAGCGGCGCACCGGAAGGCGTGCAGAAACGTTCTACCTCGTACGTGGTTACGGGAAGCCCGGCCTCCTGCCAGGCCAGGATGCCGCCCAACAGATTGAACGGGGAGAAACCGGCCTTGGCCAGTTCCCCGGCGGCTGCGGCACTGCGTCGGCCGCTCCGGCAATACAGCAGCACGGGGCGCGACGGATCCAGGGCAGCCTGAACGGCCGGCAGAAAGTCATCGGCCTGCCAGTCAATATTGATGGCTCCGGGCAAATGCCCCGCGGCAAATTCCTCTGGAGTGCGTACGTCCAGTAGCTGGGCCGCACCATCGCTTGACAAACGGTTCTGAAATGCCTGCACGGGCAGGTTTTCGTACCCCTTGCAGGAATGCATTCCCAGCAGGGACAACACGGCAACAATAGAAAGTTTTCTCATGGGATATTAGTCTTCTTCATCGATTACTCGGGTGCCCATCTGGCGCGCCGGCCTGGGCGCGGACTCCGCGGCGGGGCGGAACAGCAGCTGGGCAAAACGGGTCAGGTAGTCTCTCCAGTTGCGCCAGATATGGCCGCCTTCGCTCTCGTACAGTGTGGACGGGAAGCCCTGGAAGTCCAGCCATTCTTTCAGGCGTTTGGTATTGGCCATGACGCCATCGGCCTTGCCGCAGGCCATAAAGTAGAGCTTGGGGCCATAGGCAAACAGCTTGGCGAAAGCTTGCTCGTTGCCCTCGATGGTGCCTACGCCTGAGAAAAGACCCACATAACCAAAGGTCTCCGGATAGTGCAGCGACAGCATACAGCTCTGGCGGCCCCCCATGGAAAGACCGGCCACGGCCGTATTGGCATACCCCTTGGCTACACGGTAGTGCTTTTCTACAAACCGCATGACATCCGGGAAGCTGTCTTCAATCTCGATGGTGCTCTGGCTGCGGCTGTTGGCCATGGTGGGCTGGAAGTTGTCCACGGCGGCACCGGGGGCGGCCTGGTTGAACCAGACGCCGTTGGGCATCACCACAATCATGGGGTTGGCCTTGCCCTCCGCAATGAGGTTGTCCATGATCTGGGCGGTGCGGCCTAAGTCGATCCAGGCATCTTCGTCACCGCCGGAGCCATGCAGCAGATACAGCACCGGATAGTGCTGGGAGCCGGCTTCGTAACCGGCAGGGGTGTAAACCGTCATGCGGCGCTGGCTGTTGAGCGTAGGGCTGTCGTACCAGACATGGGACACGGTGCCGTGCGGCACAGGGTGTACGCCGTAATACCAGCCTTTGTCGCCGGGCTGCGCGCTCAGGATGAAAATATTGGTCCAGGTGGCCACATCCCGATTCTGATGCACGTTGGACGGGTCCATGGCCTTTTTGCCGTCTACCACAAAGCTGTAGGAGTACAGCTCCCCTTCCAGCGGGGTCGATGTATAGGTCCAGATGCCATCCTGGCCTTCTTGCATATCCACCACGCCGGGGGCGTCGTACACCAGTTTGCGCCCGCCATAGTCGATTTCTACGGGCCGGGTGGGCAAAAAGTCTCCGGTGACCTGCACCACCTTGGCCTTGGGATTGTGATAACGGAAAGTTACGCTATGGTCCGGGTTCATCTCCGGGGAAACAAGGCCGGTACCAGGGCCTAGCGCCTGCTGGGCCGATGCGGCCAGAGACAAACCCAGAAGCAGGATGACAGGAAAGAAATGTTTCATGATCGGACAGTGTTATTTCTTCAAAAATAAGCATTTATCTCCGATGTTCAAATACTTTGAACAAAAGAAAAAACATTTGAACCCAAGAAACAGGCAATCAAGCAGGGAAAGCGTACCTTTGTACAAAACTAACTACCAACATATGAACAAACACATAGTATTCCTCACATCGGCCTTGCTGGTGGCATCGGCCTGCGGCGGTCCGATGTCTCCGCAGGACCGCCTCACCGTCAACGATGAAAAAATCAACGCGCTCATCGCCCAGATGACGCTGGAGGAGAAGGTGAACATGCTCCACAGCAAAACCAACATGTCATCGGCCGGCGTGGAACGCCTGGGCATTGCCGACATGAACTATGCCGACGGTCCTTTCGGAATCCGCGAGGAGGGCCAGCCCAACGGCTTCATGAGCGCCGGATGGACGCTGGACAGCGCCACCTACTTCCCTACCGGAAGCGCCCTGGCCGCCACCTGGAGCGAGGAACTGGCCTACAAATACGGCTCCGGCATGGGTAAAGAAGCCCGTCTGAGAGGCAAGGATGTCATCCTGGGCCCCGCCGTGAACATCCAGCGCCTGCCTGTGGGCGGCCGCACCTACGAGTACCTGAGCGAAGACCCCATCCTCTCCGCCGCGCTAGCCCTGGAATACACCAAGGGCTGCCAGGACCAGGGAACAGCCGTATGCATCAAGCACTTCGCCGTGAACAATCAGGAGACCAACCGCGGCAGCGTGGACGCCCAGCTGGACGAACGCACCCTGCGTGAGATTTACCTCAAGCCCTTCGAGCGCGCCATCATCGAAGGCGGTGCCATGAGCGTCATGCCTGCCTACAACAAAGTAAACGGAGACTATTGCTCTGAGAACGAGCACCTTCTAAACGAGATTCTCCGCGGCGAATGGGGCTTCAAAGGCTTCACCGTTTCCGACTGGGGCGGCACGCACAGCACCATGGGCGCCATGCTCCACGGCCTGAACGTCCAAATGACCGGCAGCAACTACCTGGGCCAGCCCGTCATTGACTCCATCGCCACCGGTGCGCTCACCGAAGACCTGGTGGACGAGAAAGTGCGCCAGATTCTGCGCGTCCGCATGGCCATCGAGGCTGTTCCGGAGGGCGTTGCCAACACCGTCATGACCTCCCAGCCTGAATGCCAGGCCATTGCCCGCGAGGTGGCGGAAAAGAGCATCGTCCTCCTGAAGAACGAAGACATCCTGCCCATCAAGGCCGATGTAAAAAAGATTGCCGTGATTGGCCAGAATGCCGTCCTGAAGACCCAGAGCGGCGGCATGGGCGCCGGTGTGAAGGCGCTCTATGAGATTACTCCGCTGGAGGGTATCCGCAGACGTGCGGGCGAAGGAGTGGAAGTGAGCTATGCTCCCGGCTACAAAGCCACCGCATTCCGCTGGGGACCGGCACCTGCAGAACTGGCCCCGCTGGAGGCCCGCTCTAACGATGAGCCCGCCGATCCCGCCCTGGTGGCCGAGGCAGTGGCCCTGGCCAAAGACGCCGACCTTGTGCTCTTCTTTGGCGGCACCAGCAAGAGCATTGAGACCGAAGGCAGCGACCGCAAGAACATCGACCTTCCCTGCGGCCAGAACGAGCTGGTGAAGGTCCTTTACGCGGCCAACCGGAACCTTGTGACCGTCCTTATCTCCGGCGGTCCAACCGACCTCCGCTTCCTTGAACCCGTCTCACCGGCCATCGTCCAGGGCTGGTGGAATGGCACCGAGGGCGGCACGGCCCTGGCTGAGGTCCTGTTCGGCGACATCGCCCCCTCCGGCAAACTGCCCTTCACCTTCCCAAGGAAACTGGAAGACTCCCCTGCCTATGCCATGGGTAATTTCCCGGATCCCAACGGCGCCGGCGGAGACCTCTTCAGCCTCATGTTCCGTCCCGATGTCCTGAAGATGAGCCCCGAGGAGCGTCAGAAGTTCATCGACTCCCTGCCCAAGCCCGTTTCCAAGTACACCGAGCGCTTCTACGTAGGGTACCGCTGGTTCGACACCAAGGGAATCGAGCCTATGTATGCCTTCGGCCACGGCCTGTCCTATGTTGTCTTCTCCTATCACGACATGAAGGCCAAGGCCGGAAAGGATGCCGTCACGGTTACCTTCACCCTGAAGAACGAAGGCGAGATGCCCGCCGACGAAGTGGCCCAGCTGTACGTTCACCGCGAAGATTCTCAGGTGGAATGGCCGATGAAGGAACTGAAAGCCTTCAAGCGCGTTTCCCTGAACGCCGGCGAAAGCAAGACCGTCACCCTGACCATCCCCATGAAGGAACTGCGTTATTGGGACGAAGCTGCTAACGCCTGGGCGCTCGAACACGGCGACTTGGAACTCCTGCTTGGCGGAGCTTCCGACGATATTCAGCTCGCTGCCCATGTTAACATTTAATCCCATGCGCAAAGCTTACATCATTGGGGCCGCACTGCTTATGGCAGCCTGCGGTCCCAGACCTTCCGCCCAGGTGGAGAAGGTCGAAATCTGCACCGAAGTGGGCGACTACGGCCTGCTGGTGGACGCCATCGAAATCACCGTCTCCAATCCCCGATCCATCAAGGGCTTGAAGGCCGCCGATTTCGACCTGGTGAACAACGTATCCGGCGCTTTCCTCGATGCTGAGACAGGACGGCCCGGCGAACCCTATGAGGACGACGGTATTGTCGTTTCCCGCAAAGGGAACGTGCTGCGGATCCAGGCAACGCCGTTCAACAAGGCCGGCCGGATGGAAGGTTTCTTCAAGCGCTTCCCCTGGGAGCTGCAATGTGCTGTGGATTCGGCCCTCTGCGTGACTCCGGAACAGGTTTCTGCTGAACACATTGCCGTGCTGGATGACTGCATCCACGGGGAATTCAGCTTCGGCGGACTCACCCGCGAGTATATGCTGCACCTGCCCAAGGACGCCAAGGGCAACGTACTGAAAAACGTTCCCCTTCTGGTCTGGCAGATTGGCGGCGGTGAATATGACAAGGATATGATGACGGTAGCTACGGCCAACCGCTGCCTGGTTTCCCTGGCCACCCAGGGCGTTCCCTGCGCCGCGCTGGTCTTTGCCATCGCCAATCCCAACTACAGCTACAGCGCTTCCCTGTACCCGGAGAAGATCGAGCTCATTGACCGCAACAATGCCCTTCAGATGGCCTTCATCGACACGCTGATTGCCGATGGTACCGTGGACGGAAACTGCCTGCTCTGCGTCGGCGCCTCCTCCGGCGGCGGCTGCACGATGCGCTTCATGATGCAGTTCGCGGACCGCTTCAAGGCAGCCATCCCCTGCTGCGCGATGGATCCCATCGTCCCCATCCACAAGGTGGACGAGCAGTATCCCGGCCAGTACACGGACGATGTGGAAAAAGCCTGGAAGTCCTCAGACGTCGTTTACAAATGGAATGGCAGCGACATGATTGCCGGCCCGATGGACGTGGACGCCTTCGTAAAACTCCCGATGTACTTCGTGCACGCTGAGACAGACAAGACCTGCAAAGTAGCCAGCACCTACGCCTACAGCGAGGCCCGCAAGCGCCTGGGCGCCACCTCTGACCAGGTTCTGATCTACTCCGACGAAGACCTGGTCCGCTGGGGCGTTCACCCGATGATGGCCCACTTCAGCTGGGTTCCCCTCCTGGACGACTACTCCGAAGGCGCCCCGATGGCATGGCTGGTGAACCAGTTCTAACCCGTTGGACATAAGCTGTTCTTTCGCAGCTAATTAACAATTTACCCCTAGGCGATTTTGCCCAGGGGTAATTTTATTTTAGACTGGAAATCAGCGCGTTGCGCCCACGCTGTGTGACGCTATTCTATATCGAACAGCTCTTTGTATGGCGCATCGTGCTTGAAAGGAGCCCATCCGGGATTGCCGGTTTTGCAGAAAGCGGTCCAGGCGTCCAGCATGCGGGCGCTCAATGCATAATCTTTCTCGGTGAAAGGACGCCAGCTGCGGCCCAGCGTACCAAACATATACCAAAGTTCGGCGGAATGGAAGGCCCCTGCGGCCGAAGCAGGATGGGCTTCGTCCGTCGGCAGTTCGCGCAGGAATTCGTATTCGAACACCGTGCAGCCCAGGGAATCGCGTAAGGAACAGAACTGGTCCACTGCCTCACCGCCCAAGCCGCCCATATCGTCCTTATTGTAGCCGATGAGAATGGGGACCTGTGCGATGGAACCGTCAAAAAACGCCTCCTCAAAGCTTCTTGTAACCACTTTTCCGTCCGGATGCGGCCAGAACCAGCCGGCGACGCGTCGGATTTGGTCGATGGAAGCAGCACGCATATCGGCCAGGTTCTCAAGAGCGACTTCGTCCATAGCTGCTTTTCCGATGGCATCAAACTGCTCCTGGGAACCCTCCGGCGTAAGACCGCGCGTGGACAGACCTCCACCGCTTTGAATAATAGCGCCGGCCATCAGGTCCCGGGCAAGCGGAGAGACCAGCAGTGTTTTCACGCTCATAGCGCCTGCGCTTTGGCCGAAGACTGTAATCCTTTCCGGATCGCCTCCAAAGGCCGCGATATTGTCGTGCACCCATTGCAGGGCGGCAGCCTGGTCCATCGTGCCATAGTTTCCGCTCTGGCCCTGTTCGGCCGTAAGTTCCGGATGTGATAGGAAACCCAGTGTGCCCAGCCGGTAGTTGATGGTGACCAGGATTACGCCCCGCTTGGCCCATTCGTCACCATCCATCGTCACCTCATAACCATATCCGTTCATATAGGCACCGCCGTGAATCCACATGGCTACAGGCAAGTTTTTACCCTTTGCCGGTGCCCAGACATTCAGATACAGGCAGTCCTCCTTCTCTTCGGGCGTACCATTCCAGTAGAATTCATCGCCGTAGAAGGTTCCCGGCTTGTTGCCAGGTTGAGGAGCTATAGGGCCGAAGGAGTCGCATACCCTGATACCCTCCCACGGTTCCACGGGCTGTGGCTGCCGCCAACGCAAGTCGCCTACAGGAGGTGCCGCATACGGAATGCCTTTATAAACCACAACACCGGGGGCTTCCGAGGGAACGCCTTGAACTTTACCGCCGGTTACTTGCAGCACAGGCAGTTCCTGTGCGCATGAGAGCAGCATCGTGGCTGCAATAAGGAACAATATCTTCTTCATAGGGCAAAGTTACAAATTTTGAAGCGTGGTGGCAAGTAATTCATTATATGAATGTTATATATTTTCCCATAGTTAATTTCGCGCAGGGGGTAAATGCATAAAAAACAATGAATCAAAGGGTTGCGCCCACGGGAAAAAGTGTTAACTTTGTCCTATGAGGAAAATTACACTTTTTGTTGCAGCATTCGTGCTGCTGATGGCCTGCGGGCGGCCTACGGACCCGCTGCCCCGCAAAGCGGCCTCCCCTGAACTGGAAGCGGCTTTTGCTTCGTATCTCCAGGCTGTAGCCGACAGTTCCGAAGACCTGCACAGCGTTATGGTGCTGCAGCATGGGGCCGTGCTGGCGGAAAAGCAGATTGCTCCTGATACCGCGCACATTATGAACTCTGTGAGTAAGACCTTTACCGCCACGGCGGTTGGTTTCGCCATCACGGAAGGCTTGCTGAAATTGGAGGACAAGATTGTGGACCTGTTCCTGGAGAGTGTTCCCGAACAGCCGCAGGAGTATCTGGCCGATATCACCATCCGCAACCTTCTCACGATGAATTCCGGCCACGGAAAAGATCCCACCTATGTTACGAGGGTACAGGACTGTGACTGGATTCAGGCCTTTATGGAATGGCCCATCGAGTATGAACCAGGCACTTGCTACTGCTACAATAGCCTGGGCACCTACCTGCTTTCGGCCGCCGTACAGAAAGTGACCGGCCAGAAAGTGGTCGATTATCTGGATACCCGCCTCTGGCAGCCTCTGGGCATTGCCAAACCGTTCTGGCAGGAAAGCCCTGCCGGCATCAACACCGGCGGATGGGGCTTATATCTGCACACGGAAGACCTGGCCCGAATGGGGTTGTGCCTTTTGAATGGCGGTCAGTTCCGTGGCAAGCAGGTTATTCCGGCCGAGTGGGTAGCCGAAATGAGCCGTTGTCAGGTTCCTTCCGTAAGCGCCGGCATCAATGAACGCCAGTTACATGCCATGCTGGAAGACGAATCCAGCCCGGTCCGTTCCTATTTCGATCCCGCCGAAAACGACTGGGTGCAAGGCTACGGTTACCAGATGTGGAGGTGCCGTTTCAATGCCTTTAGGGCCGATGGCGCCAACGGTCAGTATATCATCGTCATTCCGGAAAAAGACGCTGTGGTAGTAACTACCGCCCACATCCCCAATATGCGTCAGGAAATCCAGCTCATCTGGGACCACCTGCTTCCGGCACTCTAAAGCGCCGTGGGCGTAATCACCTGAAAGTCATTCATAAATAAATTTACCCCTGGGCAAAAAAGCCTAGGGGTAAATTATTAACTAATTAGTATCTAGCAACATACGCCCACAACCACAAACGGCCGCGGGCAAAGAAGCGCTACTACTTGAACAGCAGCGGAACGAACTCGCTCAGGTAGATGCGCCAGTTCTTCCAGATGTGACCGCCGTCGGTTTCCATGTAAGTGTACTTGAAACCATTCTGGTCCAGTTTCTTCATGAAGTCGATATTGGCCTGATACAGGAAGTCGGTCTTGCCGCAGCCAATCCACAGGAGTCTGGGCTTGGAAGCATAGTATTTGGCCAGTTTGGCGTCAAAATCCTGATACATGGGGCTCACAGAAGGATCGCTCACGCCGATAGCCGCACTGAACATACCGGAATAGTTGAAGTAGTCCGGATAGTTGAGGCTAAGGTACAGCGTGTGGAAACCACCCATGGACAAGCCGCAAACGGCACGGCTCTGTTTCTTGGCGATGGTGCGGTAACGGCCGTCGATGAATTTCACAATCTCGGGGAAAGCGGTCTCGAAGCTACCCTCCATGGTCTTGGGCAGCGACATGGTGGGATTCACATAACCCGTGGAATTCTCCAGCGGAGCGGCTTCCTGGGAGATATTGCCGTTGGTGAACACCACAATCATGGGTTTGGCCTCACCGCGGGCAATCAGGTTGTCAAGAATTTGCGTGGCACGGCCCTGGGTAACCCAGGCATCTTCGTCACCGCCGATGCCATGAAGCACATAGAGCACGGGATACTTGGCCTTGGAGGTCTCGTAGCCGGCAGGAGTGTACACGGTAAGGCGGCGGTTGAAACCGGCGGTAGCGCTGTAGTACCAAACCTTGGAAACAGTGCCATGCGGCACGTCATGGATGGCGTAGAGGTCGCTGCGGGCGCCTTCCTTGGCCACCAGCAGCACGCTGGTAAGGCTGGCCACATCGCGGTTCACCCACATGTTGTGCGGGTCGATCTGACTCACGCCATCTACACGGAAGGTATAATTGTACAGGTCGGGTGCCACGGCAAAAGGAGTGGTGTACTCCCAAACGCCGCCTTTCCCTTCTTTGAGTTCACCTACGCCGGGAATATCCACGGCCATTTTGTTGCCGCCAAATTCCACCTCCTGTTTCACGGTGGGCAGGAAATCACCGGTAACTTCCACCTTCACGGCCTTGGGAGCCATAAAACGGAAGGTGACGGTACCATCGGCATTGATAACGGGCGATTCCACGGAAGGGCCGCCCCAAAGGGCCTGCTGGGCATGGGCGGAAAGGCCGATGCACAGGGCTGCAATGGCAATAACAAGCTTTTTCATTACTTGAAGAGTTTTTGTGCAAAGGTATTCAGGTACAGGCGCCAATTGCTCCACACATGGCCGCCGTCAGAGACAAAGTACTCGTGCTCCAGGCCCTGCTCCAGCAGTTTGGCATGCATTTCCTCGGCGCCCTTGAACAGGAAGTCGGTGTTGCCGCATGCCAGGAAGTAGAGCTTCACGCCAGCCTTCTTGAGGGCGGCAATCTGCTCGGGCGTGGCGCTGCCGGCAGCGGACAGGGGGCAAATGTAGTCGAACAGTTCGGGATACAGGATGCTGGCCTGGATGGTATGGCCGCCCCCCATGGAAAGGCCGGCGATAGCACGGGAGGAAGGTTTGGCAATGGCGCGGAAGTTCTTCTCGATGAAGGGGACAATTTCCGTGCAGAGGCTCCGCACGTAACCGTTCATCACCAGGTCTTTTTCGGCATCTGACATCTTCTCAAAAGCCTCGCGGTCCCAGCGGTTGCCCATGGGCTTCTCGGGGATGTTGAGGGTGCGGGCGGCCGCCTGGTTGGCATTGCCGTTGGGCATGACCACAATCATGGGCTCGGCCAGACCTTTCTCAATCAGGTTGTCCAGGATCTGGGCGGTACGACCCATGGAGGTCCAGGCTTCCTCGTCACCGCCTGCGCCGTGCAGGAGGTAAAGCACCGGATACTTCTTCTTGGGATTGTTCTCGTAGCCGTAAGGAGTATATACCGTCAGGCGGCGGTCCATGCCCAGGATTTTGCTGGTGTACCAGGGATGGCTCACGGTGCCGTGCTGATGGGCTTCGCCGTAATTTTCCGTGCGCTCGCCGGGAACCAGGAGCATGGGAAGGTAACGGGTACCGTCTCGCTGCACAAGCACGTTCTGGGGATCGTTCACGGAAACGCCGTCCACATAGAAGGTGTAGGTGTAGATTTCCGGAGCAGGAAGCGGAATCTTCACTTCCCAGACGCAGTTCTCGCCGCGTTTCATGTCGATGGTGTCCATCCAGGGATTCGCCATCCAGGAGCCGTTGAGCTTGACTACGGTAGCATAGTCGGCCTTGAGGCGGAAGGTGACGGAGTCGTTCTGGATTTCAGGAGAGACGATGGGCTTCTGTCCCCAGAACGCAAAGTTGGTGAGTTCCTGGGCCTGCAGGGTCCCCAAAATGGTGAGTCCAAGGGCAAGGGTAGATAAGATTCGTTTCATTACAGTATGTTTTTGTGTTTATGGTTTATTTGAACGATTCTCCGGCTTTTTGCAGGGCATGCGGGAGGCAGGCACGCCAGAACTCCCACTGGTGTCCATAACCGGGAACAGTGATGTATTCGATGTTCACGCCCTTCTCCTTCATGGCGTCCACGAAAGGAGTGATATTGGCCATCGGGGTGGTGGTGTCGGCCTCTCCGGTTTCCACGGTTATGCCGGGAAGGATGCCCGGGTCGGATACCATATAAGCCATGTTGGCATCTGCCGCAGGGCTCATGGCATACGCATAGCTGAACTTCTGGGGATACTTAAGCGCATAATACAGCGTTCCGTATCCGCCCATGGAAAGACCGGCCACAGCACGCTTCCCGCTGAACTTGTATTCAGACTCCACCTTGGGCATGAGTTCTTCATACATGTACTTCTCAAAGTCTCCCATGTAGAAGCTCATCTGGGCGTCAGGCATCACAATAATCATAGGGACTCCACCCGTCTTTACATACTTGGCGGCGATGGCAGCGGCATTTCCGCCCTGTACGCCACCATATGCGTTCTTTCCGTCGGCCAGCCACGCATTGTTGTCGTCTCCGGCACCGTGCAGGAGATAGAGGATGGGATAATCCTTGTTGGCGTCAAACTTGGGAGGCAGCCACACGTTGTACTTCATGGTCTGCTTCATGTTTTTGCTCACAATCTCCAGGTCCTTCTTTTCCTGACCGTTGGGATAGAGGAGATCTATCAGGCTCTCCTGCCCCTCATTCCCTTTCTCGGGGTTATTTTTACCGCAAGCACCGGGGATTAACATCCCCAGTGCTGCGGAAAATATCAAAAGATAACGTTTCATTACTCCGCGATACATACAAAGGAATAACCGGTAGAACCAACGAACTTATAAGCGCCGCCGGCCACCTCTGCCACACTGAGTGTCTCTCCGGGCTGAACCAGCACCGTAGCGCCCTCGGCATCGATGTAGCGGGTTCCGCCAACGCCCATGCCCCACATGCTCAAGTCGTAACCATTGCCAAAGGTGTGGTTTTCGTGAGCATATTCCTTGCACTCGTACTCACCAGCATAATTACTTTCGCCTTCGGTAAGAACCAGCTGGAACCAGGCCACTTCCTCGCCATCAGCATTCTTCAGGGTCAGATTGTGGGTCTTCACACCGGCTACGGGAGCAAAGGTCTCGTCAACAGCATCGGAGAGCTCAACGGTAAAGGTGTATTCAGGGGTATCCTGGCCACCGCCGTTACCAATGACAAAGTCGAAGCCTGCTCCGCTGAACTCATAAACATCGTCACCCAGTTTGGCAACTTCAAGTTCTGCACCGGGCTCGATGAGCACGACGGAACCGTCGGTAGCGATGTAGCGGGAACCACCCACACCCATGCCCCACATGCTCAGGTCGTAACCGTTGCCGAAGGTATGGTCTTCGTGTGCATATTCCTTACAGAGATACTTGCCGGAGAGGTCGGTTTCACCTTCTTTCAGAACCAGCTGGAACCAGGCTACCTCCTCGCCGGCGGCATTGAAGAAGGTGAGGTTATGCGTCTTCACGCCGACAACGGGAGCGAAGGTCTCATCAACGGCATCACTCAATTCTTCGGTATAGGTATATTCAGGAGCGGGAGCATCGCCGGGAGTCAGCTCTGCGATCTCGCCCTCGAAGACGGCCCAGTTGGGATAGGTAGCTTCGGAACCCCAAGTAATGGTGTACTTGGGCCCCTTCTTGGCCACCTCGATGGTACCGGAAGTAATGTGGGTAACGTCTTCACCAGCCCACCAGCAGGTGCCCCAGTGGAAGATACCCATACCCCAGGAGCTTGCGTCAAACTCATAACCCGGAGCGAACTCGCCAGGATTCAGGACTGTACCGTCACCGGCGGTATAGACACCCTCATGGAGGGAGCCATCGGCGCTGTACAGATCGGCCGTCAGGGCGTAACCGTCACCGGTGGGCGTACCCATACCGTCAACGCTCATGCCATCGGTACCGAGTTTCACAGTCACGGAGCCGTCATTCTTCTGGGCAACCAGCACTTTGGTGAGCTTCACCGGTTCCGGATCGGGTTCGTAAACCAGATCACCCTTCCACATGGTGCGATAGGCAGCGCCGGAAGCATCGAAGAGAACGAAGACAAAGCGATAGGTATCAGCCTCTTTCTTCACGGAGATCTGACCGTCAATGATGGCCTGGCCATTCACAGTCGTGTTTCCACCATTGGTAATGAAGCACAGGTTCTTTTCACCGGGACCATAGACACCGGGCTCAAGATAGTACTGGGCACGGGGGCCTACCAGGGCGGTCTTGACAGCCGCTCCGCCTTCACCACTGAACTGAAGATAGAAGATACGGGAGGATTCGGTCTTCTCAAAGGAAGAGGACACAAGCGTCGTGAGGACGGGCTGCTGGGCCTCGGGATAAATACCCTTCAGCGGTTCCAGCGTGGTCTTGGTGCAGGAGACGACGGCCAGTGCGGCCACCATCAAACTGTATATGAATGCTTTTTTCATTGCTGTTTTCCTTTAATAGAATCAATAACCGTCATTCTGTTTCACATTTTCGTTCAGCATGGTCTCCGTAAGCGGATACGGCAGGCGCTCATGCTTGCCCTTTTTGAAGCCATAAACGGAACGGCCGCTGGGTACATAGGATACCGCACCGTTGGGTTCCATCTTAGGATAATCCTTACCCATGTCCTTCAAGCAATCGTAGGCATCGCCCCAACGGAGCAGATCCTGGAAACGCTGGCCTTCGCCGCACAGTTCCAGACGCTTTTCAAGTTTGATATCAGCCAGAGTAACGCCATTGAGGGCGGGCAGCTGGGCGCGTTCGCGTACAAGGTTGATGTACTTGAGAGCCAGGTCGTTATGGCCAGCCTCGAGATTAGCCTCGGCAGCCAGGAGAAGGACCTCGGCGTAGCGCATCCACAGCGGGTTCTTGAAGTTCACCATACCATAGTAGGTGATGTCTTCGGCCATGAAACGACCCTTCCAGTTGAAGATACCGGTGGAGAGGGTAGCCGTATTCCATACCACACCCATGGCCTTGAGTTCATCATAGGTCTTCAGGGTCTGGGTACGACGGTAGCCGTCCTTACCGCCATTCTTGACGAAGGCAGCCATCAGATCCTCGGTGGGAACCATGAAGCCCCAACCGCCGGAACCGCAGACTTCAGCAGGAATGGTCATTTCGCCGCCGGAGCTGCGCCAGGAGACCATGGCACCGTAGAAGTCGAAGTTGTCGAACTGGTTGTCCAGGTCATTCACGCGGACGCTCTCGAACAAGTTCTCGCAGTTCTTTTTGTTGGCCTGGTGGCACATGTCACCGTAAGGACCATCCGTCCAGAGAGCGTACAGGTTGGAGTTGATAACTTTGGCCAGCATGTCGGCAGACTTCTGGTAGTAGCTCTTGTCTTTGAGCTCGGTGGCCATCCACAGATAGGCCTTGCCCAGGAGAGCCTCGCCGAATTCCGTGGTCACACGCCAAGTCTCCCTGTCGTTAAGGGAAGTCTTGCGGGCAAGCGCATTGGAATTGATGGCGTAAGTGAGGTCATCCTCAATGAACTTCCACAGATCTTCGGTAGAAGCATTGGCCTGTTTGTACTCGGAGGGTGCCAGCTCGTGATCCACGATGGGCGGATTGCCCCAGAGGGTGGTGAGCTCGAAGTAGGCCCAGGCGCGGAACAGATGTGCCTCGGCAACAGCCGTTGCCGCTGCCTTGCTCTGTTCGGGCTTGATATGGCCGATGATCACGTTGGCATGATAAATGAGCTTGTAGTAACCCTCGAAAGAGCTTTGGATCTGCGCTGTTTCGGAGTTGAAACCGAACTCGCCCAGGGCATCCATGTCCACGTTGTCACCATGGGCGGCACCTCCGGCATAATAGTCGTCGGAGATGATGTTCTTCACCAGCATCACATTGTAGTACCAACCACGGACATCGCTGTACAGGGTGATACCTGCCGATTCAATTTCTTCGTCGGTCTTGTAGTAAGTATTGTAGTCGATAACGCCCTTACGAGGCTCGTCCAGCAATTTGCTGCAGGAGGAAAAGGCCAGGGCGGCGAGGACAGTCAGGATGATATATCTTGTTTTCATAGGGCAATCCAATTAGAAAGTGATGTTTACACCGAAGACAAGCTTCTTGGAGGTAGGATAGTTACCCTTGTCCACACCCATGGAACGGCCTTGGCCGATGATTTCGGGATCGAAGCCCGGGTACTTGGTGAAGGTGAACCAGTCGTCCATGGAAGCATAGATGCGGAGCTGGTCCACGAAAATCTTCCTGAGAAGTTTTTTGGGGAAACTGTACCCCAGCTGGATTTGCTTGATCTTCATGTAGCTGGCATCCATCACCACGCCGCTGGAGGTGAGGAACTGAGCGTAGTTGGAGGCATTGGCCGCCGGCATGGTACCATTGGTATGGGTGGGCGTCCAGCGGTCCCGGGTCAGGTAGGTAAGGCGGTTGGAGGTATAGTCAATGTTATTCAGGGCATTGAGAATCTGGTTACCGCCGGCACCGGTGAGGAAGAGGGTAAGGTCGATACCCTTCCAGCCCGCATTGAACGTAAGGCCGTAGTTGAACGTAGGGATACCGGAGCCCAGATGGCGCTTGTCAGTATCGGCCGGAGCGGTGGTAGTGCCTTCCAGGACGCCTTTATCATCGTAGTGGTTGAAGAGGGCTTCACCGGTGGTGCTTTCAATACCGGCGAACTCGTAGCCGTAGAGGTGCCAGGCCGGATAACCTTTCTCGAAACGGGTGACCGTACCATAATTGCGTACGCCAACACCTTCCAGACCATTCTTCAGCGTGGGATGCAGGTAGGTTACGCGGTTGCGCAGGGTGGAGAAGTTTCCGGCAATGCTGTAGTAGAAGTCGCCTACGGTGTCTTTCCAGCGGACTTCCAGTTCGATACCCTGGTTGTCCACATTACCGGCATTCATCGGAGAAGCGCTCACGCCCACGATGGTGGAGGTGGTGACACCGGTCACGATGAGGTCCTTGGTGGCCTTGTCAAACCAGTCGAAGTTCACGGAGAGGCGGTCGCGCAGGAAGCGAAGGTCCAGGCCCACGTTGATCTGCTCGGAAGTTTCCCACTTCAGTTCCTGGTTACCGGCCATGGACGGAGCGTAGCCGATGATGTATTCCCACGAGCCGTCGGCCTTCTGCTGACCGGTAGGATACTGGCCGGTGCTGGCAATGTCATTGGCGTAGGCATAATTGCCCAGGCCGGCGATGGAACCGTTCTGGCCCCAGCTTACGCGCAGCTTGGCAAAGTTCACGGCCTTCTTGATACCGGAGAAGAATTTTTCCTCCGAAAAGGTCCATCCGGCCGATACGGACGGGAAGAAGCCCCAACGCCTGGGTTTGGGAAGGACGGAAAGGTCGGCGGCGTCGGCACGGAAAGTAGCCTGCACATTGTACCTGTTCAGGTAGCTCCAACCTACACGGGCGAAGTAGGAATACTTGTAACTGAAATTCTCGACACCGCCGCCCGCGGTTTTGGTTGCTGTGGGAGTGGCCTGATCAATGTAATAGAACAGCGGATCGTCGCGCTTGAGACCAAAGTCAATCACGCCGCCGGCGTCGGAACCGCTTACGCCGGAATTGGCGCTTTGGCTACGATTCTGGGAGAAGGACATACCCGCCATCGCGCTCACGTTATGTTTCCCGAACTGGTGCATCCAGTTGGCGAAGTTTTCCCATTGGTAGTAAATAGAGTTACCGGCGCTGGCGTTCACGCTCATATAATACTGCTTGGCATAGCCTTCATTGTAATAATAGTCATGGTTATAGCCATAAGAATCATTGGAGCTGAAACGGTAGCCAAGGCGGGAAGTGATGGTCAGGTCTTTGTAGGGGCGGAAATTAATGGCTGTCGCGCCATTGATGTTAAAGCCTTTGCTGATTGAATAACTGCGGTCTCTCTGCACCAGCGGGTGCACATTCTCCGAGATATTGAACTGGGAAATGCCATAATAATTGCCTTTCTCGTCCTGAAGGAGCACTTTGCCTTCATTCAGGTAATCCTGCATGAAAACGGGCAGGTTTTCCTTCGTGTAATAAGCAGGGGTCATCGGATCCAGCTGCAGGGCCGCCAGCACGGCGGAACCGTAGTCGGAACCCTCGGAAACGGTACGGGCCTTGTAATACTCAATCTGGTTGTTGGTCTGCACTTCCAGCCAGGGCTTGAATTTCCAGGAACCGTTCACCATGCCGGTGATACGGTCGTACACATCGGATTT
Organism: Bacteroidales bacterium UBA2716; assembly: GCA_002354005.1. Lineage (GTDB taxonomy): Bacteria > Bacteroidota > Bacteroidia > Bacteroidales > UBA932 > Cryptobacteroides. The sequence continues at coordinate 32,250 of DEKS01000174.1, forward strand.
GCCTTTGAACATACCGTCGTTGGACAGATAAGAACCGGAAATGTACAGGTTGCCGCGGTCGTTGCCGGCGCTGAACGTGAGATTGTGATGGTGCATCAGGGAGTTCTCATAGGATTCGGCCAGCCAGTCGGTATTGGTCTTCTGGTCCCATTTGGAATAAACGTCCTTCAGGGTGATGTTGCCTTTTTCCATATAGAACTGGATGAATTCCTCGGAGTTCATCACCTGGGGTACCTTGCCCAGGCTCTGGGAAGAGAGCTGGTAAGAGTAGCTGATCTTGCCGTCGCCTTTACCGCGGCGGGTAGTAATCATCACCACACCGTTACCGGCCTCGGCACCGTAAATGGCGGCGGAGGCACCGTC
>DEKS01000174.1:32660-44609 GCA_002354005.1 Bacteroidales bacterium UBA2716
TTGTGATACGGCCATCCACCACATACAGCGGATTGGCGTCATTGTTGGAAGAAATACCACGCACACGGATAGCCGGCGTAGCACCCGGACGGGCAGAGGAAGCAAAGGTCTGGACACCGGCCGTCTTGCCGCCCAGCGCCTGCTCGGGGCTGGTGATGGTACGGTTCAGGATGTCCTCGGACTTCACCTGGGAGATAGCGCCCGTAACATCAGACTTTCTCTGGACACCGTAACCCACGACGACGGTTTCTTCGATCATCTGGGTGTCGGGAAGCAGTTTGATGGACAGGGTTTCGTTCTGGTTGACAACCACTTCCTGCGGGATGTAACCGATGGTGGTGAAAATCACCGTCCCCCCTTTGGGAAGTTCCAGACGGAACTGGCCGTCCAGGTCCGTAGTAGTACCGTTGGTCGTGCCTTTCTGCACAACGCCGGCAGCAATCATGGGCTCATCGTTCTCGTCCACCACGCGGCCCACGACGGTAACCTTGTTCTGCGCGAGGGCCGTCCAAACCGTGGCTAGCGAGAGCGCCAGGATTGCCAGAGACTTCATTACTGAATTTCTCATAGATAAATGAATTAGTTAATAGTTTGTTATATAGTTAGTTAAGCGCTGACTCGATATGGATGTCCAAGCTATGCGGCCACGGCTCCCAGCCGGGCATTCCCTCGGCCTCCGGTTTTCCGGTCTTGGCAAAGGAAGTCCATAGCCGGCTCATGCGGTGTCCCAGTTCCACGGCATCTTCTCCTCCGCCGGTGAACGTGCGATGCAGAAGCACATTGTCAAATACAAACGGTATCTCCAGGCAGTGCGTACTGCCAAAATGGCCGTCCAGCACCGGAGACGCCCAAGTAAAGACATATTTATATACGGGCGCGCAGCCGTTCCGGGTACGAGCCTGGGCCTGTGCATCGGCAAGCGGTTTGAAGATCGGGTCTTCCCGGTCCGGGGTGAACTCGTTGTACACCGTTCCGATAATGGTAGGGATGTCTTTGGACAGGGCAAGGGCAAGCTCCGTGGAGGGCTGGGCTGGAATCACATCCCCGTCCACCACCGGCGTCTGGGCAAAGAGAATCTGGCTCAGGATATTCTGCGGCAGCGTGCCGTCCTGCCGGGCTTCTTCCCGAACGGTACCGAGGGCCTTGTTATAGGCCTGAAGCAATTGCTCGTACGGGAGGGTGGAAAGCTGGTCCACCTGGGAAGGTTTCAGGCCCAGGTTTTCAACCGTTGCGGCGCCCACCCTGCGGGAGAATTTGACGTCGCACAGTTCAGTGATGGAGCCGCTTTGCACTATGGCCTTGTGGAAAAGGCCCTTGGCCGAAGGCATGGCCATGAGCGTACACACCTTTCCGCCACCGCCGCTCTGGCCAAAAATAGTGACATTGGAAGGGTCGCCGCCAAAGGCAGATATATTGGCTTTGACCCACTCCAATGCTTTTACAATATCCAGCATGCCCAGGTTGCCGGAATGGGCATATCTTGCACCATAAGCGCTCAAATCCAGGAAGCCCAGCACATTGAGCCGATGGTTCAGCGTCACCACCACCACCCCATGGTCGCGGGCAAGGTTCGTTCCGTCATAGGAGATGAGTTCCTGACCGCTGCCGGCCCGGAAGCCGCCGCCATGCAGCCATACCATCACGGGAAGTTTGGCCTCGGTTTTGGCAGCCGATGTCCACACATTGACCCGGAGGCAGTCTTCGTCCGGGAAACCGTCGTCCCAGTGCATGGCAAAAGCCTGGGCGTCGTCGTACCAGCCCATCCGCTTGTCCTGGGGACAGGTGGGGCCGTAAGCCCGGCAGGAACGCACTTCTTTCCAAGGCTCGGGATCCACGGCTTCCCGGAAACGCTCGGCCCGGGCGTAGGGAATACCTTTATAAATATAAACGCCCTCGTCGATATAACCGGCGACCGGGCCGGACAGGGTGTTCACTACGGTCGCTTTTTCCGATGTTTCCAGAGGCGACAGGCACTGGGCACTGCGCCGGTTCACCGGCTGCGAACACGACAGCAGCAACGCTGCGACTACAAAAAAGGAGATGGGTTTCAGTGTCATAACACTATATGGTTTTACGGATGCAAAATTGCGCAATAAAACCGGCTCTGTCTTTCCCTTTGTTTCAAATGTTTGCCTTTATGTTTTTTCAAAAATTTTATTTGTACAAAAATCTTTCTGTATGTTCAAATTACCGATAAAAGAGCAAAAAGAACACTATATTTGTACCATGAGAATGAAACTGATAACCTTTGGAATAGCAGTGCTTCTGAGCAGCTGCACAGGAACGCCCCATCACAGTGCTCCGGCAACTTACCAGGACGACCTCATCATCTCGAACCGCCTTTCCAACCAGAAGGTAAACGCATTTGCGGAGGATAAAGACGGCCACATTTGGATAGCCACTTCCAGGGGGCTGAACAAATACACCTCCCTGGAATTCTACCAGTACTTTTGCACGGATGACACCCTGGGTCTTCCGGATAACCAGATCAACGTGGTCCATTCGGCCCAGGACGGCCGGCTTTGGGTAGGCACCGTCAACGGTGTTGCCGTGCGCACCCGGGAAGACCAGTTCCAGCGCATTCCCATTCCCGGGGCAAGCCGGAATATTTCCCAAATCCTGGAGACCCGCGACGGGGCCCTACTCTTCTCCAGTGGCTACACGCTTTTCAAATGGGATGACTCATCCGAAAGCCTGAAACCCGTCGTCCGGGATTTCAATGCCTTCGGTGCACCTTCTGCCCTCATCACGGAGGACGGCAACTTGTGGATGCTTTCCGGCAACGGTTTCGAACTCAACTGTTACTCCACACAAGATTTCTCCCGGCTCAAAAGCATTCCCCTCTCCCAGCAGACCTACCACATCTGCAATGCCGGCGGCGGAGAACTCTGGCTCTCGGGGATGGGACGCCTTGGCATACTGGATACCCGCAGCGGACGGTGGAAGGAGCTTCCTGCCGCCATCCGCGCTTGTAATCCACTGATGCAAGGAGACATAGACATTATTTTCCCCCTGCCGGGGCAAGGCGTTCTGATGAACGTCATCGGCCGGGGTTTCTTTTTATACAACCGCGCCAAGGAGAAAGTGCTATCCCAGGAGGATGCCGATTTCCCCCTGAGCGTCCCCGCAGCAGAGGTCCGTTCCCTGTTCCAGGACAGCCGGGGCAACCTGTGGTTCGGCACCACAGACCGCGGATACCATATCTCATACCAGGAGAAAGGCCTGTTTTCCGGCAACAAATACCTCACAGATGCCTTCAAGGGGAAGAATGTCACTTCCCTCTGCCTGGACAAAAGCGACGGACTGTGGATTACCACCCTCAATGACGGCCTTTTCCGCTACGATATGGGGACCCGGGAAATCCGCCCCATCGAAATCGGGCACCTGATTCCGGACAAGAAAGTGGGTTATATCCGCACATCCAAAGTCTATTGTGAGCCGGACGGAGACCTCTGGTTCGTATTCACGGACAAAATACGTGTTATCCGCTGCCGATGGGATGGGAAACGACTGATTCCCCAAGACCTGGTATATGTATCCGCGCCCCTGTCCCTGGCAACAGACGACCAGGGATTCCTCTGGATAGGCGGTTTCAGCGGAGAACTGGTTCGCTATGACAAAAGGACCGGCAGTCGCCAGACGGTCTCCGTGGTCCAACCCGGGGAATGGACATTTGTAACCGATTTGCTGCTGGAAGAAGCCGGCAGGTTGCTGGTCCCCCGCTTTGGCATGTGCCCGGCCGTCGTCAATACCTACACCCTTGAGTATGCGGACAGGAAAGTGTCGATATCCGACAAAAAGGCCACCATTCGCCGTTCGGTCGTGATTCCCAACCGTCTCCTGAAAGACAGCGGCGGCAATATATGGGTGGGGACCATAGCCAACGGGCTTCTGGTGGACGACAAAGGAGAGGGCCGGATGCGCGCCGTGGAGGGCATCCCCTGCCCGGATGTATGCTCCATAGAAGAAGACCACCAGGGTAATATCTGGGTATCCACCATGAACGGTCTGGCCAAATATGACCGTACCGTAGGCCGCTCCGTCTCCTATATGGAGGCCGATGGCATCGCGGGCGACCAGTTCAACGACCGGGCCTCCTGCGTCCTGCCGGACGGCACCCTGCTGTTTGGAGGCACGGACGGGCTCACCTGCTTCAACCCGCTGGATGCCCCGGCAAAGCGCACGGTTCCCTTGGTCTTCGAGAGCCTGAGCATCCACAACAACCTGGTGGCACCTTCCAAGGACGGTCCCATAGACCGTACCCTTTCCGAGAAACCGGTCATTACCATCCGTCCGGACCAGAACGCCTTCAGCATCTCTTTTGCCGCACTGGACTACGCCCGGTACGAGCGCGTCCGCTACGCTTACAAAATGGAAGGCCTGGACAAAGACTGGGTACGGATCAACACCCATCACGACGTTTACTTCGCCCATCTTCCGGCCGGCAGTTACCAGCTTCGCGTTCGCATCGCCAACGGCAGCCACACCGTCACGGAAACCGAAGAATCCATTCAGATCAACGTGTTGCCTCCCTGGTATGCCACCCCCTGGGCCATCCTGCTATGGGTCTTTCTGGGAGCGTTGCTGCTGGGTATAGCTTATTCATTCTACCACCACATCCGCCGCGTGCGCAAGGAAGCAGCCCGCCGCATCTGGCAGGTCCGCCGGGAACGCGAAAAAGCCGAAGAAGCCGAAAAAGCGGAAAAGGAGCTGAACAAAATCCAGCAAAACTACTTTTCCAATGTAGCCCATGAGTTCCGCACCCCGCTGACGATGATTGCCGGTCCCGCACAGCAGCTCTCCACATCGACCAGCATCCAGGGGCAAGACCGTCAACTGGTAGACATCATCCGTCGCAACGCCACCTGGATGCTTTCCCTGGTGAACCAGTTGCTGGATTTCAACCGCATTGGCAACAGCAAACTGCAGTTGAAGGTTGCCAGGATAGACCTGGCGGAGCCATTGAGGGACACGGCCAGCCTGTTCCGTTTCAACGCCACCGCCAAGGGGATAGAGCTCAACACCATCGGCCTGGAAGAACCCTTTGCCATGTGGGTGGATGCCGACAAAGTTCAGAAGGTGGTGATGAACCTGCTCTCCAACGCGCTCAAGTTCACCCCGTCTGGCGGCAAGGTCACCCTCAGTTTCGATGTCATATCCCGGAACGAGGCTGCCAGTCGCTTCCCCCTCACCGAGTCCGATAAAGACGAGCGCTATGCCTGCATCAGCGTAGCGGACAGCGGCACCGGCATTCCGGAAGACCAACTGGAGAAAATTTTCGAACGTTACTACCAGTCGGAGGCCGGAAAGAAAGCCACGGGCTCGGGTATCGGCCTGTACTATGCCCGTGTGCTTTGCGGCCTGCATCACGGATATATAAAGGCATGGAACCGGGACGAAGGCGGAGCCTTGTTCAGCTTTGTGCTACCCGTGAGCGAGAGCGCTTACTCGGAGGACGAACGCACCGTAGAAACGCCCCAGCTCCCTTCCCACGCCCTTGCCCAGGACATCGCCCCGGACAATCCAGAGGAGGAAGAGGCCAAGCGCCACATTGCCGTGGTGGATGACGACATCGACATTGCCAACTACCTGAAAGTCATGCTGAAACCATATTACAAGGTTTCCCTCTACTACGATGCCGAGAGCGCACTGAAAGGCATGGCGGAGGATATTCCGGACTTGATTATCAGCGACGTGGTCATGCCGGCCATGGACGGCTACGAACTCTGTTCCCGCATCAAGGGAGACTTGCAGCTAAGTCACATTCCCGTTGTGCTGGTCACCGCCAAAGTAGCTGTAGAAAACCAGGTCGAGGGTCTTGACAAGGGTGCCGATGCCTATGTAACCAAGCCTTTTCAGCCCGCTTACCTGCTGGCCCTGGTGAAGTCCCTGCTGGAAAACCGCGAAAAGCTGCGCCGCCAGCTGGCATCGGCAACCACCACGGAAGACATTGCCCCTGAGGCCCTGTCGCCCCGCGACGCCGCCTTCATGAAGGAACTCTACGAGCTCATGGAGAAAGAGCTTGCCAATGCAGATCTGGACATTGTCCGCATGACGGAAATGATGAAGATTTCCCGCACCAAATTCTATTATAAGGTTAAAGGACTTACCGGTGAGAACCCATCGGTCTTCTTTAAGCGCTACAAACTGAACCGTGCGGCGGATTTGTTGAAAGAAGGAAAATACAACATGTCGGAAATTGCCTGGATGACCGGTTTCAATACCCTCTCCCATTTCTCCACCTCTTTCAAAAAACAATTTGGCGTTCCCCCGTCGGAGTACATTGGTTAATGTTTTACTGATTGTTCAAATGTTTTTTTGTATGACCTTCACGCTTGCTCGCGTGAAGGCTTTTGTGTATGTTTGCAAAAGTAAAACGATAACCAATTTTCAATACTTTATGAAGAAATTTTTCCTGCTAAGCATTGCTGCCATGTGTACAGTATCCATGCTGGCCCAGCCTCAGCTGCGCAAAGACAACATTGACGATGTCCTTAAAGCCATGACCCTGGAAGAAAAGGCCACGCTGGTAGTAGGCGGAGGCTGGGGTTCCATGACCGCCGGCTCCCTGACCGCATCCAACGAGACCCTTGTTTCCGGTGCCGCCGGCACCACCCGCGCCATTCCCCGCCTGGGCATTCCCACCACGGTTCTGGCCGACGGCCCCGCCGGCCTGCGCATCAATCCCACCCGTCCCGGTACGGACCAGACCTTCTATTGCACCGGTTTCCCGGTGGGCACCGTGCTGGCCTCGACCTGGAATACAGATTTGGTGAAGGAGCTCACCACCGCCATGGGTGAAGAAGTGAAAGAATACGGTGCAGATGTCCTGCTGGCCCCCGGCCAAAATCTCCACCGCAACCCCCTTTGCGGCCGCAACTTCGAATACTTCTCGGAAGACCCCTTCCTTACCGGTAAAATGGCCGCCGCTTATGTAAATGGTATCCAAAGCAACGGTGTGGGCGTTTCCATCAAACACTTCGCTGCCAACAGCCAGGAAGTGAACCGCATGAAGGACGACGCCCGCATCAATCCCCGCGCCCTGCGCGAACTCTATCTCAAGGGCTTCGAAATTGCCGTGAAAGAGTCCGACCCCTGGACTGTCATGAGCTCCTACAACCGCCTCAACGGGGAATTCACCCAGCAGAGCCACGGCCTTCTCTCCAGCATCCTTCGTGACGAATGGGGCTTTGGCGGCATCGTCATGACCGACTGGGGCAACAAGGAAGGTACCGTAAAAGCAGTCATCGCCGGCAACGACCTCATGGAACCCGGCATGCAGAACGAGATTGACCGCATTGTAGCCGCCGTCAAAGACGGTTCCCTCCCCGTGGCCGATCTGGACCGCAACGTACGCCGCATGCTGGAGTACATCGTCCGCACCCCCCGCTTTGCAGGCTACAAATATTCCAACAAGCCGGACCTGGCAGGCCATGCCAAGCTGGTCCGCGCCGCCACGCCCGAAGGCCTTGTCCTCCTGGAGAACAACGGCGTTCTCCCGCTCAAGGATGTCAAGCAGGTAGCCCTGTACGGCATCGGCGCCTATGACTTCGTGGCCGGTGGCACCGGTTCCGGCAACGTGAACAAAGCCTACGTCCGCAACATCGCGGAAGGTCTCCGCGTTAACGGCGTGGAAGTTGACAAAGATATCGAGGCCTGGTACCAGCAGTACATCGCCCTCACCAAGACCCAGCTCCGCAACAATGCCCAGAATACCATGGGCATCCTTCTGGGAGACCCTGTCGTCCCCGAGATGGAAGTTTCCCGCTCCTTCATCGAGAAAAAGGAAAAAGCCTCGGACATGGCCGTCCTTACCATTACCCGCAACGCCGGCGAAGGTGACGACCGCAAGGCCGAAGACGGCGACTGGACCCTCACCGGCCTCGAGCGCCAGCTCCTCCAGAACCTGGCCGACGTATATCACGCCGAGGGCAAAAAGCTGGTTGTGGTCCTGAATATCGGCGGCGTTATTGAAACGGCCTCCTGGAAGCACATTCCCGACGCCATTCTCCTGGCATGGACGCCCGGCCAGGAAGGCGGCTATGCCGTTGCCGACGTCCTCACCGGCGCCGCCAATCCTTCCGGCAAGCTCCCGATGACCTTCCCCGTCAGCTACCTGGATATTCCCTCCTCCTTCAACTTCCCGCACAACTACCACGGACAGAATTCTATGGGCGATTTCGCCGCCATCTTCGGCTTCCAGAACAAAACCCCCCGCAAGGACATTGACTACACCAATTATGCGGAAGGCATCTGGGTGGGGTACCGCTACTTCAGCACCGCCGGCAAGGCCGTTTCCTATCCTTTTGGCTACGGCCTCAGCTACACCAGCTTTGCCTACAGCAAGCCCGTCGTGAAAGTGGCCAAGGACGGAAAGGTAAGCGCCTCCATCACCGTCACCAACAACGGTGCCGTTGCAGGTAAGGAAGCCGTCCAGCTTTATATTACCGCTCCCGACGGTGGTCTGGTAAAACCCGCCTTCGAGCTCAAGGCGTTTGCCAAAACCCGCGAACTCAAACCCGGCGAATCCCAGACGCTCACCATGACCGTAGATTCTTACACCCTCGCTTCCTTCAACGAAGCAGCCAACGCATGGGAAATGGCCGCCGGCGAGTACAAGGTATGCTTCGGTGCTTCTGCCGCCGACATCCGCGCCACTGCTGCTTTCAAACAGGCCAAGGCCCAGTCCTGGCCCGTGAACGCAGTCTGCCTTCCTGCAGAATCCGTGAAGGAAATTGCCGTGAAATAAGGTACAGAACAGACCCACATACGCTCTATCGCCTCAGGTGCATCGGCCTAAAAAGCCACATCTGAGGCGATAAAGTTTATTTTGTCTGCTTTTTTTTGTACCTTCGTAAGTTATGAATACATTCAGACTCATTCAAAAAAGCATTTTGCTGCTTCTTGGAAGCCTTCTTTCCCTGGCGCTGTTTGCCCAGGAACAAGTGTACAACTTCTCCTTTGACACCTGGAGCAAGACCAAAGGTGCCTGGGACCTGTACCCGGAGAACGCCACCGCCAAACAACAGGTCTGGGGCACCGTGAACCACGGCACCAGCTTCCTGGGCATCAACACCACCGCCCCGGAATACGAGCATGTGGCCGTCAAGGGCAAAGGCAAGGCCGCCGCCAAGGTGAGCAGCCGTTCCATTATGGGCACCTTCGCCACCGGCAACCTGTACACGGGTAAATTCGTGAAAATCATTGGCATGTCCGGTGCGGAGATGTACCACGGCATCCCCTTCCACAGCCGTCCCAAAAGCCTGTCCGGCTACGTCCACTACCAGCCCGGCAAGATTGACGCCACCAAAAAGCCTTATAAGGAGATGAAAGGCCAGCTGGACAAGGGCCAGATAGAGATTGCCCTGTACGGCTGGAAGCAGGCCCGCCATTTCGTTTCCACCGACGGCGCCAGCACCCCGGCCGCAAAAGACCCGGACGTCATTGCGTACGGTTCCCTGGTGCTGGACAAGGATACGGGCGGGTATATTCCTTTTACCATCGACCTGAAATATGTCAGTGACAAGGAGCCCGGCTACCTGTTCATTGCCGTGCTGGCCAGCCGTTTGGGTGAATATTTCACCGGCAGTAGCAAATCCGTCATTTACGTGGACGAATTCAAATTTAACTACTAGAATCCTATGAGCCCGGAAATCATCCAAAGCATCGACAGCATCCAGGTGAGCCTGAATGCCGGCGGCATGAACACCATCAACATTATTCTGGCGTTCGTGATGTACGGCGTAGCGCTGGGCATCAAGCCGGCCATCTTTGTAGAGGTATTCAAAAAGCCCAAGAGCGTACTGCTGGGCATGCTGTGCCAGCTGGTTCTGCTGCCGGCCTTCACCTGTCTGCTGGCCATCGCGCTCACCGGATGGATTTCTCCCATGATGGGATTGGGCATGATTTTGGTGGCCGCCTGCCCAGGCGGCAACATTTCCAATTTCATGAGCTCGCTGGCCAAGGCCAATGTGGAACTCTCCGTGTCGCTCACGGCCATTTCCACCGCGCTAGCCGTACTGCTCACGCCGTTCAACTTCTGGGCCTGGGGCACGGTGTACCTGCATTCCGCAGCCGTATCGGCCGAAATCCCTACCCTGGTGATTCCCCTGTGGGACGTGTTCAAGACCATCTTCATCCTGCTGGGCATTCCGCTGGTGCTGGGCATTCTCACCAGCCATTACCTGCCCAAGGTGGCGCAGGCGCTGAAAAAGCCCCTGCAGTGGCTTTCCATCGTCATTTTCATTGCCATGGTGGTGCTGTCGTTCGGCAGCAACATAGAGGCGTTCTTCAAGTGCATCAAGTACATTTTCCTGGTGGTGCTCATCCATAATGCGCTGGCGCTGAGCATTGGCTTTGGCGTAGGCTCGGCCTTTAAGGTACCTTTCCGCGACCGTCGTACGCTCACCATAGAAACGGGCATCCAAAACAGCGGCCTGGGCCTTGCCCTCATGCTGGGAACCAGTCTCTTCGCAGGCTTCCCGCCCCATGGCGGCATGCTGGTTATCACCGCCTGGTGGGGCATCTGGCACATCATCTCCGGCCTCACCGTCGCCACCATCTTCAACCGCAGCAAACGGGCCGATGTCTGAGATTTGGAAACATGACCGCCTGTACAGCCTGGGGCGCCCGTACGTGGACTGGTGCACCCTGCAAAGCTACCGGCATCTTCGCTACCGGGGTGCAGACCTTCCCACGGAAGGGGCCGTCATCCTCGCACCCAACCACACCAACACGCTCATGGACGCGCTGGTCATGCTGGCCGCCCGCCCCGATGCCACGGTATTCGGTGCCCGGGCCGATATTTTCCGGAAGCCGGCCGTAGCCCGCATCCTCCACTTTCTGCGCATCCTGCCCATGGTACGGCAGCGGGACGGTTTGGAACACGTGAGTGAGAATTACGCCTCCTTCCAGCAGATTGACGATGTCCTGGCGCACGAGGTGCCGTTCTGCCTGTTTGCCGAAGGGACGCACCATCCCGGCCGCACCCTGCAACCCATCAAGAAAGGCATTGCCCGGATAGCCCTGCATAGCGCACAAGCGCGCCAGACCTGGGTGGTGCCAACGGGCATTAACTACAGCGACTTTTACCATTTCCGGGGCGCCTGCGAAGTGCGCTATGGGAAGCCCCTGGATATTAACGCATTTGTCCGGGAACACGAAGGCCTTACGGAAGCCCAGCTGCTGCAGGAACTGCGTACGCATATTGAGACGCACATGGCGGCAATGGTGGAACCGGCAGGGCCGGCAGTGGAGAAGCCCTCTCCCCTGCTGTTTTTGCTTTGGCCCCTGGCCGCCCTCCTCACCCTTCCCATCTGGGGCACGGCAGAAGTCCTCTGCCACAAAGTGAAGGACAAGGCCTGGTGCAACAGCATCCGCTGCGCGAGCCTTGTCCTGCTTCTTCCCTTCACCCTCCTCATCTGGGGCATCATTTGGGGCTTTATCCTTCCCTGGACCTGGACGCTTTCCCTTTTGATCTGCACGCTCTTCTCCTACCCCGTCTTCTACGACGGCCTCACGCTCTTGCGCATGAAACGGAACTAACTGATTCTCAGAAATATATGACAATGGACGGGTACCCGATGGGTACCCGTCCATTTGTGTAAAGCGCTGACTGCGAGCGCTTTGTATTCCAGGCTAGAGCTGAGGACCAGCCTTTACCAGGGCCTTACCGGCCTTGTTGGACTCATACTTGTGGAAGTTCTTGATGAAGCGGCCGGCGAGGTCTTTGGCCTTCGCTTCCCACTCTTCCGGCTTGGCATAGGTGTCGCGAGGATCCAGGATGCCGGTGTCTACGCCTTCCAGCTTGGTAGGAACCTTGAAGTCGAAGAAAGGAATCTGCTTGGTAGGAGCCTTGTCAATGGCACCGCTCAGGATGGCGTCGATGATGCCACGGGTGTCGCGGATGGAGATACGCTTGCCGGTACCGTTCCAGCCGGTGTTCACGAG
>DEKS01000174.1:44626-44838 GCA_002354005.1 Bacteroidales bacterium UBA2716
AGGTAAGCCTTGGCGCCGCTCTTTTTCATCTTCTTCACCAGTTCCTCTGCGTACTTGGTAGGATGCAGCTCCAGGAAAGCCTGGCCGAAGCAGGCGCTGAAGGTAGGAGTGGGCTCAGTGATGCCGCGCTCGGTACCGGCCAGCTTGGCGGTGAAACCGGAAAGGAAGTAGTATTTGGTCTGTTCCGGGGTAAGGATGGAAACCGGAGGCAG
>DEKS01000153.1:0-9906 GCA_002354005.1 Bacteroidales bacterium UBA2716
ACGGGCATGACGGACATTGTTTGAGGACGTTACGGGCCGAAGTGCCCGTAAAAGGACGAGTTGGACGGTCAAGCGACCGGTGCCGGCCCGTTTCCGCCAGCTGAGCGAAGGTGCCACCCTTCCCCTTGCGGCGTTTGGAACCGATACGGGAAGTCTGTGGTGCTGGTCGGCAGGATGGATGGTGCAAGTCAGTAAGCCCAACGGGGCAGGTCAGAAGGATGGATGGCGCAGGTCGGTAGCATGGATGGCGCAGGTCGGTAGCATGGATGGCGCAGGTCCGATTTTGCCCTACTGACCTGCGCCAGAAATCGCCATCCTAAGCGTTTTAGCGGCGCAGGACCCCACCGTAAAAACTGACCTGCGCCGTTCACCCCACTGACCTGCACCGTTGCCCCCACTGACCTGCACCGTTGCCCCCACTGACCTGCACCATTGCCCCAACTGACCTGCACCATTGCCCCTACTGATCTGCACCGTTGCCCCACTGACCTGCACCAGGACGGCAGGGAAAAGCCCCAAAAAAGGCGCAGTGCGGGGGCACTACGCCTATAGTAAGAGCTGAACTGCGCTTTTTACAGCTGCGCAATGAGCTTTTTGAAGATGATGGTCATTCTGTCTGCGGCGGCGTCGGCGGCTTTGACGATGGCCTCACCGTCCGTGACGTAATCGTCATCGTCCGTGGCGCGTGCAACATCCGTAATCACGGACATCCCGAAGACCGGAATGCCGGCGTGGCGGGCCACAATGACCTCCGGGGTGGTGCTCATGCCCACGGCATCTGCGCCGATGGTCCCGAAGTAGCGGTACTCGGCAGGCGTCTCATAGGACGGGCCGGTGCAGGCCACGTACACGCCTTTCTGCAGCCGGATGCCTTCCTTGGCGGCAATCTTTTCCGCCTGCCGGATAAGGGAAGGATCGTACGGACGGGTCATGTCCGGGAACCGCGGGCCAAACTCGTCCAGGTTGGGGCCAATAAGCGGGTTGGGCAGCAGGTTGATATGGTCCTTGATAATCATGAGGTCTCCCACGTGGAAAGCCAGGTTGGTGCCGCCGGCGGCGTTGGAGACAAAGAGGTATCGGATGCCCAGGACCTCCATCACGCGGATGGGCAGCACCACCAGGTTCATGCCGTACCCTTCATAATAATGGATGCGCCCCTGCATGGCGATGACCGTTTTGCCGGACAGCGTGCCCACAATGAAATTGCCTTTATGGCCGATAGCCGTGCTCACCGGGAAACCGGGAATATCTTTATAAGGAATCACCAGCGGGTCCTCAATCTGGTCCGCCAGCTTGCCCAGGCCGCTTCCCAGGACAATGCCCACCAGGGGCTGGCGTCCGGCCAGGCGGCCTTTCACATAGTCTGCTGCAAGGTGGATGGTATCTGCGTAACTCATAATTTCTCAATCATTTTGGTGATTAAACGGGTCATTTTGCTTGCGGCGGCGTTGGCGGCAATCACTACATCTTCGCCGTCGTTCTCATAGTCGTCCGCGTAGTCGTCATGGGCCTCGTTGGTGATGACGGAAATGCCGAACACCGGAATGCCCGCATGGCGGGCCACAATAACCTCCGGGATGGTGCTCATGCCCACGGCGTCGCCGCCGATGGTGCGGAAATACTTATATTCCGCCGGCGTCTCATAGGACGGGCCGGTGCCGCCCACATACACGCCTTTCTGCAACTGGATGCCTTCCTCCGCGGCCACGCTGACGGCTAGCTTGATGAGGGCTGGGTCGTACGGACGGGTCATGTCCGGGAAACGCGGACCAAAATCGTCAAAATTGGGGCCGATAAGCGGATTGGGCAGCAGGTTGATGTGGTCCCGGATAATCATGAGGTCTCCCACATGGAAGGCCAGGTTGGTGCCGCCGGCGGCGTTGGAAACAAAGAGGCGTTTGATGCCGCAGCCAATCATGACGCGGATGGGCAGCACCACTTTGTCCATGCCGTAGCCCTCGTAATAGTGGATGCGGCCCTGCATGGCAATAACCATTTTTCCGCCCAGGGTGCCCACGATAAAATTCCCCTTATGCCCGGTTGCGGTGGAAACGGGGAAGCCGGGGAGTTCCCGGTAGGGGACGACAATGGGGTTTTCGATGGATTCTGCCAGGCTGCCAAGGCCGCTGCCCAGGACAATGCCCAGTTCCGGCTGACGGCCCTCAAGGCGTTCTTTCAGGCGGGCAGTAATCCCATTGATGGTTTCTATTCTTGGATCCATAGTAGTGTGGTTAGATTTGTGACAAAACGCGGCGGGCGCCTTCCAGGATTTCTTCTTCTCCGGGAACGTGACGGTCCCGCATCACCCACTTGCCTTTTACCATGACCGACGAAATGACGTCGCTGTGGGCGGCGTACACGAGGTTGGCTTCCAATGAGCCCGGTGACAGGAAAGCGGTGTTGTTGAGGTCTACAAGGGAAAGGTCGGCCCAGGCGCCCTCGCGGATGACGCCGGTGTCGATTCCAAGGGCCCTGGCCCCGTTGACCGTAGCGCAATCCATGAGTTCTTGCAGGGGCATGGCCGCCGGATTGTGGCGCCAGGCCTTTTGCAGGAGGGCGGTGTTTTTCATGTGCTCCAGCATGTCCATGTTGTTGGCCGATGCCGCCCCGTCCGTGCCCAGGCACACGTTGGCACCGGCGTTCCGCAGTTCGTTGTAGCGGAAACGGAAGCCGGAGGCCAGTTTGAGGTTGGAGTCTATATTGTGCACGCAGTTTACGTGGCGGTCTCCCAGGATGCGGACATCGCTGTCCGACAGATGCAGGGCGTGGGCGGCGATGACATGCGGTCCCAGGATGCCCAGCTGCTCGAAGTATTCGGTGGGGGAGAGCCCGCCATGGGCATGGCGGCAGTCTTCGTCCTCTGCACGGGTCTCTGCCAGGTGCAGGTGCACCTTGAGGCCGTGGTCCAGGGCAAACTGATTGGCCCAGAGGATGTTCTCCTGGCAAACCGTGTACACCGAGTGGATGGAGATGGCAAAGGGCGTTTCCCCCTCCCAGTCCAGGGTGCGTTCATACAGGCGCAGGCAGGCCTCCCGCTGCTTGCGGGCCAGTTCCGGGTTGTGGGAATCCAGGAAGATGAACGACACCACGGGCCGCAGGCCCACGTCCAGGGCCGCCTGCCGGGCATGCGGGGAGAACCAGTATTGGTCGTTGAAGGTGGTGGTGCCGGATTTGACCATTTCCAGGCAAGCTGCCTTGGTGCCCCAATAAATGAAATCGCGGTCCAGTCTGGCCTCGATTTTCCAGATATTATTGAGCCAGTCGTATAGTGACAGGTCCTCGTGGATGCCACGCAGCAGAATCATGGCGGCGTGGGTGTGCATATTGATGAAGCCGGGAATAACGGCATAGCCGGTGCCATCCACCACATCCGTGCCGGGGAGATGTTCCGTAGCAGGGCCGATATGGCTGATGCGACCGTCATCCCCAATGAGGATGTCCGTGCGTCGGTTTTGGTGCAATATGTTCTTTAGGAGAATCATGCGGTTTTGGACGGGTTCGAAAAAACCGGCAGGGCGTGCCGGTTTCCAACATTAGAACTCTTCTTCCGATGATTCCTGCTCCTCACGGGAGGGATACTGGCGGATGGGTTGGTCGTGCAGTAAGTCGTGCAGAATATAACGCACGGCATCCTGCAGCCCCTCCTGGAATTTCTCGAAGTCTTCTTTATAGAGGAAAATCTTGTGTTTGTCGTAGGTAAAGGAACCATCTCTTTCCTGGCGCCGCTTGCTCTCCGTTATGGTGAGATAGAAGTCGTTGTTGCCTTTGGTGGTTTTTACGTCAAAGAAGTACGTCCTTTTACCGGCACGGACCGGCTTGGAGTATACATCCTCGGAATTTCTCTCCTGAGCGTGGGAACGCTCGTAATCTTCACTGTACATACCTTTGTTCGTTTTTATGTTTTCTGCTTACAAATGTAGGGATTTTTATTAAAAAACACTAACTTTGCCTGAAATTTATTTGACATCATGCTAAATCGCCGCATCCTTAGAATCAAGGCCTTCAAGGTCCTGTACGCATACGCGGAAAATCCGGACCTTTCGTTGAAAGAGGCGCTCGGCAGCCTTGAAGCCTCCTGTGAGGCCACACGCGACCTTTATCTGTACATGCTGGAGGTCATTGAGGCCCTCACGCAGGAAGCCGCCCGCCGTACGGAAGCGGCCCGCACCAAGTTCAATCCCACCCAGGAGGAACTCCATCCCAATCTCAAATTTGTCCGTAACGGCATAGCCGCCCTGCTGGAGCAGGATCCGGATTTCCGGAAACTCCTGGAAAAGAAGAAGTTGTCCTGGGAGCAGAACGACGCTTTCGTTCACACCCTGTACGAGAATCTGAAAACCCGCCCGTACTATCAGGCATACATGCAGGACCCGGAGCAGTCCCTTGCAGGGGACGCCGCTCTCTGGAAGCAGGTATTCCAAACAGAGTTTGAGGACGACGAGACCCTCTGGGCCATCCTGGAGGACCAGTCCATCCACTGGGCAGACGATCTCCCGTATGTGCTGGGCTGCGTCATCCGTTCCCTGGAAGAGATGGGGCGCACGGGCCGGTGGAGTTACCCTCCGCTGTACCAGGCGGACGCCCACGATTTTATCCGCTCTCTTATCACCGCCGCCTACGGCCGCTATGCAGAATACTATGACCTCATTGCCGGCTCGGTTTCCAAGTGGGACCAGGACCGCCTGTACACCACGGATATCGTCCTTATTGGTATGGGCCTCGCAGAGGCGGAGACCTGCCCGGACATTCCGCTCAGGGTCACCATCAACGAATACGTAGAAATTTCCAAATATTATTCAACGCCCAAGAGCCGCGGTTTTGTGAACGGTCTGCTGGACCGCCTCATCAAGGACCGCATGGCCAAAGGCATAATTAACAAAACTGTATGAAGCTATTGTACACCCTCCTTCTGATGGGGCCCGCCGCCGCTCCCGCGGATGGCGCCGCCCAGCAGCCCAGCGCCTGGCCCACCATCCTCATGTTCGGCGCCATCATCCTGGTGATGTGGCTGTTCATGATTCGTCCCCAGCGCAAGCAGCAGAAGGAAATGCAGGAATTCCGCAATTCCCTCAAGAAAGGCGACAAAGTGGTCACCGTGGGCGGCATCTATGGAGAAATCGTGGAAGTGAACGAAAAGACCGTTCTCATTCGTGTAGACGGTGACGTGAAACTTCGCGTGGACAAACAGGGCCTGGTGAAGGACTATTCCGACGCCGAACAAAAGTAAGACCATGTCCCTGAAAGACAGCATCAGGGCCAGAGTGAAAAGTTGGAACGGGGAAGGGGTCATCATGATTCTTTCCCTTGTTCTGGCTGTACTTATATGGGTGCTGACCAATCTTTCAAAAGACTATTCGGGCACCATCAGCGTGCCCGTTGTAGCCCAGTGCAATATTGACGGGCACGGCATGGAGTCCACCAACACCGTGGTGGTGAGCGCCCGCTGCCGCACGGACGGATTCCGCCTCCTGCGGGAACGCAGCCGCAAGGAGCGCGACGTCGTGGTGGTCCCCTTCGACCGGGCCGATCTCCGCAATACGGCGCCCCATACCTATTGCCTTATCGGCAGCACCATCAACTCCTACGTGAACGAGTTTTTTGGGGAAGGGGCGCAGGTGGAGGCCTTTATTTCCGACACCCTCAAATTTATTTTCCCCGCAGAGAACCACAAACGAGTGCCCGTAGAGGTGCATAAGAGCGTGGTGTGCCGTTCCCAGTACATGCCCAGCGGCCCGTTCCGCGTCACGCCGGATTCCGTTACCGTGTATGGCGACGATGCGCACCTGGAGGCCGTGGAAAAGGTGGTAGCCTCCCGTTTGCTGTTATCGGACGTTCACGAGTCCCAGCACGGGGTGCTTCGCCTCTCGCCCATCAAGGGCGTGCGGCTCTCCACGGAGGAGGTCAGTTTTGAACTGCCCGTCTCCCGTTTCGTGGAGCTTCGTACAACGGTTCCCATCGAAGTGTGGAATGCGCCTGCCGGGCATGAGATTCAAGTGTATCCGCCTACTGCCCAGGTGGTTATGCGCTGCGCCTTCCCGCTGGCCAAAGACCCTGTCGCCGCTTTCAAACTGTATGTGGATTGGAAGGACTTCAACGCCTCCCTCACTGGTCGTTGCGCCGCCCGCACCCTCCGGCTGCCTGCCGGCGTGCTGGAATACCGGGTGGAGCCGGAAGTATTTGACTGCGTGGAACTTCGCTGATGGAAACCATCATCTTAACCGGCCTTATCGGCAGCGGCAAGTCCGCTGTGAGCGCCCTGCTTGCCGAGCGGGGCATTCCTGTCTATGATTCGGACGCCCGCACCAAGGCTCTCTATGACGAGAACCCGACGCTGGTTCCGGCCCTGGAAAAGGTGCTGGGAATCCCGCTCCGTACCGCTGGCGGGAAACTGGACCGGAAGACCCTGGCGGCCGTGATTTTTTCAGACGCAAAGGCCCGCGAGCAGGTGGAGAACACGGTCTATCCGGCTGTGCTGGAGGATTTTCTCCGTTGGCGGGAAGCGCATGTCCACGCCCCCTTTGTGGTGATGGAGTCGGCCGTTATTCTTTTCAAACCCATTTTTAACGGGCTGGCAGACAAAGTGGTGCTGGTGACGGCGCCGCGGGAAGTCCGCTTGCAGCGGGTGATGGCCCGTGACGGCCTGGGGGCGGAAGAGGTGCTGCGGCGGATGGACGCACAGCAGCTGCCCCGGGAGGGCATCGGCGCGGTCATTGTCAACGACGGAACGCCGGAGCAGCTCCGCGCAGCCGTAGACGCCGTGTTTTTTCCAAAAAAATGACTATATTTGTAAGATTTTGAAACCAAGCTATATCATGAAAACCGATCTCGCAAAAACCCTTTCTATCCGTGGTCAGCACGGACTGTTCAATTATATCGCCCAGTCGCGCACCGGCGCCATCGTAGAGGCTCTGTCCGATAAAAAGCGCGCCAACTTTGCCGCCAATGCCGGCATCACCACCCTGGAAGACATCTCCATCTATACGGAGGAAGGGGAAGTGAAGCTCTCGGAGGTATTCACCAAACTGCACGAGGTACTGGGTGAGCAGGACGCTCCGTCGGCAAAGGCTGCCGATGCAGAGCTCAAGGCGCTGTTTGCCAAGGCCCTGCCCAACTACGACGCAGGCCGCTTCTATGTGTCCCACATGAAGAAAGTGGTGGAGTGGTATAATGAACTCAAGAAGTACGCTTCGCTGGAATTCATGACCGACGAAGACCGCGAGGCTGCTGCTAAAGAGGAGGCGTAAATGCCCACCCTGCAGGTCATTACACTGGGATGCTCCAAGAATACCGTAGATACGGAGCATCTGCTGTTCCAGGTCCGGCACGCCTATGAGCTGGTCCCGGAGTCGGAATCCCGTCCGGTCGATGTACTCCTGGTGAATACCTGCGGTTTTATTGGCGATGCCAAGCAGCAAAGCATCCAGACCATCCTGGCCTGCGTAGCGCGCAAAAAGGCCGGGGAAGTGGGGCGCCTCATCGTTTTTGGCTGCCTGTCCCAGCGGTACGCTTCCGAGCTGCCGTCCCTCATTCCGGAGGTGGACGGCTGGTTCGGTGCGCGGGACCTGGCTCCGCTGGTGGAGGCCCTGGGCTGCCAATACAAGGCCGGGGAGTCCTATCGGCGGGTCCTGACGGAAGGAAACAAGCCCTACGCCTATTTCAAGATTTCCGAGGGCTGCAACCGGCGCTGCTCCTACTGCGCCATTCCGTTTATCCGCGGCGCCCATCGTTCCGTACCCATGGAAGAGCTGGTGGAAGAAGCTAAAGAGCTGGCCGCCAGGGGGATCCGGGAACTCATTATCATCGCTCAGGATACCACCTATTACGGCCTGGACCTGTACGGACGGCGTGCGCTCGCGGAACTGCTTCGCAAGCTTTCCTATGTGGACGGTATCGAGTGGCTGCGCATCCACTATTCCTATCCGGCCGATTTCCCGGAGGATGTCCTGGAAGAGATGGCCCGCAATCCCAAGGTGTGCAAATACATGGACATTCCGCTCCAGCATGTGAGCGACCGGGTGCTGGACAAGATGCATCGGCACGTAGATGGCGCCTGGACACGGGAACTCATCCGCCGCATGCGGGAAAAGGTGCCGGGCGTTGCCATCCGTACCACGCTGATCGTCGGACATCCCGGCGAGCGTCAGGCCGATTTTGACGAGCTGCTCGCTTTTGTGCAGGAAGCCCGTTTCCAGCGTATGGGCGCCTTCACCTATTCGGAGGAAGAAGGAACCTATGGCGCGGAGCATTACCGGGACAGCATATCGGCCAAAGTGAAACAAAAGCGGCTGGACATGCTCATGGAAGCGCAGCGTGGCATTTCTCTTGCATACAACCAGTCCAGGATTGGCACCGAGGTCCGTGTCCTGGTGGACGACTTCGTGGAAGGCACCCTGGTGTGCCGCAGCGAATTCGAGAGCCCGGAGGTGGACGGCGAGATCCTGGTGAAATACACCCCGGAGGCATTTGACGGCGTGGAGCCGTATTCGCTGGTGGGTGAATTCCTTCAGGTGCGCATTACCGGAGCCGACGAATATGACCTTACAGCACAAGTGATATGAAACATTCCTGGATTTTAGCGTCAGTTTTGCTCACCGCGGCCTGCTCTCCGCAGGTGTATCCGCTGTACATGGACGTGCGGAATCCTTCCTCTTCCGGCCTTAACCTGGCCTGGAAGGAAATTTCCATCGTGTATCGGGACGGAACCAATCAGGTAGATTCCCTTTTCGACCGCCAGGCGGCGTCGTCCATGGCCCGCAGCCTGGAAGAGGACTATTTTGGCGGGGAGGAGAAGGTGGGTATTTACCGCCTGCCGGAGTTGGACAGCATGTCGGTGGAGCTGATGCATTCGCTGGTGATGGATACCGGCGGGGATGTGGTGTTTGTCCTCAAAACCAATCTGGGCATACCTGCACCCGAGACCAATCAGGTGGTAAAGGATGCCACCTCTGTCGATTCCGCCTTTGTGTGCCCTGTAGCCGTGCCGGTGAAAACCCACCTGGATGTGTACGACAGCATGGGGCAGGACAAGGTGCATTCCTACAACGGCTCAGCCGTGCTCCGGACGCGGGTGTTCAACAATGGCTTGCTCACGCAGGAAGCCCTGGGAGAGAAAGCCCTGCGCAGCCTGGGAGCGGAGGCAGAAGTTGTGGGAGAGCGCATCAGCCGGCGTTTCCTCTCCACCTGGATTAAGGAGGCCTTCAGCTTCTATTATTTTGACATGGGGTCCGAACCCTGGATCGATGGCATCCTGCAGGTGATGGACGGCAAATTTGCCGCCGCTGTGGACTGCTGGACCAAGCTGGTTAAACGGGGCGATGCCACCCACCGTGCCTGCGCCTGTTACAACATTGCCCAGGCTTTCTATCTGATGGAAGACTACGAGCTCAGTCAGCGCTGGCTAAAAGAGGCCGAAAAATTGGAGAATGTGTCGCTGGCTCCGGGCCTTCAAAAAAGGCTGGACGCCCACTTGGAAAAGCGGAAGAAAATTATTAATTTTGCAGGATAGAAATTACAATTAATTCTAGATATTTTTATGTCAAGCATCGATCTTAAAAAGTACGGCATCAAGGGTGTTAAGGAAATCCTCTACAACCCCACCTACGAAGTCCTCTACAATGAGGAAACCAAACCCGGTCTGGAAGGTTATGACAAAGGTCAGGTAACCGAACTGGGCGCCATTAACGTAATGACTGGCGTTTACACCGGCCGTTCTCCCAAAGACAAGTACATCGTGTACGACAACACCACCAAGGAAGGCAAACCCGGCGAAATCTGGTGGACCACGGAAGGCTATCCCAACGATAACCACAAAATGAGCGTCTCCACCTGGAAAGTGGTGAAGAAACTCGCTCAGCAGCAGCTCAGCGGCAAGCGCCTCTTTGTGGTGGACGGTTTCTGCGGCACCCA
>DEKS01000153.1:9918-10082 GCA_002354005.1 Bacteroidales bacterium UBA2716
GACACCCGCATGAAGGTTCGTTTCATCATGGAGGTTGCATGGCAGGCCCACTTCGTGACCAACATGTTCATCCGTCCCAAGAACCAGAAGGAGTTTGACCAGGAGCCGGACTTCGTGGTATACTGCGCTGCAAAGGCCAAGGTAGAAAACTACAAGGAGCTGGG
>DEKS01000153.1:10202-10387 GCA_002354005.1 Bacteroidales bacterium UBA2716
CCCCTGAAGGGCATCGCCGCCATGCACTGCTCCGCCAACACGGACATGAACGGTGAAAACACCGCCATCTTCTTCGGCCTCTCCGGTACCGGTAAAACCACCCTTTCCACAGATCCTAAGCGTCTCCTGATTGGTGACGACGAGCACGGCTGGGACAACAAGGGCGTGTTCAACTTCGAGGGCGG
>DEKS01000153.1:10474-10680 GCA_002354005.1 Bacteroidales bacterium UBA2716
AGGGACGCTCTCCTGGAGAACGTGACCGTGGATGCCGCCGGCAAGATCGACTTCAACGACAAGTCCGTCACCGAGAACACCCGCGTCAGTTATCCGATTTATCATATCGAGAAAATCGTCCGTCCCGAAAGCCAAGGACCGGCAGCCAAGCAGGTGATTTTCCTGAGCGCCGATGCCTTTGGCGTCCTGCCTCCGGTTTCCATCCT
>DEKS01000125.1:0-140 GCA_002354005.1 Bacteroidales bacterium UBA2716
GGCTGCAAGCTCTCCGACCACGGTCTGGAGAACTTCTACAGCGAGGACTACACCGAGCTGGAAATTGAAGCCATCTTCAAGCTTGTGCTCCTGGGCAAACGCCCCAGCGAGAAGGAGCTCAACAAGTTCCGCAGCGCCTT
>DEKS01000125.1:326-1563 GCA_002354005.1 Bacteroidales bacterium UBA2716
GACCATCCTGTACTGCCTGAACCCGAAGGACAACGAGGTGATGATGACCATGCTCTATACCTTCAACGACGGCACTGTGCCCGGCAAGATGCAGTTCGGTTCCGGTTGGTGGTTCCTGGATCAGGAAGTGGGCATGCGCCGCCAGATGGACGCCCTGAGCGTGCTGGGCCTGTTCTCCCGCTTTGTGGGCATGCTCACGGACAGCCGCAGCTTCATCTCCTATCCCCGTCACGAGTACTTCCGCCGCATCCTCTGCGACGTCCTGGGCAAGGACATCGAGGAAGGCAAGCTCCCGGCTTCTGAGCTGGATTTCATCGGCAAGATGGTGGAAGACATCTCCTACAACAACGCCAAGAATTATTTCAACTTCTGATATGAAGTACATTAAGATTAACCCGGCCGACAACGTGGCGGTGGCGCTCCAGGACCTTGCCAAGGGCGAGGTGGTGGAAGGCGTGACGCTGCAGATGGACATTCCCCGCGGCCACAAGATCGTGCTCCACAGCCTCAAGGCAGGGGAGAACGTGATTAAGTACGGTTTCCCCATCGGTCACGTAACCCGTGACGCGGAAGCCGGCACCCTGGTGGACCATTCCTGCATCAAGACCAACCTGGAAGGCCTGCTTGACTACAAGTACGAACCCCTGGACTATGTAAAGGCCGACCAGTCGCAGACGAAAACTTTTTCTACCCGCAAGGGGAGCGAAAAAGTTTTGTCTGCTCCTTCTGTCGTAGGGTCGGGAACGAAAACTTTTTCTACCCCACAAGGGGGAGCGAAAAAGTTTTGTTCCCTCCCAACAACCTTCAAAGGTTTTAGAAGGGCCGACGGCCAGGTGGGTATCCGCAACCAGATTTGGGTCATTCCCACCGTGGGCTGCGTGAATGGCATTTGCGAGCAGATTGTCAGTAAATTCAAATCTGTCATTTCGACCGAAGCCGAATTATGTCATTCTGGCTCTTCTTGTCATTCTGAGCGCAGCGAAGAATCTTCCGTGGACGCCATTGTGTGCTTCCCGCACAATTACGGCTGCTCGCAGCTGGGCGACGACCACGAGAATACGCGCAAGGTCCTTGCCGATATGATTCATCATCCCAACGCCGGCGGCGTGCTGGTGGTGAGTCTGGGCTGCGAAAACAATCAGCTGGATGCGTTCCGTGAGCTGGTAGGGCCGGTGGACGAGTCCCGCGTGAAGATGTTCGTGTGCCAGAAGGTGGACGACGAGGTGGCCTATGGCGT
>DEKS01000125.1:1635-3380 GCA_002354005.1 Bacteroidales bacterium UBA2716
TGCGGCGGCTCCGACGGCCTGAGCGGCATCACGGCCAATCCGCTCCTGGGCGTATTCAGTGACTGGATCGTAGCCCAGGGCGGCACCACGGTGCTCACCGAGGTCCCCGAGATGTTCGGTGCGGAGACCATCCTGATGAACCGCTGCCAGGACGAGGCTACCTTCGACAAAACAGTGCACCTGATCAACGACTTCAAGGAGTACTTCATGAAGCAGGGGATGCCCGTGTACGAGAATCCCTCGCCGGGTAACAAGGCGGGCGGCATTTCCACGCTGGAAGAAAAGAGCTTGGGCTGCACGCAGAAGTGCGGCAAGAGCATCGTACGGGGCGTGCTGAAGTATGCGGAGCGCCTGAGTGTCAAGGGGTTGAACCTTTTGAGCGCACCGGGGAACGACCTGGTGGCTTCTACGGCCCTGGCGGCTTCCGGCTGCCAGATTGTGCTGTTCACCACCGGCCGCGGTACGCCGTTCGGCAGCTTTGTGCCCACCATGAAAATCTCCACCAATACGCCGCTCTACGAGGCCAAACCGTCCTGGATTGATTTCAATGCCGGTGTGCTGGCGCAAGGGGAACCCATGGAAGAGGTCGCCGCCCGTTTTATCGACTTTGTGCTTGCCGCCGCCAGCGGTGAACCCGTGAACAACGAGAAACACGGCATCCGCGAGATTGCCATCTTCAAGCAGGGTGTGACGCTGTAACGCCCTGAGGATGAAAGACTAATGATGCACTTTAAGCACATATCTCTCTTGGCGGCGGCGCTGGCGATGCTGGCGCTGGGAGGCTGCAAGAAACCGGAGCAAGGGCAGGAGCAGGGCCAGGAGCAGGGCCAGGAGCAGGAACAGCCCAAACCCACTCCTACACCGGTGGAGGTGGAAGGAAAGATTACCATTACCACCGGGCCGCTGGATGCCACGGTGGCTTCCGCCGGCGGCACGGTGACCATTGCCTTTACCACCGACAAGGAATGGACCGCCAAGACCGACGCCTCCTGGCTGAAGCTTGGCGCAAGTAGCGGCAGCAAAGGCGAAAACACCCTCCAGGTTACGGTAGAAGCCTATGACGGGTACGACGACCGCACGGCCGACGTCACCATTACCTGCGGCAAAGACAGCAAAAAGCTCACCGTTACCCAGAAGGCTAAGGACCCCGGAGACGATCCCGGAGACGATCCTGGAGACGATACTGGTTCCGAGCCTATTCCCGGTGAGGGGGATGAGCTGCCTTGTCTCTCACCTCCTGCCGTGGGAACGGTGGACCAGACGGCCCTGGTGGGCTATGGCGCAGCCGTGACCGGCGGAGAGGGGAGTGGCAGCAAGGTGCTGCACTTCAACAACGGCAAGGCCCTCCAGACCTGGCTCCTGCAGCGCACCAAGGATGAGAAGAAGGGCACTCATACCCCCACCGTCATCTGGCTCAGTGGTACTTTTAAGAGTGACGACGGCCGCGACTTCTCCGAGGCTCACCCCTGGTTCGACGTCAAGGACGTGAGCAACCTCAGCTTTATCGGCACGGATACCTTTGTGATGGACAAGATTGGCATTTTCTGCGTCCGCGCCAAGAATATCGTCATCCGCAACATCAATTTCCAGCAGCCCAAGGCCAACAATGGGGCCGATGCCGTCTCCATGCAGGAATGCGACGGCGTATGGGTGGACCACTGCACCTTTACCTCGCTCAACCAGACCAAGGACTACGAGGACGGCTCCACCGACATCACCCATGGCTCCAAGAACGTGACCGTAAG
>DEKS01000066.1 GCA_002354005.1 Bacteroidales bacterium UBA2716
TCCGGCGTAAAGGTGGCGGACCTTATCCAGAGCGCCCGCATCAAGTACGATACGCATCCGCCCAAACTGCGGGACCAAATGCTGGCTTCCACGGACTTCATGGGCAAGCTGGCACGACCGTTTGCCCCCATCGTCAATGCCGTTACGGACCTGGGGATCACCAAGAAGACGCTGGACATGGTTTTGGATATAGACCACCGGCGAACCTTCCCCAAATACAGCGGACGCAGCTTCGAGGGCTGGCTCAAAAGGCACAGCAAGGAGCAGGCAGCGTTCCCGGAGCAGGTGGCGTACTTCCATGGCTGCTACGTGAACTACAACTACCCACAGTTGGGCAAAGACCTGGTGAAGGTGCTCAACGCCCTGGGCGTGGGCGTGCAACTGCTGGACAAGGAGCAGTGCTGCGGCATTGCCATGATTGCCAACGGGATGGCGCGGGAAGCGGCCAAGCACGCCCAACATAATGTGGAAGTGCTGGGGAAAGCGGTCTCTCGGGGGCTCAAGGTAGTAACCACCTCTTCCACCTGCACGCTCACCATGCGCGACGAATACCCGGAGCTCCTGAAAGTGGATAATGCAGCCGTACGCGATTCCCTTCTCATGGCCACCCGCTTTATCTATGAGAAATTGGAAAAAGGCGCCGTGCTCAACTTTAAGACGAACTACCACAAAAAAATAGCCTATCACACGCCCTGCCACCTGGAAAAACTGGGCTGGGGGGTGTTCTCTGAGCGCCTGCTGCGCATGATTCCCGGTGTGGAGTTCACCATGCTGGCCTCCAACTGCTGCGGCATGTCGGGAACGTATGGTTTCAAAAAGGAGAATTACGAAGCCTCCCAGGCCATTGGAGCCCCACTGTTCGAACAAATCAAGGCGGTGAATCCGGACGTGGTCGCCTGCGACTGCGAAACCTGCAAATGGCAGATCGAAATGTCCACCGGCTATCCCGTCATGAACCCCATATCCATCCTCGCCGAAGCTTTGAACGTCTGATTACCGAGCGAACAAAACTTTTTCGCTCCCCCTTGCGGGGTAGAAAAAGTTTTCGTTTGCGAAGGCCCACAAAATAAGAAGAAATGCTGAAATTCATGCAACAGCCGGCCTATCTGCCGGCACAAACCGGCCCTGAGGCCGACGCCAAATTCAAACGCCTGCGCCTGCAGGTGTTCGTCGGCGCGTTCATCGGATACGCCGGATTCTATCTGGTGAGAAAGAACCTGTCCATGGCCATTCCCGCCATGGCACCGCTGGGCTTCGACAAAACCGAACTGGGCTTTGTCCTGGGCTTGAACGCCGCAGCATACGCCTTGTCCAAATTCCTGATGGGCAGCGTCTCCGACCGCTCCAACGCCCGCGTCTTCCTGCCGGTGGGGCTCATCCTTACGGCCATTTCCATGTGCTTCATGATTGTCCCCATCCAGCTGATCGGCGCGGAACACAAAGCCCTGGCCATCCTGGTGATGGGCGTGCTCAACGCCCTGGTGGGCTGGTTCAACGGCATGGGCTGGCCTCCTTGCGGCCGCGTGATGACGCACTGGTTCTCGCCTAATGAGCGGGGTACCATGATGAGTATCTGGAACTGCGCGCACAATGTGGGCGGTGCACTGGTAGGCCCCATGGCCACCTATGGTGCCATCTGGTTCGGCAGCTGGTTTTACGGGGCACATACGGAGCTCTACTTCCTCATCGGCACGTTTGCTTTTCCCGCCGCGGTAGCGCTGTTTATCGCCATCCTAGCGTATTTGCTGTTGCGCGACACGCCACAAAGCTGCGGACTCCCGTCGGTGGAAGCCTGGCGGGGCGACTACCCCAAGAACTACTCTGCCAAGGACGAGGAAACCTTGAGCGCCAAGGAAATCTTCTTCCAGTACGTGCTCAACAACAAGTTCCTGTGGTACATCGCCCTGGCCAACGCGTTTGTGTATATGGTCCGATACGGCTGCCTGGACTGGGCACCCACTATTCTAACGGAGAAAGGAATTGACCTCAAGAGTGCCGGCTGGGCCTATTTTGCCTACGAATTCGCCGCCATTCCGGGAACGCTTCTTTGCGGCTGGTTGTCGGACAAACTCTTTCATGGGAAGCGGGCCCTGCCCACCATGCTGTTCATGGGGCTGGTGCTGGTGTTCATCCTGCTGTACTGGGCGTTCATTGACAACCTCAGCGTAGTGATTATCAGCCTCATCGGCATTGGCTTCTTCATCTACGGGCCGGTGATGCTCATTGGCGTACAGGCGCTGGACCTGGCCCCTAAGAACGCATCCGGAACAGCCGCCGGCCTTACCGGCTTCTTCGGCTACTTCCTGGGCACGTTCATCCTGGCCAACACCGTGATTGGCTGGGTGGCTCAACAGTTCGGCTGGAGCTGGACCTTTATGCTGCTGGTGGTCGCCTGCCTCCTGGCCATATTCTTCATGGGGCTCACCCTGAAGGAAGAGCGCCGCTCGTAATAATTGCCACGTTTGCAGTTGAAATAGCCTGAAACGCTATTTTCTTGCAAACGTGGCAACGCTTTCTGCCCTAGGGGCTTTTTTAATTGCCGCATTTGCATCTGGAGTACCGTAAAAGGCACATTCCGTGCAAACGCGGCAAACTTAAACTACTGCACCTCAGTCACAACCACTTGCAGGCCATCGACACGGATGTTGGATTTGGCATTGATGTTGGTAATGCACAGATCCAGTGTCTTGGTTCCCTCGGGGATGGTGACCGTACAGGTAACCGTGTAGGTGTTCTTATCGGCCAGGTCCTGCTTGGGGACCGAGGTAGCCGACAGTTCGCCAATGGTGACGCCGGCTGTAGTGCTGGTCACCTGATGGTTTCCTTCCAGCTTGGAGTTGCTCCGGTACGTAAGCGTAGCCGTCTTGACGCCGTTACAGGGGATGCCGTTCACGTCAAGGAAACCATTTCCTTTCGTAACGAGCAGGTTGTACCTGTACTTTTCGTCGGTGACGTTATCCTTGCTGTTATAGAATACAAGAGCGTCGTCGTAGAGCTTTGTGCTGGCGGAATTCTGCGAATAAACCACATTTCCTTCGCCAAATACTACAGTAGAGCACGTCTCCTTCTCCTGATAGGCCGAAGGCGTATCGCCAGCGGCGCCGCCTTGCCACCATTCCTCCCACAGCACATCGCCTACCGCAGGTTTGGCAGGTTCGGGCTCGGCCACCTTGATGTTGTCCAGGTACCAGCGCTGCTGGGAGGCACCGGCGCCGTCCTTGTAGTGGGTGGGATGAATCTGGATACGGGTGTCGTCGGTGACGCCCACCAGTTTCACCTTGGCATGCTGCCATTCCAGCTTGCCTTTTTCCTGCGTGGTAGAGAGTTCCGCGGAGACCTGGGTACCGTTATCGGCCAGCGTACCGGGGCCTTCCACAATCTCTACCGTAATGGTCACATTGTCAATGACACCCTTTCCGGTCATGTGCGCGCACCAGTCGAAGCTGAGCTCGGCATCCACGGGGGAAGCACCGAATTTAATGGCAGGCAACTGCAGTCCGGTGTGCTTGTTGGTAGCACCCATCTTGAAGTAGTTCTTCTGCATGTACAGGGTCTTGGCGTCCTTGTTCAGGTCCGTGTATCCCCGCTTCTCCAGTTCGGCGCCCGCCGTAGCTGCGAGTTCGGCCACATTCCAGACATTGGGCTGGGCGTGAGTGGCCTGGTCACCGGCGCCCACGGGATCCAGTTTGTCGGCATCGTCGGGATTGGCCGCAATCCAGCCCTGGATATACGGTTCCAGCCACTCAAAGTCATCCTGGAAGAACACGCCTTCCGGATACTCGGGTTCGGGTTCCTTACCGGCCTGTACCAGGGTGAAGAGGGTCTCTACCTTTTCTTCCTCATTGAAGAAACGTACGACGCCGGTTCTGGGATCGGGCAGTTCGTTGGCCTGGTAGCTCACGATGTACTCCGTCCATTCCACCAGGCCCTTCGTCTCGGGAACGGCTTCTACTTGAATCCAGCTGTCTGCCGTTTCATAGCTTACCTCCACGTTGGACTGGATTTTCACCGTAATGCTGCCTTCCGTTTCAAAGACCTCGGCCTTGTTGCCGCCGGAAACGCTCACGAACGGATCCAGCTGCTGGCCGGCGGCGCTCTGCACCACGTTAATCACTTTCTCGGAGTCTTCGGAGACAATCTTGATGGTACCCTGACGCAGCTCCGGAAGTTCGCTCTGGGCGCAGGTTACCTGAATCTCTACCGATTCCCCAGCCAGGCCTTCCGCCACGTCAAAGCTGAGCCAGTCGGCGGAGGTAGAAACGGTGAAGTCGTAGTCCGACTGCACGGTGATGGTCTTGGGAGCACCCGGCGTGCCGTTGAAGGTAAGCAGTTCTGTGGACACCTCAATGTTGGCATACACCGGATCTTTTTCCACGCCGTTGCCCTCCTTGAGAATCTCGATGGTGGGCTGGTAGGTAGCATCGGCCACATCGGTAACGGTGAGACGGGCCGAACCACCGTTACGGGCGGCCAGTTTACCGGCACCGCTGGCCTGCCAGTTGGCAACGCAGCGGAAGCGGAACTGGGCATGCTCGGTGTTCTTGCGGTATTTCACCACCTGGTCGGCCTGCACGTTGGTGGCACCGTCGGCATTCATGGCGTGGGTGTACACCACTTCCTCACCGGGCTCGGTGGTGGTGAAGGTCTCCCCTGCCGGACGCCATTCGGAGCCGTCCAGGAACTCCAGGATCCAGAACTTGTGGCCGGTGGCCGACGTACGGGCCTCGAAGGCGATATGCACCTCGGAGCCGGCCTTGATGGCACCGTTGCCATAGAAAAGCCAGTAGTCGCCCGGCCAGGGACCGGTTACGCGCGGGCTCTTGTCGGAGACATCCAGTTTATATTTCTGGTTGCCGTCGGTAGTGGCAAGGTCGAAGGGAACGTACTCGATGTAACCCAGACCCTGCACCGGCTGGATGCGGCTGGTCGCGCTCCAGGTGGCCGAGGTGTAATTGATGCCGTCCACGCGCACAAGGAAGCGCAGCGGATACGGGATCAAGGCTTCGTCCGCCCCCTGGTCCTCCACCGAGGTAACCAGCATGGATTGGCCCACAGCATAGCCTTTGAACACCACCTTGTGCAGGTCCAGTGCACCCAGTTTCAGTTCTTCCACCGGGTCCAGGATAGGAATGGAGGTTTTGTCGTTCACGTATATGTCCGTACCAATCAGGGAGGCCGACAGGGAGACGTATTCGGCCACGGTGGCGTCATAGTCGGCCAGGATGGCAGTAATGTCCTTGGCTTCCGGGTACACCACCTTCCCGCTTTCCACAACGTCAAACTCGTCCAGGACGAAGGCCGGGGCATTGTTCACCGTAGTCTTGGTTCCGTTGAAGCTCACCTTGTCGCCCAGCGACAGACCCTCTCCCTGAACATAGAGGCAGCCGGATTCGTCGGAGGCGATGAAGCCTTTGGTGGACAGGGCCACAACCTGGGCCTGGGCCACCTTGGCCACGTCGCCGTTTTCCAGGCTGCGGATTTGTGCCAGGGTGTAGGTATCGACGCCATAATAGGTGTCGCCGTCCTGGTGAACGGTAACCGACGTCTGTCGGGAGACATATTTGCCTTGAATGACAATGGTGCCGTCACGGGGACGGTCGATGGTGCTGCCGGTGGCGTTGTCCGTCACGGAAATGGTAATGGTTCCGTGGCCGTCGCCCTTCATGGGGCTCACGCTGATCCAGGGAGAATCCACGTCTACGTTCCAGAGGCCGTCGGCATATACCTTGATTACCTGGTCCGCTGCTCCGGTTGCGTGGAAGGTGACATAGGTCTCGCTGGTAGCGACGGCCTTTGCCTCCTCGCTCCTCTCTTGCTGGCAGCCTATCATGAGCGCGCCGGCAACCAGAACAGCGAGGGTCTTCATTATGTTATTCAGTTTCATAATCTCATGGAATTAGAGTTAGTAGCTCAGACCGTCAATCCAGCCCGGATTCTGCTTCAGATCTACATTTTTCTCGTGATAGAGCTGACGTTCCGTGGTGGGAATGGGATAATAGTAGTCACGTCCTTCGTCAAAGCTGCGGCTGACATTGCCGTGATGGTAAACATAACCGGCCGAATCGCCCGTAAGCTCAATCCCCGTGGAAGAGCCCAGTTCCCAGTCCACAAGGTCCTTGCTCTTGGGGTTGGTGCCTGTCCAGATATTGATGTCGGGCTTGCCGTCACCGGTGAGGTCGTACTTGCCTACGCCCGGGAAATACATGCCCCAGATGGGCTGTTCCAGGCACTTGCCCTCTCTCCAGCGGAGAAGGTCGGTCAGACGGAATCCTTCCATGGCCAGTTCCAGAGCCCTTTCCCGGCGAATTTCCAGGATGACGCCCTGGCTGGCGCCGCTCACATTGCGGTAACCGAAGTCGTCAGAAAGCAGGTAAGGGTCCGGATGGGCATTGGCCGATTCCACATTGAGGAGACCGGTCATGCCGGCACGGGCACGGATGGCGTTCACGGTGGCATCGGCATCGGCCTGGGTAAAGGTGCCCAGTTCCGCCTTGGCCTCGGCATAGTTCAGCAGAACCTCGGCATAGCGGAAGACGGGCATGTCGTTGTAGCTCTTGTCCACACGGCCCCATTCCGGCAGGGTCTTATCCATGACGAACTTGACCACCTGATAACCGGTGACGCTGCACCCGAGGTCGGTGGCCGACACGGTTTCGTCTCCCAGCCAAATGTTGCCGGGGGCTACGGTGATGGCGGCCAAGCGGGGGTCGCGGTCCTTCATCTCATCCACATACTGCAGGGTTTCCCAGTTGGGCTGGTCCGTGAAGCGGCTGCCGTCGGCCATCAGGACAGAGGCGATGAACTTTCTGGTGAAGCCCGGCTTGCCCTGGGTGGGCATCACGGCAAATGCGGTGGAATTGTTGCAAATCTGGAGGCTCTGGTCGTTTTTGATGGCCAGGATGAACTCATCCTTGTTGGCGTCCACATTGGCAAACAGCTGCCGGTAGTCGGCCGGCTGGGCCAGCTTGTACGGTCCTTCTTTCATCAGCTCCTGAGCGGCGTCGGCAGCCAGTTGCAGATAGTCCGCCGCACTGCGGGAGTCGGACGGGAGCGGGGTGACGTACATCTCGGGATGCGCCGTGGGATTGTGGTATTTCCGGAAGGTGCCTTCAAACAGGCAGAAACGGGCCTTCAGCGCCAGCGCCGCCCAACGGTTCACACGGTAGGGGCTCACGTTTGCCGGCAGGTTCTCAATGGCATAGTCGATGTCTTCCAGCATGTGCCCCATGATGACTTCGCGGCTGTCACGCGGCCGGTACAGCTCTTTGGAATCGGTCTCCAACTGGGCGTCAATCCACGGGACGTCGCCGAAGCGCTTCACCATATTGAAATAGAAGTAGGCGCGGAAGAAGCGGGTCAGGGCCGTATATTTCACCACGGCGGCGGGATCCTCGCACTTGTTCACGTTCTCCAGCAGGGTGTTCATCTTGCGGAGATCGCCCCAGGCACCGGCTCCACTGCCCCAGCCGCCGCCGGTGGCAGGAACGGTTCTGGAATTGCCGCCGCGCATGAAGGCGGACAGGTTCAGGCACACCAGCTGGTCGCTCTGCTCACTGTAAGGGGTTTTGTCCAGCAGGTTATTGTAGAAGGTGTTCGAGAACAGCTGCAAGTCGGTTTCGTTGCGGAAGTAGTTCTCGGGCGCCATGGTGGACTTGGGAGTGCGGTCCAGGAATTTGTTGCAGGAGGTCAGGCAAAGGGCAGCTGCTGCGATTGCAATTAGGTATTTTTTCATTTTCTTGTCCTCCATTCATTAAAAGGTAATATCGACACCGAACATAAAGGTCTTCTGCCAAGGATAGCTCATGGCGTCCTGTGCCACATTGGAACCGGTGTCACGCGTGAAGGCGCTTTCCGGATCCAGGTACTTGGTGTACCGGGTCAGGGGCGACCAGTAAGCCAGGTTCTCGGCAGAGAAGTAGAAGCGGACTTTCTCAATGTGGGCCTTCCGGGTCACGCTCTCGGGAAGCGTGTAACCAATGGTGAGGTTCTTGAAGCGGAGGTAGCGGATGTTCTGCAGGTAACGGCTGTTAACCTTGGAGAGCTCGCCGCCGGTGGAGGAGTAGGCTCTGGGACGGGGGAAGTAGGTATTCGGATTTTCCTCCGACCATACGTTGTCGATAAAGTTTCTGGGAATAAAGGAGGTGTAGGAATAGGCATAAGGGCCCCAGAACATCATGTTCATGCCGGCCGGATACCAGTAATGGTCGCCGGTTCCCTGCAGGAAGGCCTGGATGTCAAAGCCCATGTAATCCGCACTCAGGGTGATGCCGTACTGGAGGCTCGGGAGGGAGTTGCCCAGGATTTTCCGGTCACCGGGGTCATCGGCAGTGTTCCGGCCCAGGCTCAGGGTGTTAACGCGCCACTGGTCTTCCGGAAGCAGGATTTTGTTGCCGTTGTCGTCCAGGACGAACTTGCCGGCAGCGTCAACCATGTAGTGACCGTCGTTGTCCAGGTCCACGAAGCGAAGGTCGCCGGCCAGGAAACCGCCCGTCATACGGCTGGAGATATAGCCGCTGCAGTCCAGCACCTCGGTGGTGTACTTCTGGGCCTCCTCGTCGCTGGCGAACAGGCCGTCCACCTCGAAGCCCCAGATATCGCCAATCCGCATGCCTTCATAATAATTCATCGACAGCAGTTTATACGGATTGTTGAATCGGGTGATATAGGAACGATAGTCGCTCAGGGTGGCCCGGATACCGTAACCGAACGGACGGCCGAAGAGGCTCACCTGGTCTTTCCAGCTCAGGGAAAGCTCATATCCTTCCGTCTTCAGGTCTGCGGCGTTGGTCTGCGGGACGGCGGCGCCATAGACGGCGGGAAGGTCGGGACCGGCGGTGAGCATGTTCAGGGTATTGCGCCGATACACTTCACCGGTGAAGTTGAGACGGCCCTTGAAGGCCGAGAAGTCCAGACCCACGTTGTATTGCTCTGCGGTCTCCCAGGTGAGGTTGGCATCCACCGGGGCGCCCAGCGTGGCGTATTTGCTCATGGTACTGCTCTCGCCAAAGCTGTAGCCCGCGAAGTCATTGATGGAGATTTTCCGCAGATAGGCATAATAGTTCTGGGCGCCGGAGGCCGTACGGACGACCTGGTTGCCCAGGCTGCCGTAGGAGAAGCGCAGCTTAAGGTTGTCCACATACCGGCGGGCCGGTTTGAAGAAGGGTTCCTCGGAAATCCTCCAACCCAGGGAGGCGGAGGGGAAGAAACCCCACTGGTGCCCCTGGCGGAAGCGGGAGGTACCGTCGTAGCGGCCGGAGAGCTCTACCAGGTAGCGCTCTTTGAAGTTGTAATTGATACGGCCGAAGAAACCGGCGATGGCATATTCGTTCTGGCCGCCGGACACTTCCATGATGGTGGCGCCGGTGGCGTCCGGGCCCACAAGGTCAAGGTCGTTCAGGGTTTCGGAAAGGAGGTTCTTGCCCACAGCACCCACGGTCTTGGAATTCCACGCCTCAATGTTCATACCGGCGGTCACCGTGAGGTTGTGCGCATCGGCATAAGTATCTTTATAGGTGGCGAAGATGTTGGCCGTATGGCGCTGATTGGTGATGGTATTCTCCGTAAGGGCATCCTCGCCGGCACCGGTCGTATAATACTCGTAATCCGCATCCGGGTACTGACGATACTTGAAGTTGACGCTCCGGTACTGGTTGCGGTTCTGATACAGACGGTAGGTATAATTCGCGGTGAGGGTGAGCTGTTTGATGGGCGTTACCGTGAGCTCGATGGTATTGGCAAAGTCGCTGCGGTTCTGCTGGTTGCGGGCCTTCCCTTCCGCGAACAGGATGTGACGTCCGTTGGCCACATTGTAGTTACCGGCAATCAGGGGTGTAGCATACAGCCAGCTTCCGTCCGGGTTCTGCGGGACAAAGGAAGCCAGGGCATGTCGGGATGCATAAGCAAAGGAGTCCTGCACGCTGCTGCCGCCGGGATAGTTGTAGTTGGAGCCAAAGAAGGTGGTGTTGTTGGAGATGCGGGCGTATTTGTTGATACGGGCATCGATCTTGGCCCTCAGGTTGTAGCGGTGGAATACATCCGGATTCTTTTTGATGATACCGCTCTGCATGTCGTATGCACCTGACAGGTAGTATTTTACATCCTTGTTTCCGCCGGTGACGGAGATGTTTTGCTGGATTACCGGGTGCTGGTCTTTGTAGAGCTCATGGTACCAGTCTGTGTTGGCATAGTAAATCCATTGGTTCCGGCCGTTTCTCATCTCCTGGACTACCCAGGGGCGGTCGGGATTTTCCGTCTTGTCGTTTACGCGGGCCAGGAGTTCGGCCATGTCGTGGGCGGTGTAGTTGGTGTAGTTGTTTCCGGCATCCGACGCCCAGAACTTGTCCACGGTGTACACGGACCAGTAACCACGGGTTTCAAAGTCCGTGGAGACGGTGGGCTGTTCCCAACCCACGCGTCCGCTGTAGCGTACCTTGGCTTTGCCGCCGCCGTCGTTACCGGACTTGGTGGTGACCAGAATGACACCATAGGCTGCGCGGGCACCGTAAATGGCGGCGGCCGACGCATCCTTGATGACGGAGATGTTTTCCACATCGGCAGCATTCACGCGGGAGAGGTCTCCCTCGGTACCGTCGATGAGCACCAGCGGGTCCGCCTGGTTGATGGACGTGATACCGCGGATGTTCAGCGTTCCGGTGCTGCCGGGGTTACCGGAAGAGGTGGTGATGTTCAGGCCGGGCACGGCACCCTGCAGCATGTTGGTAAGGTTGTGCGTGGTTCGGTCCTTGAGTTCTTCGGAACCAACGGCCGTTACAGCACCCGTCAGATTGACTTTCTTCTGGACGCCGTAACCTACCACTACGGTTTCTTCCAACATCATGGCGTCCTCTTGGAGAACGACTTGGAGAGTACGTCCGTCTGCAGGCACGTCCACCGTTGCGGTGACATAACCCAGGCAGGAAATATCCAGCGCAGTTGCACTGGTTGGAATACGGATGGAAAAGGCGCCGTTGATATCCGTAATCTGTGCCGTATCGGTGTTCCCGGGGAGCATCACAACAGCACCGACTACAGGGCCGGCGGCATCTTTCACCGTACCGGAGACAGTCCGATCCTGTGCCTGCAATTGCCATACGGCAAGCAGCACCAGCATCAGAGAAACAGCGAGATGTTTAATCGGTCTCATGTAGGTTAGTGATTAGAATTATTGGTTATTTGGTGTATTGGTCGGTTGAGAATGCGCGGGGACGTGTCATGGACTCGGTATACACATTCCCGAAGCGGTCGGTAACCTTGATATCCAGTGTGGAAGTGGCCGACGAAGCCTTTACCTTAAATAGATGGTTGTTCGTGGTAGTGGCAAAACTTGCCGTACTGTTCTTGTTCAGCCGTTTGGCCGTATAGGCAATCAGGTGCAGCGGATCCATCTGGGTTTCCCGGGTAACCGTGAGGGGCGTACCGCCCTCTGTCACTTCTACCTGCCAGGACGGGTCCCAGTTCCAGACATTGATGTACACCTCATTGGCCGATGAAGCCGTTGCCCAAAGTCCGGGGTCGAAGTCACTTTTGTGCGCCGCATTTCCGGAAGCGACGTATTTGTCGGCCGTAATGTGAATCTGGTTGCGGTCATAGGCACGGAACTGCTCGTTGACCGAACCGCCGGTGGGTTTGAACTGCCAGGTGAAGCTGTCCCCGTTCACCTTCAGAATCATATATCCGCCGGGAGAACCGTCCTGGCCGATATGGATGCCGGGCGTCTCCTTGGCGCTCCACCACCAGGTTCCGCAGATGGCGCCGGCATTGTGCTCAAAGATGTGGGTGTCGCTGCTCTTGTCCACATTGTACAGCGTGTGCGTATGGGCCGTAAACAGCTGAACCTGGCTATAAGGCCTGAGGATGCGCTCGAATTGGGAGCCGTTGCTGTCGAAGCGGTAGCTTCCGCCCGGTTTGTACAGGGGGATATGCATGGTGACCACAAGCGGAGTGGAGGTGGGGACGAAGGAAAGATCCTTGGCCAGCCAGTCCAGCTGGTCCTGGACCAGGGAGGCGTTGTAATCCCTTACATAACAGGCCTTTCCGTTATTGTCCGTAGTGGGCGTAGCATTGGTGCACTCCACGTCGTCCAGCACAATGTAATGGACCTTGCCCACGTTGAAGGAATAATACGTGGGGCCTATCACTTCCTTGTACTCCTTAACCGTATTGAAATCCCCGGTTTGGTACATGCTGTGGTCATGGTTGCCGATAGTCTGATAAATGGTAAGGCCGGTGATGGCCTGCGCATCGGCCAGGTATTCCCTGTAGCCATAATTATTGATTTCCCAGTACAGGTCCCAGGTCATATCGCCCAGGGTCATGCCGTAAATCTTACCGGTAGCCTGGGAGACGTAACTGTTGACATCCGTTACAAAATCCCGGAACTGCTTGCGGTCGTCGGTGCGGTTGGCCAGGTGGATATCGCCCAGCATGAGCATGGTGTGGTTTTCCTGGCCGACAGCCTTGTTCAAGGTGAAGTCCACCCTTTCTGGCGTGCTGATGCCCGCCAAGAGCTGCTGGTGAATCACGGGAAGGATGCCGCTACGGGAAGGCTCATACCCGGAAGGTACGCTCACGAACACATAGCCGTGGTACTTCTTGGAAGGGAGCTGATAAACGCCGTCCTTGTCCGTTTTCACCGCATTGATGCCATCGGACACGACGGCATCCGGGACGCCCTCACCGCCACAAATCACTTTTCCGTAAACGGTGGCACCGGCTGCAGGCTTGAGTTCCTCCACATCATCGGCCTTTATTACCACCTGCATCTGCCCCATCTTCCGGCTGCTGGTTCCACGGTGCAGCGTCACATTGTACATTCCGTTGCCGAACGACTGGCTCCACAGGGAACTGATGTCCACATCGAAGGAAGTGGTGCTGATATTCAGAATGGGACAGGCGCCCAGGCTTCCCAAGGACAACTTGTCTCCGGAAGAAGGCGATTTGGAAAACTGTACGCGGAAGGAAATGGTACCGGCGCCATAGCCGATTTCCATCTTATCCGGGACAGCAAACTGGACGCTTTCCAGTGA
The DNA here is from genome assembly GCA_002354005.1 of Bacteroidales bacterium UBA2716. GTDB lineage: Bacteria > Bacteroidota > Bacteroidia > Bacteroidales > UBA932 > Cryptobacteroides. The sequence continues at coordinate 13,026 of DEKS01000066.1, forward strand.
CTGGACAGGCGTTTCTTTCTGGGTACAGCACACCAGGCAAACTCCTAACAGAATAAAAAGGGAAAACCGGGCAGACCGGAAATAATGGTTCAGTATCATATTTTTCATAAATTACCAAGTAAAATTACAAAATAATTAGGAAAGGAGGTTAAGAAAAAGTGAGAATTTTATTAACTTTACCCTCGCAAGTCTAAAAAACATGTTTAAGAGAACCCTCACATTGCTCATTTTCATAGGGTTAAGCCTATCGCTTTTGCAAGCGCAGAACTTTGTTTACACAGAGGCTTCCACCCTTACGCTTACCGGAAAACTCTTCCCTGACACCCCCAATCCCTATCACCGGCTGGACACCGTACGGTACAAGGGGTTTACCCCCAAGGAGAACCTTCAGGTACGGGAATCTTCCGGCATTGCCGTAGCCTTTCGCACCAACAGCCCTGACATCAAGGTTAAAACGGTCTTTGGAGACCGCGAAACGCCCGTCAACACCATGGGAATCAGCGCCTATGGATACGACTTGTACATCCGTCAGAACGGGCAATGGCGGTGGGCAGGAGCCGCTGCCCAAAACAAGAAAGAATCCGAGGTTACCGTAGTAACTGCCATGGAGGCAGGCATGAAAGAATGCCTGCTGTACCTTCCCATCCTGAGCGAAGAACTTTCCATCCAAATTGGCATTCGGGAAGACTGTACGATAGAGGCACTCCCCAACCCGTTCCGACACCGGATTGGCGTTTACGGGTCCAGTTTCACCCACGGCATCAGCACCTCCCGGAGCGGCATGACCTATCCCGCCCAGTTCTCCCGCGCCACGGGCATTCAACTGCTCAGCCTGGGATGCAGCGGCAACTGCAAAATGCAGCCCTATTTTGCCGATGCCCTGGTGGATGCACCCGTGGACGGCTTCCTCTTTGACACCTTCTCCAACCCTACGGAGAAGCAAATCAGGGAACGCCTCTTCCCCTTCATCGAGCGCCTCATCCAGGCCCATCCCGGGAAGCCGCTCATCTTCCAACGCACCATTTACCGGGAAAACCGGAATTTCAACCAGGCATCGGCCCGGAAGGAAGAAAGCCGCATTCATCTTACAGACAGCCTCATGGCCATTGCCTGCGCACGGTATCCGGATGTTTATTATATCCAACCGAGCGCAACGGCCCCGGACCATGAAACCTCCGTGGACGGCATCCATCCCTCCAACCAGGGCTATAGCCTTTGGGCCCGTTCCATCGAGTCTGCCGTAATCGATATCCTGAAAAAATACGGAATCCAATAAAACCATGAAAAAAACAGTTCTTCTTATTCTTGCTGCGTTCCTGACCATCGCACCGCTTCAGGCGCGTAAAGTAAAAGGTAACGTCACCGCCCAGGGAGCCCCCCTGGCAAAAGTACTGGTATCGGACGGATACCGCTTCACGGTGACGCAGTCCGACGGCTCGTTCACCCTGAACACCCACAAAGACGCCCGCTACGTGTTTGTGATTACCCCTTCAGGCTATGTGGCCGATTTCTCCTCGGGGGTTCCTCAGTTCTACCTGCCCGTAAAGGGCACAAAGACCTTCAACTTCAGCCTGCTTCCTTTCTCGCAGGAAGATGACTACACGCTTTTTTCCGTATCAGACCCGCAGATGCAGAATAAAAAGCATGTCAAACGCTTCAAGGGGCGCCCGCTGGGAGACCTCCGCGGAATGGCAAAGAAATACAGCAGCCTTCGCCAGACCGTTGGCGTGGCCCTCGGAGACATTGCCTGGAACAAACTGGGCATCTTCGATGAATACAAAGCGGCCATCGCCACTACCGGCATCCCCTTCTACGCCGTTATCGGCAACCACGACTTCATCCAGAACCTGGACGGCGTTGCCGCTGCCGAAAGCTACGAGAAGGCCTTCGGGCCCTATAATTATGCCTTCTGGCTGGGGAAAGACCTGGTTATCGGCCTAAATGACATTTTGTTCAAGGGCAGCGGCCAGGAAGACCCGGAAAAGAGTTCCAACAATTACACGGAAGGATATTCCAAGGAAACCCTGGACTTTGTGGCCGGCCTCCTCGCCTACGTTCCCAAGGGCACCCATATTTACATGGCCCAGCACAGTCCCATCCGCTTTGTGCACGAGGGAAAATCCAACGACATTGAAGGGGCGGCCCAGATGACCGCGCTGCTGGACGGCTACACGGTGGATATTTTGTCCGGCCACACGCACATCATGAACAAAACGCGCATCAGTGACACCATCATGGACCACAACGCCGCTGCCATCGGAGGCGCCTGGTGGGCAACGGACTGGTGCCGGGACGGTACCCCGCGCGGGTATGAGGTGATTTCCTCTGTAGATGGAGCGCTGAGCTGGCACTGGCACAACCTGGACTATCCCGATGACTTTCAAGTAGAGTTTATTGGCATGGACAAGGCCTACAGGCATCCCAACAGTGTACTCGCCAACGCCTGGGAAGCCGATGACACCTGGACCTGTACCTGGTCCCAGGACGGCACTCAGATGGGCTCCCTGGACCTGCAGACCGACTATTCCACCAGTTACGCCAAGGAAATTCTGGATGTCTATGACGGCGATTTCTCCAAAATACCCGGCTACAAGCGGCCATCGGCCCAACGGCACTATTATGTTGCCACGCCTTCCCAATACGCCCGCTTTGTAAGCATGACCGTTACGGCCCCGGACGGCCGCAGATGGAGCCATACCTTTGACCTGCAAGGCAGCTATATCGACCTGCAGGCCCACCGGGGCGGAGCCGGCCTTATGCCGGAGAACACCTTCTCCTCCATGAAAAACGCCATGGACCTGCACGTGAACACCCTGGAATTCGACCTGCAGTTAAGTGCCGACGGCAAGGTGGTGGTATCCCACGACAATTACTTCCATCCGCGCTATTCCATGCGCCCGGACAGCACCCTGGTGCTCAAGGATGAGCCCAAGGAATACCTTTACACGATGCCCTATGACAGCATTGCCCGGTACGATGTAGGGCTCCGGTTCGTAGATCGCTGGCCGGAACAGAAAAAGGTATCCGAGCACAAGCCACTGGCGTCGGAACTGATTGACTTCACCGAGCAGTACGCCAGCAAAAACGGCCTCTCCCCTTTCCGCTACAATATTGAAATCAAGTCCCGCCGCGGCGATGGAGAAGGCACCCTGTGGCCGGGCTATCAGGAATTCTGTGACAAGTGCATGGAAGTGCTGCTGTCAAAGAACCTGGGAGACCGGCTGGTTGTCCAGAGTTTCGACGTCCTTGCGCTGGAGTATATCCACCAAAAGTACCCTCAGGTGGAGCTCTCCTACCTCACGGAAGATGAAACGGAGATTGGGACCATCCTTTCCCAGATTAGCTTCAAGCCTCGTTGGTGGAGCCCCAACCACGAGGTGATTACCCGTGAGAATGTGGCTTATTGCCACGCCCTCGGCATCCTGGTAGTACCCTGGACCGTAGACGAAGAAGATGACATCGTCCGCATGGTTGACTGCGGAGTCGATGCCATCATCTCCAATTATCCCGACCGGTTAATCCGCCTGGTCAGGAAATACTAAAACACCAGTACATACAGTCCTGCTGCACATGCGGCTCCCACAAGGGGGCCGCATACTGGTACCCAGCTGTACCACCAGCCGCTCTCCCCTTTTCCCTC
>DEKS01000036.1 GCA_002354005.1 Bacteroidales bacterium UBA2716
GAAGGCATGAAAAAGAAGTTCGGTGTGCTGGGAGAACCCCTCCTGCTGGGTGTGCTGGTGGGCATCCTCATCGGCTGCCTGAGCTGCCGCAGCTGGGGAGAGGTTGTGGACCGCATCCCGTACATCCTGGGCCTGGGCATCAAGATGGGCGCCGTGATGGAGCTTATTCCGCGCATTACTTCGCTCTTCATCGAGGGCCTCAAACCCATCGCAGAGGCCACCAAGGACCTGGTAAGCCGGAAGTTCAAGAACTCCGCGGGCATCAATATCGGCATGAGCCCTGCACTGGTGATCGGGCATCCCACCACCCTGGTGGTGTCGTTGCTGCTCATTCCGTGCACGCTGCTGCTCTCCGTGGTGCTGCCGGGGAACGAATTCCTGCCCCTGGCATCGCTGGCGGGCATGTTCTATGTGTTCCCGGCCGTGCTGCCCGTCACCAAGGGCAATGTGGTGAAAACTTTCATCATCGGCCTGGTGTCCCTTACCGTGGGCCTGTACTTTGTGACAGACCTGGCGCCGTGGTTCACCCTGGCCGCGCAGGATGTGTACGCCCGTACGGGAGACGCCGCCGTGGCCATTCCGGAAGGCTTCCAGGGCGGGGCGCTGGACTTTGCCTCCAGCATCTTCTCCTGGGTTATCTTCCACCTGGTGCACGACTTCAAGCTGGTGGGCAGCGCCATTCTGGTCATCGGCACCACTGTCCTGGCCATTTTCAACCGCCGGCGCATTATCAAAGCCTCTTTAACCGCTAAACAATGAAAAAAGTTTTAACCGCAGCGCTGCTGCTTGCAAGCATCGTCATGAATGCACAAACCAAGTATACCATCCAGACAGCCTGTCATCCTGCCGATGTAAAAGGCTACGACACCGAAACCCTCCGCGCGCGTTTTATGATGCCGGAGGTGATGGTGGCGGACGAAATCCGTCTTACCTATTCCATGTACGACCGCTTTATCTTCGGCGGTGCCGTGCCGGCCACCAAGCCTCTGAAGCTGGAAACCATCGACCCGTTAAAGGCGCCGTATTTCCTCTTCAGCCGGGAGCTGGGCGTCATCAATGTGGGGGGCGAGGGGATTGTCACGGTGAACGGCAAGGACTATGTCCTCAAGTTCAAGGAGGCCCTGTATGTGGGGCGGGGGAACGAAGAGGTTGTTTTCAAGAGCAAGGATGCAGCCCATCCGGCCAAGTTCTACCTCAATTCCGCCACCGCGCACAAGGCCTACAAGACGCAGCTCATCACCATCGACGGCCGGAAAGGCTCCCTCAAGGCCAATTCTTTTGCCGCCGGCAAGATGGAAGACAGCAACGACCGCGTCATTAACCAGCTCATCGTCAATAATGTGCTGGAAGAAGGCCCTTGCCAGCTGCAGATGGGTCTTACCGAGCTCAAGCCCGGCAGTGTCTGGAACACTATGCCCGCGCATACGCACGCCCGCCGCATAGAGGCGTACTTCTATTTTAACGTATCCGAGGGCAATATGATTTGCCACCTGATGGGTGAGCCCCAGCAGGAGCGTGTGGTGTGGCTCGCCAACGAGCAGGCCATCATGAGCCCGGAATGGAGCATTCACGCCGCTGCCGGTACCTCCAACTACATGTTCATTTGGGGCATGGCCGGAGAAAACCTGGATTACGGTGACATGGACAAGATTCCGTATACGGAGATGAGATAACTAATTATTAACCTAATATTTATGGCAAAAGTAGTAACCTTCGGCGAAGTAATGCTTCGCCTCTCAACCCCCGGGTACCAGCGTTTCTCGCAGGCCCATCAGTTCGATGCTACCTTCGGCGGCGGCGAGGCCAATGTGGCCGTGTCGCTGGCTAATTACGGTGTAGACGCCCACTTTGTGACCCGTCTTCCCAAGAACGACATTGCCGCCATGTGCACCTCCGAGCTCAAGGGCTTCGGCGTGAATGTGGACGGTATTGTGTACGGCGGCGACCGCGTAGGTATCTATTATCTGGAGACCGGTGCCGTGGCCCGTGGTTCCAAGGTGGTCTATGACCGTGCGCATTCCGCCATTTCCGAGATTCAGCCCGGCATGGTGGACTGGCACAAGGTGCTGGAAGGCGCCGACTGGTTCCACTGGACGGGTATCACTCCTGCCCTCAGCCAGGGCGCAGCGGATGCTTGCCTGGAGGCCATCAAGGTGGCTAACGAGATGGGCGTAAAGGTTTCCTGCGACCTCAACTATCGCAAGAAGCTCTGGAACTACGGCAAAACCGCCGCAGAGGTTATGCCTGCCCTGGTGGCCGGCTGCGACCTCATTCTGGGTAACGAGGAAGACGCCGAGAAAGAATTCGGCATCAAGCCGGAAGGCTTCGACGCAGAAAAGACCGGCGGCGAGATCGACCAGAACATCTTCGTGAGCGTAGCGCAGCAGCTCATGGAGAAATTCCCGCGCTGCAAGAAGGTGGCCATCACCCTCCGCGGCTCCATCAACGCCAATCACAACACCTGGGGCGGTGTGCTGTACGATGGCAAGACCCTCTGGCAGAGCCGTCGCTACGACATCACCCACATTGTGGACCGCGTGGGCGGTGGCGATTCCTTCATGGGCGGCCTCCTGTACGGCCTTCTCGCATACGATACGGATCAGGAAGCCATTGAGTTCGCTGCTGCGGCATCCTGCCTCAAGCACACCATCCTTGGGGACTACAACCGCGTGACGGTCAGCGAAGTGGAAGGTTTAATCAAAGGCGGCGGAAGCGGCCGCGTAAGTCGTTAATTATGAGTAAATTCAATAAAATCGACACAATTGGCATTATCCGTTCTACGGGTATTGTCCCGGTGTTTTACAACGCCGATCCCGAGATTTCCAAGAAGGTGGTAAAGGCCTGCTACGACGGCGGCATCCGTGCCTTCGAATTCACCAACCGCGGCGACGGCGCCCACAAGGTGTTCGAACAGGTGATGGCCTTCGTGCGCAAGGAGTGCCCGGACATGGTGCTGGGTGCCGGTACCATCCTGGATGCCCCTACCGCTGCGCTGTACATGCAGATGGGGGCCGATTTCCTGGTGAGCCCCTGCATGGTGGAGGAAGTGGTGAAGGTGGCCAACCGGCGCGGCATCCCGTACAGCCCCGGCTGCGGCAGCGTGACCGAGATTGTGCATGCGCAGGAGATGGGCTGCGACCTGGTGAAGGTATTCCCGGCCGGCAATGTGGGCGGTCCTTCCTTCGTGAAGAACATCCTGGGCCCGCTGCCTTGGGCCATGGTCATGTGCACCGGCGCGGTGGAACCCACCGAGGAGAACCTCACCGCCTGGGCGGGGAGCGGCGTCACTGCCGTGGGTATGGGCTCCAAGCTCTTCCCCAAGGAAGTGGTGAAGGCAGGGGACTGGAAAGCCATCTCTGACCTCTGCGCCAAGTCCCTGGCCTGGTTTAAAAAATAATTTGTACCTTTGCACGCGGTAAAGCGATCTGTCGCGGGGCCTTGTGCCCTGAGGAAAGTCCGCACAGGGAAGGGCACCCGGCTGTGGAAAGCACAGTAGGGAGTAATCTTTAAGCGGCGTAACAGAAAATAACCGCCGGAGTTTTTCTTTTTTTTCTCCGGTAAGGGTGAAAACGCGGGGTAAGCGCCCACGACGTTGCAAGGCGACTTGTAACGGGTACGTCGCCCGGGCCTGCAAGACCAAATATACCGGCAGTTGAGGGCTGCCCGCCTGATGCCGGGGGGTAGGTTGCGAA
>DEKS01000079.1 GCA_002354005.1 Bacteroidales bacterium UBA2716
CCCTGCGCTTTAATCACTCTCCAGGGCCCCGTTAAAGCACACCTACCCCCGCCAGAACGGCCTCTGGGGCTATAACCTGTGCTTTAATCACTCTCCAGGGCCCCCGGTAAAGCACACCTACCCCCGCCAGAACGGTCTCTGGAGCCACACCCTGCGCTTTAATCACTCTCCCGGGACTCCATTAAAGCACACCGCCCCCTGCCAAAACAACCTCTGGGGCCATAAACTGTGCTTTAATTTGTTCTATCGGGCAAACGGGCTGGCCGGTAAGTGATTGATACAGAACAAGATGTTGATAATCCTCGGCGCATTTAGAGCCGAGGATTATCAACAACAAGCTGAGTATTAGCTAGTTAGCGGCCAGCAAATCTAATGAGAGAACGGAGGTAGAGCTAGCAACCTGCAGCCCTAAGGGTAGGGCAGAGGTAGAGCTAACGACCCGCAACCCTGAGAGCAGGACAGAGGTGGGGCTAACGACCTGTGACCATGAGAATGGTACAGAGGTGGAGCTAGCGCTCACCCACCGTGAGGGCGGGGCGATAGGCGGAGTTGGCGCGGTAGTGGGGGGCGTAGAGGGACTCAATCTCCACCACGGGCGCCTGGAAGCGGCCCGCCTGCTGCACGTAGAAGGTTTCGGTGAGTTCCGTGTCCTCCTCCGGGTAAGAGTCAAAGTAATACTCTGTGGCAGAGGCCTTTACATTCCGATATCCCTGCGGAACAAAACCCCACACAAAGCCGGAACGGAGCGGGCGGATGAAACCGTAGCCCACATGGCCGGAGAGCTGATGCTCCGGCTGCAGGGCTGCCTCACGGCCGGCCGTCAGCTTCACGAAGCTGCGGTTCTCCCCGTTCCAGATCTTGTACTTTACCACAATCTTGTCCCCCACGGCCACCGGGTCGCCGGGCTTAAGCTCCACGTCGGTCCCCTCTTTATAGAACTTCCGCTCCAACTTGAAGCCGTTTCCGGCGGCCTTCACGGCCTTGAACGGGGCCCGGTACGTTCCGGACAGCGCCAGTATACGGGTATTCAAAACGGCCTGGGAGCCGTCCAGGATGGAGGTAATGGCGTCGATGTACGCCGGTTCGGTGTCCCAGTGCTGGGTTTCCTTCTGCAGCATGAGCCAGAGGCGGATGCCGTCGGCAATGGCGGACTCTCCAGCCTTGGCCAGGAGGTCACACAGGAGGGCGTGGGCGTAGGCCTCGCTCTCCAGGAGCCCCCGCCAGGGCATGACGGCATTGGGATAGTAGCAGCCACCGGAGGGATGCGCCACGGCATATTCCACCAGCGACAGGAGGTCTGCCTGCATGGATTTCTCCAGCTTGGTCCGGGTGCCCAGCGACACGCCCCAGGCCTGGGCCAGGGCAATGCCGCCCTCCCGCTCCAGCAGGTTCCGGAGCGTAAGGAGCCGACGGCTCTTCTCCAAAATCCGCCCCTGCAGGCCACGGCCATCCTTCTTACCCGGCGTCAGATAGTCCTTGGCCCATTTGGTAAACGTTTTAAAACGTTTCTTATCCGTTTCCGACACGGCTTTCACCTGGAAGGGGACATTCGCATACAGCGCGCGCACATGCAGGTACTGGGCATCGGAAAGGCCGCCGCACCAGTACGGGCGCTCGGTGCCAAACTGCACGGTATCCAGGTATTTGACGGCCGATGTCATCTCCGGCACCTCAAATCCACGGTCGCGCAGCTTGGCCATCCGCTCCAGCATTACGGCCGTGATGGCCGGCGAGGAATGCATGCCTTCGAACCAGCCGAAGCCACCGTCCGCGTTACGGCAGGCGAGGATCTTCTGAAGGAGGGATTTCTCGACTCCGCCTGCGGCTTCGCTCGAAATGACAACGCCCAGCCGGGAAGCGAGGAGGGAGATGTACCAGGCCTCGGAGAGGGAGAGGACGTCCTTGCCCTGGGGCTCCACATGGGACGGGATGGCGTCGCGGACCATGTCCAGCACGGTGATTTCCTTCAACGTAGCGGCCGATGCCGGCAGGTTCACGAACTGGGAGCGCAGGCTTTGCAGCAGGGCGTCCCGGTCCATGCCGTCCAGCAGCACGGCCGAATGGGCCTCCGTAAGGGTTTGGGCCGAAGGGTACACGGGCACGGTCACCTGGACGGCGTCGGAGAATTCGGCGGCCTTGAATAAGGCCTTGATGGTGAGAGATACACTCGCTCCGCCTTCGGCTTCGCTCGGTATGACAACCGGCGCGGTGATGCGGAAGCGGTGGCTCACGCTGGCGCCGGGCTGCACGGTGACGGGCACCATCTGCGAGCTTACGGGCTTACCGGGCTCGGAGAGGACCAGGACGAGGGTTCCGGAAACCGGCTTGTCGGAAATGCTGGACACGGTGACGGCGGCATCGTACACATCGCCCTCGTACAGGAACCGCGGTTCCACCAGGCTCACCTTCACCGGAACTGAAACAACCATCTCGTTCTCTATCAGCGCATTATGCATGGCAGCGTCGTGCGCATAGGCCCGCACATAGAAGGTGGAGAGTTTGTCGGAAGTCTTGAAGCCGAAATGAAGCGTCCCGTCCGCGGAAGGCCGCAGATGCGGCTGGAAGGTGAGCGCGCTGGCAAAGTCGGAGCGAACGGGGGCGTCGGTATCGGCCTCCCCCTCGGCCTTCTTGCCGTAGGCCACCACTGCATCCGCCTTACTGTCGGCCAGCTCTTCCGCAGCGGCATATTCGAACTCCACATCGGGAGCCATGGGCGTAGCGTTCATCATCATCTTGCCGCCGGTGCGCATCAGGATGGGACGGAAGCGATGCTCCTCCCCTACCACCCCACACACAGGCGTAATCCAGATTTCCGGGACACCGGAGTCGTACACGCTCACCTGCGGCCAGTCATTCTCCGCCACGGCATCCAGGCTCTTGTCCCAGGCCGCCACCAGCACCTCTGCGTCGGGTGCGGTAGTAAGGGCAAACGTGTACTGCGTGCCAGGATAGGCTTTGTCGTGGAAGCGCGTAAACTGCAGCGGCAGCGTATAGCGGCTCTTTTCCCGCCGATACGCCTGGTCATAGCTCACGGACGCTCCGTCAAGGAAGTAGAACACCTGCAGGCGCACGGCATCCGGCCAAGCCTTCCTGTAAGCGAAGGAAACGTCTTCCAGGCGGCCATCGGCAACAACAAACTCCTTATACTCAAGCAATTGTTCGCCACTCCCATACACCATCACCTGGGCATAGGCGGTGCCCTCATTGGTGCCGATACGGGCGCTCACCGCCCCGCCATCGGCCACCGTTGCCGCGCCCGGAATAAACACCCGGCGGACCTGCGGAACCAGTTCGGATGTCTGAGGCAGGAGGCAGAACACGGCAAAA
>DEKS01000191.1:0-22206 GCA_002354005.1 Bacteroidales bacterium UBA2716
GGAAATACCGTCTCCAATAATGTCTTTGTTACCATAGCACCACAAAGGTACTACGAATAACTTTTACAACCTACTTTTGACATTGACCCCAAAGTATCTGCCTCTACTTGAATAACGCTACAGGATCGATGCTCAGGAAGTCCTCCGCCTTCATCCCACCATCGCCGACGACCAGGGCAAGATAGGGATTGTACCGGGCCTTGAATTCGGCGAGGCCGACATTGCCGGTATCACTGTTGCTTTTGACCTCGATAGCGATAACGCGGCCTTTTTTCTCCAGTACGTAATCTACCTCACAGCCAGGTTTCGTTCTCCAATAATAAACTTTGTAATCACCGGCGTATGCGTAGCTCATGATGTGCGCACCGATGGCGGACTCGAATAATCGGCCCCAAAGGGTGCTGTCCTGAAGGACTTCGGCGAAGGGTTTTACGCAATAGATGTTCTTAAGGGCATTGTTATAAACCTGGTGTTTAGGCACGCTGTTTTTCTTTCTGGCCAGGTCCACTGCGTATTTGTTCAGGCCGCATACCAAACCGGCCTGGGACAACAGGTTCAAATATCCTGCTACCGTGGTTGTGTTGCCGGCGTCCTGCAGCTGGCCGATCATCTTGTTGTAAGACAGTTCCATGCCGGAGTATGCCGCCGAGAGTTCAAAGGTCTGACGGAGCAACGCGGGCTTGGTGATTTTCTCGTTTACCAGAATGTCTTTGTTTATAGTGGCATCAACAATGGAACCGGTGATGTAGTCGCGCCAGCGGTCTTCGTCTCCAATGAGTTCTGCGGCACCGGGATAGGCTCCATAGTAGATGTACTGGTCCAGGGTGAATCCGAAGGCCTCCCGCATCTCGGCAAAGGACCAGTGCGAGAGGATGATGCGCTCGAAACGGCCTTCCAGGCTGTCGGCAAGGCCTTTGTCCAGCATCACGCGCGAGGAGCCCAGGAGGATGACTTTGAGGTTGACATCGTAGAAGGTGTCAGAGTCCCATTCTTTCTTTACGGCCTCACTCCAGCCGGTGATTTTCTGAATCTCGTCAATGACTAGAATGAGCTCCTTGAGGCCCTCGACACGCATCTTGGCGCGGGCGGCGTTCCAGCAGTCACTAATCCAGCTGAGCTGCGTGGCAGGGACGGCATCGGCCGGATAGAAGACGAATGGAATGTCCAAAGATCTTACAACTTGTTTCATCAAGGTGGATTTACCGACTTGCCTGGGGCCCATAATCACCTGGATAAAACGCCGTTTTTCCTGCATTCTAAAGAATAATGTATTGTATTGTTTCCGCTGATACATAGCGAGTTATATTGATTGTTCTAATTTTACTCAATGCACTGCGCAAATTTACTCAATGAGTCTGTAATTTGCAAATCTTTCAGACTTTTCTATTTTCTTTTGCTCAGATGCTACTCTACGTTCCAACTTCTTTATATCTTCTGCGGGAGGTAGTTCCTCCGGACGGATACCACGTTGCCCAAGCATATCACGCACGCTCTTATTGTTTTGCATATGCTCACGGGTTATGTCATTTTCTCCATACAAATCATTGCTCTCGACGTTGTAGTTTGTCATTTCCGTAGCAAGATTCTTTGCCGCAATAGTAAGTGTGGGCAAGAAATCAGCAAGTGGACGATTATCTTTGACGCCAAGACGTCTTTTCATATCTTCTGTGGTATGGCCTCCGAAAAGGACATGCAAACCGCTGCCGCGTCCACTGTCCACGTCCACAGGGCAGGGTCAAAGTGTGCGGGGTGGACGAAGTGGACTGGGGGCAACAAAAAGCAGGATGTGATTTTTTTGCGACCGGCATTTGGCTGCATCGGGAAGTTTCTTTAATTTTGTGAAAAAGAATGTTTATGCCGAAAGGATTCAACATAGATGCAAACGGCCTGCAGGTAGAGGTGCGCTACGGAGGCGCCGCCGGAGATTTCATTTCCCTGACAGACATAGCCAAATACCGGACGGCCGAGAATCCGGGATATGTTATCCAGAACTGGATGCGGACGCGGAACACCGTCCGTTTCCTGGGCCTGTGGGAGCATTTCCACAATCCGGAGTTCAATTACCTCGAATTCGAGGCAATTGAACGGGAAGCAGGATTGAACAGCTTTGTGCTCACGCCTAAGAGATGGGTGGAACAGACGGGAGCCAAAGGTATCGTGACCAAGCAGGGCCGGTATGCCGCCACTTTCGCCCATCAGGACATAGCCTTTGAATTCGCCTCCTGGATCTCTCCGGAATTCAAGCTTTACATCGTCAAGGATTACCAGCGGCTCAAGAGCGAAGAAAACAGCCGTCTCTCCCTCGGCTGGAACCTCAACCGGGAGCTGACCAAGATCAATTACCGGATCCATACCGACGCCATCAAGGAGCACCTGATTCCGGAAGACATATCGGCCCGCGCCCAGTCTTTCATCTATGCCAACGAAGCCGATGTCCTCAACGTGGCGCTGTTCGGCAAGACCGCCCGCATGTGGAGGGACGAGCATCCCGAATCGAAGGGAAACATCCGGGACGAGGCCTCTCTGCGTGAACTGATTGTCCTTGTCAACCTGGAAAGCATGAACGCTGAGCTTATCAAGTTGGGGCTCTCCCGCCCCGACCGCGCCTCAAGACTGAACAAGATGGCCATAGAGCAGTTGCGCGTCCTGGACGAAACAGACGAAAAGAGACTGCTGGAAGGATAGAGCAGCATCTGACGTCAGCGTAAAAAAGCAGTACAAGAACCTGGTCTGGTTCCTCAACTGGGCGCTTAGGAACAAATACACCAACCAGCAGATGAACGCTGCCCTCAAGGATCTCTGCGAACTTTGCGGCATCAACGAACCCATCCGGAAAAACAAGTACGTGAACGGCAGCCACATATCTGATAAATGCGTATCTTTGTCACGTTATACGACATATTCGCTATGAAACAAATTCTTTCGACTTTTTTTGGAGTGCTGCTGGCATCGGCCCTTATGGCACAGGGACAGGTTCCCAAGCTGAAGACCATCCCCTTCTCGGATATTCGGGGAGTCAGCGTTGGAAACGCGCAGGATGACGCGGCGGGAACGGGCGTGACGGTATTCCGCCTGACGGTTCCGGGTTGTGCCGCGGTAGAAGTTTTCGGCGGCGGTCCGGCTTCCAGGGAAACGGAAGTAATTGCCGTAGAACGGAACCATCCCATCAACGCCCTGGTCTTCTCGGGAGGTTCGGCCTATGGCCTGGCGGCATCGTGCGGCGTAGCGCGCTGCCTGGAAGAGCACGGTGTGGGATACGAGACCGGAAGCGCCCTGGTACCCCTCGTATGCCAGAGTTGCATATATGACCTGGGGTATCGAAGCGCCACAGTTCGCCCGGACGAGGAAATGGGCTATGCGGCCTGCGAGGCGTCTTTTACAGCAAATAACCCCCTCAGTGGCAGCGTAGGCTCCGGAACAGGAGCCACCGTAGGAAAGGCGGCCGGTATAGCCCTGGCCCAGAAAGCCGGCATCGGGTATGCCGCCGTTCAGATGGGTCCCCTCCAGATAGGAGTGGCGGTGGTCCTCAATAGTTACGGAGATATCTTTTACCGGGGAAAGAAAATAGCAGGAATGCAATCCGATGAAGCCGATTCTTACACAACGCTGCTGCAAACGGCCGAAGAGAATCTGTTTATCGCCACCCCCTCCGGCACCACCAATACCACCCTTGTTGCCATATTTACCAACGGGGACTTCACCCCTGCCCAGCTCAAACACCTCTCCCAGATGGCATCGGCCGGCCTTGCAAGAAGTATTAGTCCCGCCTTTACAACGGCCGATGGAGACACCGTTTATGCCATCTCCGTTGGACCTGATGAAGAAAAAGTTCCGGCCAACCTGAATGCCGTGGGCGCCCTTTCGGCCAGTATGGTGGAAGAGGCTATAGCAGACGCCGTTTACTCTGCCGGACCGCTTCTTTTGCGATAGACTTCCCCGTGAAAGAACGCGTGCGCAGAGCCAACAAACTCCCCTGTCAGGTAGGCCACCCCACCCTATCCCATCGCCTCGACACCCAACCGTGCCGGGGCTTTTTGTATTTGGGAATATCAGAATTTCTGCTGCAGGCACTTTACCGTTCCAGGCTCCAGAGAATCCAGCAGGCCGCTTTCAAAGAGGTCATACGCCTTCTTCTTGCTCTGCCCATCGATGGTATTGTCGCTGTAGGTAAGCTAGTCCAGGAAGGCATTTGCCCGGTTCTCCCTCCTCTCTTATCTATAAGATAAAAAAAAGAAAGGAGGTGACCTAAGTCAACTTGACTTTTTGGTCACTCCATTTCGTTGGAACTATTTCTCTTTTCATACAACAAAAATTCGGACGAATATTTAGTCAAAATCAACAAAAATTCGGACGATAATCCGTGGCAAATATACATTTATTCCGACGAATAAAGAATAGTTTTCAACAAAACTGACTATTTCTTCTTGAAAGTTGATTTCCACTTTCAGGTGGATTTCGCCGGCGCCCACGTCGGTCGGATGTACGCGAAATACGAGAGTGTTGTTGTGTTTCTTCTGCTTGACGACGGGTTCGCCCAGCCAAGAGAGGGCTACGCGAAGATGATCAGATCCTGCTCCACCAGGCGCGGTGAAGACCACGGTACAACCGTACCCCATTGGGTTATGAATGCTCTCTGTATCATAAGTCGTCAATTTCAATGTCTTGGTTCACCAACACTTTCCATTTCCTGTCCACTTCGGCGTCATCGAACGATGCGCCCAGTTTGAGTGGCACGGCTTTCATCTTCATGCCTCCGGATTTCATCAGAGCGAGCAGACCTTCGGCAATGGATTCTTCTTCCAGCACGCGGTCCAGCAGGTAGCCAAGTCGCTGGAATACGGGGGCGGATGCGACCTTTATGAAGTTGGCGTCCAGCTTGGTGAAATCAAGCTTCAGTGACAATTCTTCCAGCACCGTTGCTGCCCTCGTGAGGCCGCCGATGTGCTCCTGATAGGCCACCAGGTCCACTGCTGTCAGTTCCGGGCCGGAGATGTTCAGCCAGCCGGCAGGCACTTCCAAGCGCTGGACATAGGCCATAGGGATTTCCCGCCGCTCGGCATAGCGGATGGCATAGCCTTCGCGCTCCTTGTCGCGCAAAACTGGTGGTTCCACCATTACCTGGAATCCCATCGGTGCCTGATGGGCTGCGCCGTGGCGTTCGGCGGCACTGAGCAGCGAGACGTAGTATTTCCGCTGGAGATACTGCATCATCCGGTCCAGATACACTTCCTGCGGCACGGCCTTCCACAGACGGTATTCCTCGGGCACGACGACATAGAAGCCGCGGCATGGGGAGAATATCCGGCCTTTGGCCACGGCGCGGTGCAGGGCCGTGGCGACGGTAGGGGCAGACATCGCGGGAAAAGCCTTCCGCACATCCTCCTTGGAGAACGTGTATCGGCCGCTCGGCACCAGCCCATTTATCCAGTCAGCAATGCTCATGGTTTTACGCATTCGTTCTATTTGCTTGCAAAGTTATACAATTTTTGTATAATATCGCGAGTAAATAGAACTTTTTTACTGGATAATCCCGAGAACGTGTGGCTGGCCACCGGTGGCAGGAGCGGCGTGAACGACCGCGTGGACATCCTCAAAAACAGAAAAATCCTGGTCTTTGCCGACTGGCTCATCCGCTGGAAACAGGCCCCCGAAACAATGACCCTGCCTGCCGATACAACCGATACAGCAGGCCCGGCTGGAACGAGTTTGAGGCCAAGGGCTTCAAGGCCATCGCCCAATCCATCGGCCTCACCATCCCCACTGCTGAGCGATACATCCGCACCTGGACCGGGACGAGGCTGGATAGAATCTCACGAGGATGCTACCGAAAGCGATAATTCGGGTTTGACCTTAATTTCACCCTGATTCTTAATGAAGTTAGGGCGATAGCTTTATCGCTTCTCTACCTTTAGAGTGTAGCATACTAAAGGTAGAGTTAGTATTTTTGCATATCCAATGAAAAGCAAGATAGACATTCAATTCGGCTTACGAATAGCTGAGTTGCGTAGGCAACTTAATATATCGCAGGAGGAACTCGCTGAACGCTGCGATGTACATAGAACGTATATTGGATCGATTGAACGTGGTGAGAAATCTCCGACCCTTAACACAATTGAAAAGTTTGCGAAAGGTCTTGGTGTAGAAATCATAGAACTCTTCAAATATGACCCCGGATGCGAATAAAATAACGATTTTTGATAATTTACAGCAGATTTATCAATTTATCGATGAGATTATAGTCACCCCTAAACGATCTCTTAAAAAGTGGGCAACAATTACTAACCAGACACCAGCAGCTAAGATAGGTTATATCGGGCAGCATTTGGCTTCGTTAATTACCGGAGTACCTGGTACTGGCAGTGGAGCACGAGGTGATGATTTGGCTGATGGCTCTGAAGTTAAGTCTTGTAATAAGATAGATCAAGCGGACAAGTGCAAAGATTGTGGTGCCCGCGTGATGCGTTTTGAGGAAACTTGCCCTGAATGCGGCAGTTCCAAGATAGACAGAAAGGATGATAGTAAGTGGCTTTTTTCAATTCGTGATGAGCATGAACTGAATCAATATCTTACTATGGATCGTGTTGTTTTGATTCTTATGGATTATCCTGGCTTTAAGCAGCAGGATTATAAGGATATGCGCATCACGTGTTATGAGATTTACCCCAAAGAGGAGAGAATGAAAGTTTTTGGAGAGCTCATAACAAACCACTATTACAATATCTATTTGCCTAAACTCACAAATAATGAGAAAACAAATCCGATGAACCTACATCCTACACTTATTCAGTTCTATAAGTGTAATCCCATCAAAACTTTCAGTTGCATTATCAAGGATATAGATACAAATCCAGTCATCCAGATAGATGATGCCTCGTATGTGGATCCATTTGCGGCTAGAGACTCCACCCTTAAGCCTATTCCCATGCCGTCAACTTTGCTCAAGAAAAATGAGTGGGATATATTGCTGGATTCTGCCGACTATGAAAATGAATTATTGCCATTGCTCACAATAGGAATAAGCGAGGATCTTTTAAGATGTGTTCCTTACAAGCAATTGCCGACTTATCTGCCGTATTTGGACGAGAAGTTAAGGAATTACATCCCCTTGAGAGACATCGTCTCTACTCGCCAGCAAGATCATTATCAGAGAAGATAGTGGGACTGCCAATTCTATCTTTAATTCGTTGCTTGGCGATATCATAATATTCTTTGTCCAGTTCGAAGCCTAAATAGCGTCTATTAAGGTCAATAGCAGCGAGTTGTGTTGAGGCGCATCCGGTGAATGGGTCAAATACAATGTCGTTTTCATTGCTGCTTGCCTTTATAAGTCGCTTGATCAACTTAATAGGTTTCTGTGTGGGGTGGAATCGTTCTTCTGTATAGAAGTCGATATCTCTCCAAACATCTGTGTATCCCATTTGAGCATTGTAGGTTTGGGATACCCTATCGTAGTCTAGCTGAAAGTTAAGAATCTTTGAAAGCTTTTCCCAAAGATCACGAGTGGGGAATTGTTCACAAATATTCTTTCCTGTGTAAATACTCCACATTCCGCCGCCATTGGACTTAACGCCTAATGCTTCGTTGATTTGCTTGGAGGTTAAGTTCATAGCGGCCTGCCTCTCTTTAAGGAAGGGTTTGATAAAAGACTTGTTATCCTTAATAATAAACAAGATGCTCTCGGTTACGTTGGGGAACATTTTATAGCGCTTGGTAGCCCTGCCACTGACAGCTTTTATCCCTTTGTCAATTATGATTTGTTGCCGTAGTTCAAGCCCCATTCCATCGAGGTGAGGAACCAGAAGTGCAAGGGTCCTAAAGTAACCGAAACAATAGAAACTACCACCTTTTCTTAGGATTCGTGTTACTTCTCCTATCCACTTAAGCGACCAATCAACATAATCCTGTTCAGTTCGCCATTGGTAGTCCCATTTCTCACCAACCACTTTCCAATATGGAGGATCTGCCACTACTAAATCAATGCTTTCATCGGGAATATTCTTCATCCCCTCAAGGCAATCTACGTTATAGATGTCATTCAGCTCATATGTTCCCAATGTCATAGCGAGTCTTTTTTAATAACTTTTGGTGTGGCAAATTCTCACACGCTCTCAGGTGAGTTTAAGATAAAGAATAATAGGATTTTGAAACCATACTCTTGTTCTTGCATCGGCAAATATAGTAATTATTATGGAGAAATGCTACCTTTTGAGTGCAACTGCAATAAAAAAAACACGGACCAATGGATCGATAATTCGCTTGGCAAATTTGTAAAGTCAAATCCTTTTATTATATTTGCTCCGTAATTCTTGATGTTTAAGGTTAACCCTGTTGCAGAATTATGGAAGTCAAAACAAAATGTAAATTCGTCAGCCTGGATAAGGTGATGGTTGAAACGCCACAAGGTGACCGTTTCACGCTGGGGCTCTCCGGAGTAATCCCATTTGAAATGCAGGAGCAGCACTGCCAAATCATCGCTGCACTCTTCGACAAATACTACCAGGGCGACCCATCTGTCATTATGGGGCCGATTCTTCGTGGTATGTACCAATACCGCTGCTGGGCCAGCATCTTCTGGTATGGCCCGGACCGCGAGAACGAACGTGAACGCATCGGAGCAAAAATCAAGAGCCTGCGAATGGAGCGCCGTATGGATGCTCAAGATGTGGCACAGCTTGCCAACATCGATGCTTCTAATTTGAGCCGAATCGAGAAGGGTAAATATTCTGCCGGTCTCGACATTCTTTGCCGTATCGCCGCCGCTATGGACTGTCACCTGGACATTGTCCCGAACAACAACCGAGTGAATATGGCCGGACACATCATCCCGGAGGACCATAAGAAATGGCTTATCACGGCTAAGCGTAGCACCTTCCGTCTGGCAGAATGCCTGGAGAAGTACGGCGAGTATCATTGGCAGCAGAGCCGATACAACGTCAATATAGGCGATACCATCTATGTCTACGTCTCCGAGGACCGGGAAATCAAGTACCGGATGACCGTGGAGGCTGTCAACGTTCGCTACGACCAGTGGATGATTCACGAGGAAGAGTTCTGGGTCGACAAGGATCGTATCAACCAAGACGAGACGGACACAAAGTACGCTCTCCTTCGCCTTGAGGCCACCTCCAAATCCGGCAAACTCACGGAAGAGAATCTCACCAAACACGGCTTTCTCCGCGCCCCCCAGGGCACAAAAGAACTGGAAGGAGAACTCCTTAGATACATCGAGAGGAGGTTCTAACTATGGGCGCATTCCTGACTTTTGCGCTGGATGAAGGCGGAGCCCTCGTCCACGTCGATGATGTTGCCAAAGGCATGAAGTGCGGCTGCTACTGCCCTCATTGTGATGCGCCCCTCTATGCCAAGAATGCTGGACAAATCCGTGAGCATCATTTCGCCCATGCCCACGGACACGAATGTGAAGGTGCCTATGAATCTTCGCTACATCTGCTTGCCAAAGAAGTCCTTCAGGAAGCTGGACGGATAATGCTCCCTCAATCCAATACTGGTGCTTTTCCCTCCGGTCTGGTAAGAATACATAATGTTGAAGTTGAGAAGTGGGATGAACGCTATGGCTTCCGCCCGGACGTGGAAGGCATAATGGATAATGGCGAACGGCTGCTTATTGAATTCCTGGTCAGTCATAAGGTCGATGGTAAGAAGCGTCAGACCATTGTCGACAATCACCTCAAGTGCATTGAAATCGACATCAACTACCAGGCTCTTGACCTGGCCGAATTGAAGGAATTCCTTACAGGCTCCGCTGATGACAGGAAATGGATCGTGTCAATGCCTCCGCCCACAAAACATGCGGGAGAATCCTTCAGTTACGGAAGAAATCCTATGTACGAGAAGACAAGAGATATTCTAAAGGAAATCTTCGATGAAGGAACTATCACCATCCATCCTTATTTCGCATCGTTTCTCCACCCGGATAAGTCCTATGACCTTCGGAAGATTGGTTATGATGTATGTGAAGTCAATACAAAGTACCGTGGCTTCAAATCAGACCTGCTGCTTTTCAGAAATCAGAAAGAGGACAAGGGTCACATATCAATAAACATCCGCGGCCGAAGACGAAGCGAAGATTTCCGGTACCCCAAAGGACTCCGAATCATTGATATCATTTTCAAAGCCATCGGTTCAGAGGAAAGCACCAAACAGAGATTGAAAGAAGGCGACCTGGTCGGCGATTTAGGAATGACAATTGAGTATTACGGCTTCAAAGGATAAGCCAATAGAATAAAAGAGAATAAAGATGTCGAAAAAGATTGGACGTAATGATCCCTGTCCTTGCGGAAGTGGGAAAAAGTATAAGAATTGCTGCATGGAGAAAGGTATTCTTTTCCCCAGAATCGTTACCGAGAATAGTTCTGGTATGTATGCCGGCGTAAATGAAAGCAGAGAAGTTCAGGCTTACTTCAAAACACATAACATGCATGACATCTTGAACTTTATTATCGGACTTCAGTTGTCTCCTGCAAATCACGGGAAAAACGTGAGGATAGAAGATCTTGCCAGGATAGCAACTCGGCATATTCATAATGGAGGCCAGCCATTTAATTCACAGGAACTTGAGAGCATTTTGAATAAGGAGTATTCAAGTAATCACCTAGAGGACCTCCCGTGTAATATGTTCTCCGAGAATATAGCGTTTTATGGTGGAGCATACACAGTCTTTCCCGGCATATCTTGTCAATCTGTTGAAATACTAAAGGAGTTGATCAACGCGATCTTTAAGAAAGATGTTGCCATTCCTGGTTCAGTAGAAACTAGGATTAGCCAAGGCATACAATGTCTGCTCATCCTTGGAGATGTGCTTGCAAAGATGGCTGGCGTTTCGGGGAACAATAAAGGTATTGAGTATGAGAATCCTGTATTAGAGTATGATCGTTGCTGTATTGATTATTCAATACCGATTGATGTTTTTGACTCACTGCTTTTAGAGAAAGGTATTAATCCGAGTCTCGTCAAACCGTTCGTTCTAGATACGGCTGATTCTTCATTATTGTATGCAGACCCCGATCATTCTCCTCTTTTATTTCATCCGATTGTTGAATTCGATGGCAGATACTATTTTCTTTTAATATCGAACCAGGCTAATGCGATTAATACGTTTATAATGAATGAAGTATTGTCGTGCAATTGTGAAGACAACGTGGCAAATGCAGTTCACCAGCATATTTGGAGTGAAATAAAGTTTGGCTGTACTCGAATGGAATGGCCAATGACGACCTATGAACTCCCGCCAAACGAGGATCCTTTCTTTGAGGAAATAGTTGCCCAGTTTGATACGAATTGGATTGCTTATGTTTGTTACGTACATGACTTAGGCGAGAACATGAAAGATGCTGTTACTGGAGGTCAGTGCATGTATCATGTTGACGATCACATAAAGAGAGCCATAGAATACTTGAGACGCAATAAGGATACAAAAGACTATAATATCTTAACACTTCTCCTATACTCGAGTATGGGAGAAACGCTTATGATACCTCATAACGGTGGAGAAAACGAAGACTTTAGAATCACATTCTCAGCCTTCGATTTCATCACATTATCACAATCAGAGCGATGGAATCAACTCAGTTTATTAAGATTCGCTCAGACAATTCACAGGCAAAAAGATGGTTTTGGCCCTGTGATAAACATGCTGGATATTTATTCTATTTACAAAGCTTATGGGGAGAGTTTCTACATGTCGGATGATGTTAGATACTCTAATATTATTATCCCTCCGGATGATGGTATGCACCTGATATTTGATTGGAAAAGAAAAAGGAATTTCCAATGTGTGGATTGTGATAAGGATGGAAAGCACCTCTACATGTCTGTTGAGTCAGCTCTTGAAGACGCCCCATTATTCAAACCATCACCTGAAGTACACGGATACTATGTGGTAACGACAGCTTTCAATGTCCCAATCTGGGTGAATTGCCGTCAAGTGACAAACAGGTATTCTCATAAGTACGAAGTGGCAGATTTGTTTGGAATGGCTATCGTTTTCTGGCTATCTAAACTTACTCCACAATTATCTGATAAGATTTCGGAGCAGTTCGTTTCTCCTGTGTTCATTGAATTATCATTTGATGAAGATACGTTTGATGAGTATAGGCGCGGAGATGATTTTACAGATAAATCCGATAATCCTTTCTCATTAGCGAGGAAAGGCTCTACTCTTCACGTTCAAGTGCACAGATCGGCTCTGTCGTTGATGGCCGTGGGAACAAATGAGGGAGAAAGGTTTATGATGAAAAGTATCATATCAGCGCTGCTTGATTTGGATGAACACGTCTTGAAACGTGTCATAGATGAAAAAATGCCATTAAATTCGGCCAAGATGATTCTATTAACAGATACTGGGAAGAATGAAATAATGGATCCCCGGTTTCTACATCGACCATTGTATATAAGTCGGTCAACGGATCAGTTTGTTCTGGATTGTTTGCCTGAATATATGGCGGAAAAAGGTCTGGATATTGATGGCTGTATTGAATCTGGAGAAGAAAAGAAAGTTTTTTTGAACAAACTTGTTGAAGTATTATTCGAAAAACTAGATACTGAGGTGGCAAGATATCGCAAACCGATTTTGCTTAAGTGCCTCGTGGACATAAATGAGTCATTGCTATGGGACAGGGAACATGATGGGGTCATTGTTCCCGCAAAACTACTTTGTTTGGCGGATACTCCTGAAAAAAGAGAGTCATATCAAGAACATGAAAAAGAGTTAACCAACGCAAGTCTTGCTGCCCGGTGCTTGGCTGAGTATGTGGTCTCCCATAATGGTCTGGGAGGGCTACTGTATCCTGGCCGAGAAGAGATCGAATATATGATGGCATTGATGCGCTCAATTGTAACCTATGGCTCTCAATCGGATTCTTTGCATTTTGGTTTGGCCGATGTTCAAATTGAGAAGCTCAAATCAGGAAGATATGTAATAACAGATGATTTGTTTCAAGAAAAGATGGAAGAGTTTGCTCGCGCATATATTGAGGAAGACATTAATAAACATATCTCTGCCTTCCCGAATCGATTGCAACTCAAACCGGTTAATAGTCAAGAACGGGAACAGTCGCAGGAGCAAAGGAATCAACTCGTTGTTACGGCGGATGATGTCAATGAGGCGTTCGCCCATGATTGGGGAATCTCATATTCGGATATTGATGCTTTTTGCTATGGCTGTTACTGTCTGTGTTTAGAAAGACACACGTCATCATTGGACATCGATGCCCCCTCATTCGTGTCATCCATTCTGACTCTTCAACCCAAATTGAATTGCGACAAGATCGGATTGTGCATAAACCATTTTTCAATTGAGCCGAGACCCTTGTACTTAAAAGCCCCTGATGGGTATAGGGATCTAGATGTGTTTCCTTGGGTTTACAATCGCGAGTTTAGTTATATAAGAAGATTCATTCTATCTTATGATACGGAATCAGGGGAACGTAGATATGTTTTGGGGCCTCGGAGCGCAATGTCATCATTAAGACAACTAGCCACATTGTTGTCGGATGGTCGCTTGCAGGACAACACTAAGTATCTGAAAGCCTTAAGGTCAAGATTTAATGATATAAAAGGCCAAGATTACAATGAGGATGTCCGAGATTATTTAAAGAAGAATTCAGCGTTAACGGTTTGGGACTGGGAGGTTAAAATTGATGTTGACGGCAATCTGAAAGCGGAAAAGAACTATGGCGATATAGATGTCCTTGCTTATGATTCGGTCAGGAAAGTTCTCTTTGCGATTGAGTGCAAGAAAACCGAGAAAGCAAGAAATGTAAGAGAAATGAAAACCGAACTTGATAAGTATTTTTGGAAGCCGGAAAATAAGAAGAAAGGGTATATCGAAAAACATATTAATCGCCATCAATGGCTTGTTAACAATATGGCGATAGTTGCAGACTTTATTAATGAAAAGACAGACTTCACAATAGCATCAATTATTCTGACGTCGGAGGTTATCCCATTGTCCTACATAAGCAGAATAGGATCTCCATTACCAATAGTAGCCTATAGTCAATTAGTGGCGAAAGGCATTGAATATCTGTATGGCATAATAGGTGTGAATTCGGCGAAATGATGAGAATCGGTCAAGAGACTGTGACCGGACAAGCCGGCCACAGACTCTTGCGGTTTTATCCCCTCCCGACCTTCCCAGGGAGGAGATTATCGCCCGGGCTTCGTGGTGAACAAGCTCTACGGCAACGTGTACGCGATGGGCAAGGTCTCCCGGGGCCTCACGGACTTCAAGAAACTCATCTACTTCACCGACGAGGAAGCCTACCTGGCGGCCAAGATAATCGAGGGCATCGACAACAACAACGCCCTGAAGCGGGACCTCCAGCGGAAACTGGCCAGCGTCTATGACTGCACCAGCATTGCCAATTACATAGACAATCCCGCGAATGCGGCCAACATCGAGGCCCTCAACGACGCCATCAAGCACAAGAAGCAGGTGGTGCTTCGGGGCTACGCATCGGCCCATAGCGACGAGACGCGCGACCGCGTAGTGGAACCGTTCTCCTTTACGGCAAATATGATTGATGTATGGGCGTACGATGTGGAGAATGCGGAACCTCGGATGTTCAAGGTTACGCGTATCCACGCCGTAGAGTAAACCGATACCGGCTGGGAGTTCCAGGATAAGCACGAGGTCAAAAAGCCGGATGTGTTCCGGATGACCGGCTCACCGGTAGAGAAGATTGTCCTGCAACTGAACACCAGGGCAAAGAGCCTCCTGGTGGAAGAATTCCCGCTAGCCGAAAAAGACCTCAAGCGGGAGGATGGCAACTGGGCCCTCCGGACCACCATCAACAGCGTCGAAGGCGCTGGCCGCTTCGTCATCGGCCTTGCCGCCGACATCAAGATTCTTCAGGGCAAGAAGCTCTTAGACTACATCAAGAAGTACGACAAGAAACATATCCAAAAACTATAGTTTTAATCTTGAAACTCGAAGAAGCCATAGTCTACCTCCTGACCAGCTCTGGCCACGGCATGAAGATCGGGCAAATCGCCCAGCAAATTAATGACCGTGGGCTCTATACACGCGGAACCTTTTGCTGGAAGAAGAAAACGTACTCAGAAACCGAGATTTGCTAATCACATCTGTTCAAAGTGCCAGTAGCCCTGTTCCAAAGTGCCAAAATGACACTTTGAAATGTACTTAGAGGAATTGGCGGTTATTAGTATGGGCTATCCGAGAAGAGAGTAATCACTCGTGAAAATGGCAAACGAAATGGTGTCTGGGTCGTAAAGACAGACCGCTGAATTCTCAAAATCTCCGGACGGGCCGGGGATGAGGATTGATTATTTCAGGCGCTTCCAGTAGCCGCCGTTAGATGGGCCAACGTGCTCTACTAGCCCCAGGTCCTGGAGGGCTTTCATGTCACGCTTAATAGTGCGCAGGACTACTCCAAATCTAGCCGCTAACATAACTGTGTTTACTCTTTCTTTTTTGGTGACATTTTCCATGTCACCGATAGGCAGCATTTCAAGTATAACTCGCTGTCTTTCAGTTAACTTTTTGGTGACATCATTGGTGACATTTTTGGTGTCATCGGCCTTGATAAGCCTGCCGGTTTTGGGATCTATCCGACCACCTTGCTGAATGCCGTAGAAAAGCTCTCGCTTGATAATGACACGAACCCCGCCCTGCTCTTCCACAAGGGTGGGAACTTCAAGACCTTGTTCCCTGAATGCCTCTGAAATGAGTTCGAAACCACGACCCCAGGCCTCAACGAAGCCGGCCATGTAGAAGGCGTTGGCGATAAGGCGGTTCCTGGGATGGGAATCGTGAGGCTTGAAAAGGTCCTCGGGTGAGATGCCGGAGGGTAAAGTGCCCTGGTTCCAGAAGGTGATACGGTCATCGAAGATGCGCATTTGACTATCCGGACCATTGTAATCTTTGTGGCAGATAGCGTTGTATAGTATCTCTCTGAGGCCGTCTTCGGGAATCTCCAGAGGCTCTATACGCTGCATGCCCTCGTAATGGATGGGACGGATAAGATACTTGGCATCCAGGGCTTCCATCACACGGTCGGCCATACGGATGAGGTCTCCGCCGATGAGGTCCTGATTCATCAATGCTGCCTGTGTTGCTCCAAATCGGCCTATCTTGATGCGGGCGTTGAGGCAGTAGTGCTGGGGATTCTTGCCAAACAGGAGAAGCGCGGCGATGGTGAGCTCTCCGTCTTCTGTCATTACTTCCAGGTTTTTGAGGACTTTCTCGATGGGGTCATTGATGCTGTCCTTGGGTAACCGACCTTTGTCTATACCTTTGCGAAGGAAGTACTTGATGGCTTCCGGTTCAATTGCTTCGATGGTGGCGCCGCGGATGACTCTGGAATCCCAGGTGGCGTTCATTTTGCGGGCGTAGAAGTCTTTGAGGGCTTGGCCTTTGACTATCTGGTTGGTGGCGCCGACACGCTTGTAGAGGATGCCGTCCAGTGTGACCGCATCCTGACTGGGAGAGATCTCGATTTCAATGATTTCTTTGCCGTCTCGCTCCAACAGGCGGACATCAGGATAGAGCCGCAACTTATCGGCAATCTTGTTTGGGATGTCTTCCATCAGCTTTTTGGCGTTCTGGAGGCCCCAGACGGTGTCTGCGTCGGTAATGCCTATATACATGGTGCCGCCGTCGGCATTGGCCAGTCCGCAGATCCACTTCAGCCATTCATCGTCCCACTGACGTTTGTATTCTATGATATGTTTTTCTCCCATAGGGTTCGTTGTTAACATTGACAAATTTACGGATTTATCGGCAGATTCTAAAAATCTTTGCAAGGTTATCGGCCTACATTCCGTCTTCTTCCCAAGACGCAGCGATTTTTGCCATGGCGTCGGACTTGGTGCTGTTCCTTTTATCGGCCCGAACAAAAGAAATCCCCGGACAGGCCGGGGATGAGGAGTGATTACTTTAGGCGCTTCCAGTAGCCGCCGTTATCGGGACCGATTCTTATCACAAACCCCTTCTCCTTCAGCGCATCCATATCGCGCGCAATTGTCCCAACGCTTCCTTCTTCGGGCGCTATGTCAAGGAGCACCTGGGCTGCACGCCCGTGGAATACCGGGAACGGTTCAATTGAGGTCCTTGTGTGTTAATCAGCGGCAGGCTGCTCCCTATAGAAGGAGCATGCCTTTCTTTTCATCACGAAATCAAGCTTTGGTTTTGCAAAAATCTACACGAAATCAAACTTGGTTATTGTGCCATTTTTACACGAAATCAAGGCAAAGATATGGATTTGTACTCAATTTGTACGCCCATGGCAAATACTGCCCTGCCGGAATCATTGGCGGTAACATTTATACTGCCACCAATGTTGTTCCCGTCGGTGTTATAAAATTGGGGTGCGAAACTTGCGCCGGCGGCCACGGGCGCATTAACCGGGCAAAACGTGGCGCTGGCGGACCTTTCGGACCGCCAGCGGCGCAAAAGGGCCCCAAAACGTGCCCGCAGCGGGACCGCATTGCATGGCGCAACTGTCCGGGAGGGAATCGTTACAGCAGGATTTTTACGCGGAATCCGCGGGTGGTGGGCTCTTCCACCACCTGCTTAACTTTCGCCCGGATGCCGTCCATGGCAGGCCCCTGGGGCAGCGGGGACGCCGTGGCGCCTTCTACCATAAAGTCCAGGGCGGTTTCCGAGGTGAGTTCCGTATGCGTGAGCCGCACAGTGATGGGCCGGATGTCCTTGAGGTGCGTGAAGAGCATCTCTTCCGCTACATCGGCAATCAAATCGGCCTTGGCGCCCAGGTCGTATTTGATGCAGAAACGCCTGGCTTCCGTGTCTGCGCTCAGGAAGTCGAAGTTGTTGGAATCAATCTCGAAGACCAGCTTCTGGATGCGGTTGACGAAGGCTTTGGTGGCACTGCGCCGGGGATGCTCGAAAATCTGCTGCGGCGTGCCGTCCTCGTAGATGACGCCTTCGTTCATGAAGAAAATGCGCGAACTTACGTCGCGGGCAAAACGCATCTCGTGCGTGACGATGAGCATGGTAAGCCCCTCCTTGGCCAGCTGGCGCATGACGCTGAGCACCTCCCCCACCATGGTGGGGTCCAGGGCCGATGTGGGCTCGTCGAACAGGATTACCTCCGGATGCATGGCCAACGAACGGGCAATGGCCACACGCTGCTTCTGGCCACCGGAAAGCGACGAAGGGTAAACGTCGGCCTTTTGCGCCAGCCCCACCTTGTTGAGCAGCTCCAGGGCTTCTTTTTGGGCCTCCTCCTGGGGAAGCTTTAACAGGCGCGTGGGGGCATAGGTAATGTTCTCCAGCACCGTCAGGTGGTCAAAGAGGTTGAAGTTCTGGAAAACCATGCCCATTTTCTGGCGCAGTTTGTCCAGATGGTAGCCCTTGGCCATGATGTTCTCCCCGTCCACCCAGATTTCTCCGCCGGTGGGCGGCTCCAGCATGTTGATGGCCCGAAGGAGCGTGCTTTTCCCTGTTCCGGAAGGGCCGATGATGCTAATGACCTCCCCCTTCTCAATTTCACAGTTCACATCCTTGAGGACGGTGATTTGGGTGCCGTCCGGATTGGTGAAGGTCTTGCTTAAATGCTTGATGCTAATCATGTTGCTTCTTTCTTAGGGCCAGGTTAAGCAGGGTGCGGATGACCCATGCTACAACAAAATACAGGATGGTGACAACGCCCAGGGGAATAAAGGCGTCGAAGGTGCGGCTGCGAACCAGGTCGCTCGCGCGGGTGAGGTCCTGAATGGCAATGTAGCCCACAATGGAGGTCTCCTTGAGCATGGATACGCAGGCGCCGATATACAGCGGCAGGCCTTTTTGTACTGCCTGCGGCAGCACAATGCCCGTGAAGGTTTTCAGGGGCGTGAAGCCCAGGCTCAGGCCGGCTTCCGTCTGCCCGTGAGGAACGGTGGAGATGGCCGTGTTAAAAATACTTCCGGACGATGCGGCAAAGCAGCAGCTGAACGTGACAATGGCTACCGTGGTGGCATCCAGTCCTATGTCGGCAAATACCACATAGAACATCAGGAGCAGGAGCACCAGCGTGGGAATGCCTTCAATAAAGGCGCCATAGAGTTCTGCCAGACTCTTGAGCCATTTGCGGCGGCTGCGCTTGGCGGCACAGAGAAAACCGCCCAGAATGGAACCGAACAGGATGGACAGGAGGGTGATTTCCAGGGTTTTCCAAAGGCCGTCCGTAATGAGCTTCCAGCGGTTCTCGGTGACCAGATTCATGTGCAGGCGCTCGGAGAAACTGATCCGGTGCGTGCTGTCTTTGTCTTTTACAAAATAGCCAGGGTGGCAATGATAGTAGGGAATGGAAAAATCCACGGATTTCTTACGCTCTTCCGTGACGAACAGGCTGGAGATAATCATGTCCGCCTGGCCGGTTTCCAGGGCGATCATAGCGGCGCTCAGCTCCTGGAAGTGGATTTCCAGCGGCCGGCCCAGGCTGGCGGCAAAACGCCGGGCCAGTTCCGGGTCCAGGCCCGTCCACTCGCCTCCCTCGCCCACATAACTGGTGGGTTCCAGGTTCACGCATACGGCGCATAGCAGCGGGGTGGCGTTCCCGGGGACCTCCGGAATGGGCGGAAGCTTGACCGAGGCCCCTTCTGTCCACTTCTTTACAAGGTCCGGAATGTAGGGCTGGGCGATAAATGTATTGAGCTGTTCCAGAAGCTGGGTATTTCCCTTTCTTACAGCCACGGATACGTCAAAGCTCTCTTCCCCGCGCAGGGCCTTTTTTACCCCGTACATGCGCATGGATTCCGGCGTGAGCATTACTTCGTCCGTCACAAAGACATCCACCTTGTCCTGCATCAGGGCCTGCATGCCGTCGGCCTCCGTGTTAACGATAAACAGGTCGATATCTTCCCGGGGCGAAAGATGCTGTTCATAATAGCTGCCGGCCGAACAGCCCACCCGAAGGCCGCCTAAATCGGCCTCCGAATACAGGACCAGGGTTTCGTCTTTCTTTTGTTCGCAGCTCAACAGCGTCACTAGCGCCATGAGGCCTGCGAATACTTTTTTCATTGTCATCTACACTTCTATTGAATTTTCAAAGTTAAGAATAATTTTGATTTATCCGGATAGAATACATAACTTCGCAGGGATTATTTTTGGTTTATGAGAACAATCGTAAAACACATACTGCTGATAACCGCAGCCCTGAGCCTTGTTTCCTGCCGCAAAGATACCGTCACGGAAAAATGGGTGCTGGCGGAATACACTTGTAAGAGTGATAGGTTGGACCAACGTTTTACGTACCAGTACGACGCCCAGGGCCGCCTTGTGCAGGTAAAGGAAGAAACGAAGGGTTTATCCACTGTCCACGTCGTGTACACCTATGAGCGGAACACCATCACGCGTTACTTGCTTGGGGACCCCACGAATTTGGAGAACTGGGCCGGCAAAATTGTGTATACGCTGGATAACTCCGGCAAGGTGGTAAAGTCGGTGGATGAGCTTTTGGAGCACGTCCAGATATACTCCTACTCCCCAGACGGTTTTCTGGAAAAAGTTACGGACGGGGACGGCAATGTAACCCAATACAGCTGGAAAAATAATTCCTTGGACAAGATGATGCATGCGGACGGTATTACCGTCCAGTATACGTATTCAAACAATGAGAGTATGGGGCTGCTTTGTGTGAACATAAGCGAAAAAGGAGATAATAACCTGGCCCATCTGGGCTACTTCGGGAAGAACAGCCGCCTGCTTCCCGCCAAAATGGAGGATATAACTTCCGACGGCAAGGCGGCCCTTACAGTGGAATACAACTACACGGCTTTTGATGCCAATGCCCGCCTGACCGGCTACACCCAAACCACCATTCTTTCTGCCGGCTCCCTGGAAGCCCAATCCGTCAACACCTACAAACTCACCTGGAAGCCGCTGCAATAGTTTTTTGTAGGCACTAAAAGGAGGCCGTGCATGGTCTCCGGACTCACAACTTCCGGAAGCCATGCACGGCTACAATGTGCGGCAATGCGCCTTTATTTATTCAGGAAATCCTTCACGGCATTTTGGATTTGCGTACTGGCTTCCTTGGTGTAATTGTTTTCATGAAGGAAAAAGTTGTCATGCCAGCCGCCAAAGTTCATGACCTTCACCACATTGGGATTCGCCTGGGCGGCGGCATCGGGAATTGCGCCACCGGTCCAAGGGTCGTCGGAGCCATAGACAAACACCATTTTCTGTTTGCCGGAGGATAGCCAGTTGCAGAGGTCCGTCATGAGCTTGCCGCCATCCCACTGACCTTCGTAGTAATCCCAGAAACGGGCACGGCCAACCGCCTTTTCTTCTACTTCGTAACCGAGTGCCTGGGTGAAGAAGGCGTTCTCCGGCAGCCAGGAGAAATCCACGCCCACAGTGCCCAGTTCACGCATGGTGGCAACACCGTATGCCATGTCCATATTCGGGTCAACCCGCAAGGCCAGCATCTCTTGGACCGTATGGGTGCTGGCTTTGGTGTCATCGGCATCCTCCTGTGCTTCTTTAACCAGCGCGTTGAACTCATCCTCTGACATGAAGATAAAGTGCAGAACCTGGTCCAGCGGGCTCTGGAGGATGGTCACACCGGGCTTGTCACCCTCTTTGATGCGGTCCGGATCGGGAACCATCTGGGCCCACTGGCTGAACGGGGTGTAAATGAAGCGGTCTATCAGGGTTTCCATATAGGACACATAGAAGCCGGCGAGCATATGTGCTTCGGTGGCGCCCTTAAACTGGGTCATGATGTTCCGGTATTGGTCCGAGAAAGCGCTGTGGTAGCGGCACAGCACGGCTTCCCGCAGGGCCGGTTTGCTCTCGCACTGCAGCAGGATTTTGCGCAAGTTGGCATAGCCTACGGCTTCTTTGGAACCGGCGGGATAACCGGCACCGCAGCTTTCGAAGACGTATTTTCCCATGGAAGAATCCAGCGGGGTATCGGCCGTTCCGGCAAGGAACGGGGCGCAGAACGGGACATATACGTCAAAGTCCTTCCAGCCTTTCTGGTCGGCGTAGTAGGCGTGCAGGGCGGCGGTAATGCCGCCTTTGCTGGCGCCCGTAGCTACCCACTTGTTCTGCTTGAACAGGTTGGCCTTGAGCATGGTCACTACCTCATGAATGTCACAGGCCGACTGTTCGGAGTACAGATAGGTAAAGTTCACATTGTTCATGTCTTCCGGCTGGGAATCGCCAAAGTAACGGAACTCAATTTCCACGTAGTTGGCATTCAGGAAAGTGACCAG
>DEKS01000191.1:22265-35550 GCA_002354005.1 Bacteroidales bacterium UBA2716
GGATTTTGCAGGTCTGTCAGCTGCATGGCCACACGCTGGTAGAATGTACCCTTGGCGGGGTCGTTGTGATCCACCGGCTGGGCATAGGAGAAGAAGTACTGCTTCACATATCCGGCAGGCACCCCTTCCGCTTTTGTCTGGTCCTGGGGAAGGGCAGCCAGGCTGATGGTAACGTTGGAAACGCCTTTGATACCTCTGAGGACTTTGGTAATTTCATCGTCCT
The DNA here is from genome assembly GCA_002354005.1 of Bacteroidales bacterium UBA2716. Lineage (GTDB taxonomy): Bacteria > Bacteroidota > Bacteroidia > Bacteroidales > UBA932 > Cryptobacteroides. Next base: position 22,489 of record DEKS01000191.1, read on the forward strand.
CGATTACCGGCACTTCCTGCTCTTGTTTTTTACTTTCGTCGACAACTTCCTTCAAATACGTCTTGTTGCAGCCTTGCAGGGCTACAAGAAGCATAAGGGCGGAAGTGAAAATGTTATATATTTTTTTCATCTTGTTCTATCTTTAGATTATTTGCCGGTAGTAATATACTGGATGGCTCTGTCCAGCTGGGAGTCGGGGCCCAGACCGTTGTTCCAGGCGGCCTTGTCCAGGTGTACCTCGATATCAGGCGTAACGCCAACGCCCTCCAGGAGTTTGCCATCCTTGGTAAAGGAAGCCTCGCAAGGGCAGTAAACATAAACCGGGGTCTCCCCTTCTACACCGATATGGCCGGCATAGTTGATGCTGTAGGTGTCGTTATCCATAAGGCCGCACAGGCCGCCCCAGGTACGCGTCCCCACCACCTTGGCGTTGTCCACCACCTTGGCGCCTACGGCGGTCAACTCGGCCATGCTCACGGAATGGAGGTTAGTAAGGACGACGATGGGCTCGGTGACGGTTACATGCGCCCCAACGAAGGTGGGCATCACCTGTGGAATAATCGGAGAATAGTCATACCGGCCGATGCCTCTTTTCATGCGGGTGTCCATCGCATGATGGCCACCGGAAGGCAGCAGAGCACCCAGAACGTAGGCATAGTCGCTGTCCATACCGCCGCCATTGCCGCGAACATCAATGATGACACCGCCCAGTTGCTTGGTTTTATGCAGTTCCTGAATGGCGCCGAACCAGGCATTCCAGACATCGGCAACCTGGGCGGAAAGCTGCTGGGCATAAGGCTGAAGCGTACTCTTCTCCGTGACGAAAGTGGACAGGTATGGGGTAATGCTGAAAGAATCAAAGCGGAGGTAGGCAATGTTCCCCTCGAAGAGGGCATAGGTCATGTCGATGCCTGATTTTATCAGTTTCTCGTCCAGCACATGCACGCCGGGAATATCCAGATAGGCGTATTTCAGGGCAAGTGTGTTGATGCCATTGATTATCTGCTCATTCGACTTGAGGGCTCTCACCTGGTCAAGCTCGTTTTCCATGGTTTTGGCAATAAGCTCGCTCATCAGTTCTTCTTGCGTGACAAGGGTTTTCCTGGAGGTTGAATCCAGCATGCGTTTAGACCAGCCGGAGAGGGAATCCAGCACACTCAGGAGCTGGGTGCTCGTTGTAGCGTCTACCGTCTTGAAATCCTTCAGTTTGCCCGGAGTGTTATAATAATAGGTCAGACTGGGCTTAAGAACCTGTTCACCGACCTGGGCCTCGTTGTAGTCTTTTTCACGCTCCTTTTTGTTGCGGTCCTTGTTGGGGCTTACATCGATAAAATTGCCCGTCATGTGGTTTTGTACCATTATGAACAAATGACCGTCGTGCAGCGGGGCCACCACTTCCTGAACCAGTGCCCTCAGCTTGTCGTCCGTGACTTCGCCCGTCTTGGAAAGGAGGGTGTCCAGTTCCGTAAACTTGGGATAGTATTTGTCGTACACGGCATCCCAGTCCAGGCCCAGCTCTTTCTCGTAATCCCAGATGCCATAGTTGGAATTAAGGCCTTCCCACAGGATTTTGAATTTTTCGCCGTAGCTGTCTTTCGCCTTTTGCCAGGTTACAACATCCATATAGGAAAAATTGTGGACGGTGTCGCTTTCTTTGCGGCAGGAAGCGAGCGAAAGTACCATCATTGCCGCGACGGCGGCTCCTTTGATATAGTTTCTCATGGCCATCTCAATTTAAAAAATGTAGTAAACGCCGGCTTGCAGGCCGATGGTGGTGTCGTACCGGTAGTCCTTCACTTTCATGTAGTCCTTTACCTGACTGGTAAGGCTGTAGTAGCAACGGGCCTCAATCTGAACACCCAGGTGCTTGTTGCAGCGGAGCTCCATGCCCACGCCGCCAACCAGGCCCGTGTCCAGGCGATTGTCTTTCTCCTGATTGAATGCCACAGGGCCGGCAAATTCGTAGGTTTTTTCGCCCATGGGATTATATTCGGTGCCAAAGCGATGGCTGGTGAGCCAGAGACCGCCATAATAGCCCAGGTTGGCAAAACCGCGCAGCGGGAAATTGTCTCCGCCAAAGCTGAACGATGCCATTACCGGGAGGAGCAGGTAGTTGTTCAGGTAGTTGTATTTTATCTCGGAGAGGTCCGTACGGCTCAGTTTGTAGTTCCTCTGCGCGAAGATAAGGTCTGCGCGGACGCCCAGCCATTTGTTGAATGAATACTGTCCGGAAATGCCGGAATTAAGGCCGAAAGCGCCGTTCAGGCTGAAGTCGGTCATGTAGTGCACATCCTGCGAATGGATGTTGTACACTGCCCCCTCAATGACGCCTACCCTCCACTGCGCACGGAGCCCAACAGGAAGCATCATGAGAACAGCGGCAATCAAAAAAGCTTTGTTTCTCATATATGTAAAAATTAGATACTACTAACTAAAAAAGTGTAACCTTGCGGTAAAAAATCTCACAAAGATACACTTTTTATTGTAATGATGGCACGACGGCCGGGTATTTTTATAAACAGGGTAATGAACTTTTAGCGCGTGTAGGCGAGCGTGTCCAGGTCCTGGGAGCTGCCGCCATACAGCAGTTCCCACTCCCCTTTCTGCGGCACCATGCGCTGCCGGGCCTCATCCCACCACAGGAAGGTCTCTTCCGTGAGCGGGAGGCTCACTTCCACGCTTTGTCCGGACGGAACATGCACGCGTTTGTAGGCCCTCAGGGTCTTCCGGGGCCCTTCCGTGTCGGCGGGACGGCGCACGTACAGCTGCACCACTTCATCGGCGTCCACAGGGCCGATGTTGCTCACCTCCAGCACCAGTTGGTCTCCTTTTACCTGTGCCTTTCCGTAGGCAAAGGTGGTATAGCTGAGGCCGAAGCCGAAGGGGAACAGCGGCTCTCCCTCGAAGAAACGATAGGTGCGTCCTTTCATGGCATAGTCCTCAAAATCGGGCAGTTGCTCCACGTTTTTGTAGAAGGTGACGGGCAATTTCCCGGAAGGCGCTACGTCGCCAAAGAGCACATTCGCGATGGCCGTACCTCCTTCCTGTCCGGGATACCAGGCCTGCAGGATGGCGTCGCAGGACTGGGTTTCCGGCTCCAGGCCCATGGCACTGCCGGAGAAATTCACCAGCACCACTTTTTTGCCGGCATAATGCAGGGCCTGCAGCAGATGACGCTGTACTTCCGGCAGTTCGATGCTCTCGCGGTCCCCGCCCTTGAATCCGGGCAGCGGAACGTCCATCTCCTCGCCTTCCAGCTTGGGAGAAATGCCGCCGGCAAACACCACGACATCGTACTCATCCAGGCGTTCGGCACTGATATCGTCACCAACCAGCTCGCAACCTTTATAATAGACCAGGTTCTCTACGCGTTCCTTCAGGGCATCCAGCAGGGTGACGCTATGCTCCGGAACCGGGTTGTAATTGCCCCAGAGCATTTCGCGGTCGTTGGCGTTGGGCCCCACCAGGGCGATGCGCGCCTTAGGGTCCAGCGGCAAAACATCGTCCTTGTTCTGCAGAAGGACGATGCTTTCCTGAGCCATCTTCAGCGACAGCGCACGGTGCTCCTCCCCTTCCACGATCTCGTCCGGGAGCGAGGCCCAGGGCTCCACATTCCCGTCCAGTTCTCCCAGGCGAATGCGGGCGGCAAGCAGGCGCTCCAGGCTGCGGTCTACGTCTTTCTCGTCCAATAAGCCCTGCCGGACGGCCTCCGGGATAAAACGATAGGTGTCGCCGCAGTTCAAGTCTGTGCCGTTGTGCACGGCCGCCGCAGCCGCATGGGGCCCGTCCGGGCTGAATCCGTGACGGCCTTCCTCGTAAAAATCGGCAATGGCCCAGCAGTCGGAAAGGACAATTCCCTTGTAGCCCCATTCGCCGCGCAAGATGGTGTTTACCAGGTAGTTACTGGCGCCGCAGGGCTCTCCGCGGAAGCGGTTGTAGGCAATCATGACCTCCTGTACATCGGCCTTGGTAACCAGGTCTTTGAAGGCGGGAAGGTAGGTTTCGCGAAGGTCCCTTTCGCTTACTTCCGCGTTATAGCTGTGCCGGTTCCATTCCGGACCGGAGTGCACGGCAAAGTGCTTGGCGCAGGCGTGCGCTTTGAGGACTTCTGCGGTCGATGGCCCCTGCAGGCCGCGGACCACGGCCATGCCCAGGGTGCCGGTCAGGTACGGGTCTTCCCCATAGGTCTCCATGCCGCGACCCCAGCGCGGGTCCCGGAAAATGTTGATGTTGGGCGTCCAGAAGGTGACGCCCTGGTACCAGCCCACCCGGCCGCTCTCCAGCGCTTGGCGATTCTTGACGCGGGCCTCGTCACTGACGGCGGTAAACACCTTATTCACAAGGGGTTCGTCAAAAGAAGCCGCCATGGCAACGGGCATGGGAAACACGGTGGCTTTTCCGTTGCGGGCCACCCCGTGCAGGGCCTCGTTCCACCAGTTGTAGGCGGGAACGCCCAGCGCTTCTACGGGCTGGGAATCGTGCATCATCAGGGAGGCTTTTTCCTCGATGGTAAGTTGGGCAATCAGTTTTTGGGCGCGCTTTTCAGGCGTCTGGGTGCAGGCCGTTGCAAGGAGCATGGCGGCGCAGGCAAGTTGGATGGTTTTCATGTTATATAGGGTCAACGTCTATGATCAGGTGTCCGGTATACTTGTGTGTTTTTTCAAACAGGTTGATGGCCTGCAGCAGTTGTCTTTTCCGCTCCTGCAGGAATTTGTCGCGTGGCAGCATGATACGGATTTGCCGGATGTACTGGTCTGCAATCTTGTCCACCGTGGGGGTATACGGGCCCACAGAGGGCAGTGGCAGGCTCTGCGCCAGTTCCCGGGCCAGGTAGTTCAGGCGCTTCTCGTTGGCATCTTTCAGGGTCAGGTGGATCAGGCGCGTATAGGGCGGATAGCCAAAGAGCCTGCGCTCTTCCAGGAGCTGGGCGGTGTTGTCTGCCTGTTCTCCCAGGCGGGCAAAGACGGGATGGTTTGGTTCCCGGGTCTGGATGACAAAAAGGCCGGGGGTGCCCCGCCGTCCGCTGCGGCCGCGGAACTGTTCCAGGAGCTGGATGGCGTGTTCGTCGGCCCGGAAGTCCTGCTGCCCCAGGATATTGTCGGCCTGGATGACCGCAACCAGTGACACGCCGGCAAAGTCAAAGCCCTTTGTAACTACCTGTGTGCCAACCAGAATGTCAATTTCTCCCTTGGAAAACTGCCGGATGGTCCGGGCCTCCGCCTGGGTGGCGTCGCTGTCCAGCCGGGCAATACGGGCCCGGGGATAAAGGGCCTGCAGCTCTTCCTCGATTTTCTGGGTGCCGGCGCCCAGTGGCTGCAGGGCGCCTCCGCAGTGGTCACACTTCCCTGTATAGGGCTCTGTATGGCCGCAATAATGGCACACCAGGCGTTCCGGGTGAATGTGCAGGCTCAGGGAAACGTTGCAGTGCGGACACTTGGGAATGGTGCCGCATTCGGTGCATTGGACGGCGGGCGCATACGAGCGGCGGGAGCGCAGCAGTACGGCCTGCCCGCCGGCTTCCAGCGTGCGGGAAAGCTCCTTTAGCAGTTTGAGCGAAAGGCTGCCCGTCATACCGTTTTTCCGGCGCTCCGCCACGGTGTCCACGATGAGCACTTCCGCTTCTTTGCCTTTATGGAAGCGTTGCTTTAGGTCAACCTTTACAAACTTTCCATTTTCAGCGTTATAGAGAGACTCTAAAGACGGGGTTGCGCTGCCCAGGATGACGTGCGCCCCCTGCACCAAGGAGAGCATGATGGCACTCTCGCGGGCATGGTAACGCGGGGCCGGGGAATCCTGCTTGAAGGAGTTGTCGTGTTCCTCGTCCACAATGATGAGCCCCAGGTTCCGATGCGGCAGGAACAGGGCCGACCGGGTGCCCAGGACCAGGTATTGCGGAGCTTCCAGCACGGCCTTGGTTACAGCTGCCCGCCGGGGCCAGGTTTTGGCGCTGTGATACACCAGCGTGTCTGGGAATACTGCGGTCACCCGGTCCTCCAGCTGCCGGGAAAGGGCAATTTCCGGGACCAGGAAGAGGACACTCTTTCCCTCTGCCAGGGTTTCGCGGGCCAGTTGCAGGTAAAGTTCCGTTTTTCCGGCACCGGTGACGCCGTGCAGCAACACCGTTTTGCCGGCGCCAAATGCTGCGCGCACTGCAGCTGCGGCCTGCTCCTGCTCCCGGGAGAGCTGTACTTCCCTGCCCGCTTCCGATGCCGCCTTGGGCAGTTCCGCAGCCACACGGTCCCTTAGCAGGGCGGCTTTGTACACTTCTCCGATGGTGCACAGATAATACGTGGCAAGCGAGCGCCAAAAGGCAATTTCCTGTTCAAAAACGGGCGGCAGTTCCCGCTCTATGGCCTTGATATACAGGATTCTGTCCACCAGGTTTTCCGGGGGCGTGACACCCACCGCGGAGACTACAGCCGTGTAGTCTTTTCCGGCGAATTCCACCTTTACACGGCTCCCTGCTACCACCGGCGTTTCCACCAGATAGTAGGGCTCCCACTCCAGTTTGAGCGGAAGAATGACCTGTATGAAGGTGCTTTCGTCCACAATGGACAAAGATAAAACTTTTCTTTCGATTTATCGCCTGCCTGCAGCAGGTATTCAGGTGTGGAACTTTTTGTGGAACATTTCTTGCGCGTGTCAGGAATTATCACTAATTTTGTCTGATTTATCGGGCCGTATGCCCTTTAACCTGACTGTATGGGAAAAATCATCGCCATCGCCAATCAAAAAGGCGGCGTGGGTAAAACCACCACTGCCATCAACCTGGCTGCGTCCCTGGCCGTTCTGGAGAAGAACGTCCTCGTTATCGACGCAGACCCCCAGGCCAATACCACTTCCGGCCTTAACTTTGACCCGGAGAACAGCGACCATCGCACGCTGTATGAGATCCTTATCGGCAAACTGCGCGCAGAGGACGCCCTCATCCAGACGGAACTGCCCAAGCTGCACATGATTCCTTCGCACATCAATCTGGTGGGCGCAGAGATAGAACTGCTGGAGGTCCGTGATCGCGAATCGGTGCTCAAAAAGGCCCTGGAGCCCATCCGGAACAACTATGACTTCATCATCATAGACTGCTCCCCTTCCCTGGGCCTCATTACGGTGAACTGCCTTACGGCGGCGGATTCCGTGATTATTCCCGTGCAGCCGGAATTCTTTGCGCTGGAGGGCCTGGCCAAGCTCATCCAGACCATCCGTCTGGTGCAAAACGGCATCAATCCCTCCCTGGCCATCGAGGGCTTTGTGGTTACCATGTTCGACGGTCGCACCAAGGTGCACAACCAGGTGGTGGCCCAGCTCCGGGACCACTTCAAAGATATGGTGTTCAACACGGTAATCGCCCGTAGCATCCGCCTCAGTGAGGCCCCCTCGTACGGAAAGCCCATCATCCTGTACGATGTCATGAACAACGGTACGGCCAACTACATGAACCTGGCCAAGGAAGTCCTGGACAAAAACGCGAACTACAATGGCTAAACAGCAGCAATTCGGCCTGGGAAAAGGCCTGGGCGCCCTTCTGGGCGGAGAAGACCTTACGGAACTCAGAAAGCCTGTCGGATACATCAATAAACAGGTGGTTACGGCCGAGGACAAACCCAAGGACACCTCGGACGTACTGCGCATCCCCGTGGAACTCATCGAGCCCAACCCGTACCAGCCCCGTATGAATTTTGACAACGAGGCCCTGCGGGAACTGGCAGACTCCATCCGTACCTTCGGCCTCATCCAGCCCATCACCGTTCGGCGCAAAGGAGACGGCAAATATCAGATTATCAGCGGTGAACGCCGTTACCGGGCTTCCATCATGGCCGGCATGGACATGATTCCCGCGTACATTCGCGACGCCTCGGAACAGGGCATGCTGGAAATGGCCATCGTGGAAAACATCCAGCGGGAAAACCTGGATCCCATAGAGGTGGCCATGAGCTATCAGCGCCTCATGGAGGAATGCCGTCTCACGCAGGAGCAAATGGCCGACCGTGTGGGCAAAAAACGCGCGTCCGTGGCCAACCAGCTGCGGCTGCTCAAGCTCCCTGCCAAGGTGCAGCATGACCTCAAAGTGGGCCTGGTGAGCGTCGGGCACGCCAAGGTGCTGCTGGGCGTAGAGAATCCGGCCCTGCAGGAGGCCCTGTGCGACGCCATCGTCAAGCACGGTCTTTCCGTGCGCCAGCTGGAAGAGAAAATCCAGTCCCTGGGCAACACCAAATCGGCCACGCCCAAAGCCGCCGCAGAGCCCGTGGAACTGCCGCAGATGTATTATCGGCTCCTGGAAAACCTGGGCCGATATGTGGGCGAAAACAGCCTCTCGCTGCGCCGTAGCAAGGATGGCAAGAGCGCCATCACCATTCGTTTTGCCTCGGACTCCCAGGCGGAGGAATTCTTAAAGGCACTGGATCCGCGATGAAACTGTACCGCCTGGTCATTACTGCGCTGAGCCTGTTTGTCGCCTTGCCGCTGGCCGCCCAATACCGGGACGACCAATTCAAGCGCGATGCCTTTACGCAGACCTATGCGGATACCACCCAGAAGGCCACCACGGACTCCTCTGCCCTCTTCAGTTTCAAGGAATTCTTTGGCGGGCTCGCCGGCAAGAACAAAGCTTCGCTCAAAACGCTCACCATTGGCTCGGCGGTGTTTATCGGCTCCAACCAAATTTACAACCGGCAATACTGGAAGCTGCCCATCGTGTATGGCGGCATCGGCGCCGGCATTTACGGCGGCATCCGCTGCAATCAGCTGTATAAGAGTACGCAGGACAGTAAATACCAGACATTCAGTATTTTATCCTTTGTCGGGGCGGGCTTGTTCTATTGGGGCTCCCTCATGGACGGAGCCATCATGTTCAAGAGCGACAAAAAGCCGGACCCGGCCAAGGCCACGGTGTATTCTTTGCTGCTCCCCGGTTTGGGACAAATCTACAACGGCGAGGCCTGGAAGGTGCCCATCTACTGGGGCCTGATGGCCGGCAGCATTCATTTCTGGGTAGACAATTCGCGCCAGTACCAGCGCTGGAAATGGATTCACAACCAGGCCACTTCAACGGAAAAACAGGTGACAGACACACCGCCATGGTCCGGTGACAATGCCAAATACTACAGAGACGTTTACCGCAGGTACCGGGACTACTCCATCCTGGCGTTCGCCGTTTCGTATTTGCTGCAGGTGATCGATGCCAACGTATTTGCCTATATGCAGGATTTTGAGGTGTCGGACGACATTTCCATGCGTATAGAGCCGTCGGTGATTCCCGTCAATAATTATGCGGTCAACTTCAGCAGTGTTCCTACCACGCCGGCCGTGGGGATGCGCATTGGCATAAAGTTTTAGTTTGTATGAAGAAAACGCTTGTCTTTCTGCTAGTTATCATATTGTCCACTCCCCTTCTAGCAGGTCCGCAGAACTACAAAAGCCGTAAAAAGCTGCTGAAAGAAAATGCGGAATTGCTCCAACGCATCGAGCAGTTGGAAGCGGAATTGGAGGCTTTCCGCACGGATGCGGCCGAGCGGGCTGCCATCGAAACGGAACTTTCCGGCGAAAACGAGAACAAGGTGGCGGCTGCGCTGGAGGACTATACTTCCAGCACGGATACCCTGCTGGGCCAGTGGTATATGCACCGCAGGAGCCGTTCATCGGCCCGGGAACAGTACAATATGGATTCCGTGCGTTTTACCACGGATGTCCCGGATTCGGTGCTCATGCAGCGGCTGACGGCCATGAATTCGTTCATTACGCTCCCCTACAATGAGACGGTAAAGAATTACATGATTCTTTATTCGGAGAAGATGCCCCGGAAGATGGGAGAGATGATGGGCCTGTCGGAGTATTATATGCCTATTTTTGAAGAGACGTTGCGTCGATACGATTTGCCGGAAGAGCTTAAGTATCTGGCGGTTATCGAGAGTGCACTGAATCCGCGCGCCGAGTCTCGCGTAGGTGCGCTGGGCCAGTGGCAGTTTATGTATCGTACCGCCAAAAGCTACGGACTCCGGATCGATTCTTTTGTCGATGAGCGCATGGATCCCATACTGGCGGTAGATGCCGCTGCCCGCTATCTGCGGGACGCCTACCGCATTTTCCAGGACTGGCCGCTGGCCATATCGTCCTATAACTGCGGCTCCGGGAATGTGAACAAAGCCATTAAGCGGGCCGGCGGAAAAACCGATTTCTGGGACGTGTACGAGTACCTGCCGAGGGAAACGCGCGGGTACGTGCCGGCCATGGTGGGTGCCATGTATGCCTTCCGCTATGCCTCGGAGTACGGGCTGGTCGCAGAGCCCATGTCCATGCCCATCTATGTGGACACGATTCACGTGCACAGGAACCTCCATTTTGCGCAGGTAAGCGAGCTCCTGGGCATTCCCATGGACGACCTTCGGGACCTGAATCCGCAGTACCACAAAGACATTGTTCCGGGCGCCTCCGGAGACGAAATCCTGCGCCTGCCGTTCAACTACACGTCCCCCTTCCTGGATTTGGCCGATTCCGTGTACAACTACCGCAAGGCGGAACTCTTCACGGATGCCGTGAAAGATGGCCGGGCCGTGGTTTCCGGCCGCCCTGTGGCCACTTCCCGTCCCGGTTCCACAGGCCAGTGGGTAATCTATAAGGTGAAGTCCGGCGACACCCTGGGTAAAATCGCCCGCCGCAATCACTGCACCGTGAAGCAGCTCATGAACTGGAACAAACTCAAGAACGACAGGCTTTCCATTGGCCAAAAACTCAAAGTTTCCCGCAAATAGCCCCATCCGGAAGGGACGGGGCTTTGAAGTGACAGGGGAAACGCTTAGAACCGGTCCATCACGGAGAAAATCCGTTCGCGGACTTCATCGATGCTGCCTACACCGTCAATCTCATGGTACTTGCCGGCCTCCTTGTAAAAGGCAACGAGCGGTTCGGTTTTGGCGTGGTAGGTTTTGATGCGGTTTTCCACAATCTCCTCTCGGGCGTCATCGGCACGGCCTTCAATGGTGGCCCTGTGGGCGATGCGCTCGTGGATGAGGGCGTCCGGAATCATGAGCGATACACAGGCGGTTACGCTTTCTCCGGACCCAGCCACCATGCGGTCCAGGACTTCCGCCTGGGCGATGGTGCGCGGGAAGCCGTCCAGCAGGAAGCCATCGACCCCTTTGGTGCTGCGGAATTTGGCCTCGATCATGCCTTCCACAACCTCGTCCGGGACCAGGTTGCCTGCATCGATCAGGGCTTTGGCCTGCTTCCCAAGCTCCGTGCCGGCAGCGATTTCACTGCGCAGGAGTTCTCCGGTGGATAGGTGGCACAGGTGGTAGCGTTCTACCATCCGACCGGCCTGGGTGCCTTTTCCGGCGCCCGGAGGCCCAAACAGAACATAATACTTCATGTGGTTAGTCGTCTAAAACGTAAATGTCCTTGATATTGCGCCCAAGTTCGTCATAGTCCAGGCCGAAGCCCACGATGAACCGGTTGGGAATTTCCATGGCAACGTAGTCCAGTTTCACGTCTTTCTTGTACACTTCCTTCTTGAGCAGGAGGGTACATACACGGGCGTCCTTTACCTTTCTTTCCTTGAGTTGCCGGGTCATGGCCACAATGGTGTTGCCGGTGTCCACGATATCTTCCACGATGATAACCCGTTTCCCTTCAAGATGGGCGGGCAGCGGGACGTCTGTTTTGACCACACCGGTGGAACTGGTGCCTTCGTAGGAGGAAAGCTTGCAGGCTTTGAGCTCCAGCGGAAAGTTCACCCGTTTGAGCAGTTCCGCCGCGAAGATGATGGCGCCGTTCAGCGTACACAGCAAAATGGCGGGGTCCTCATCCGTGCAAGTTGCATAGTCCTTGTTCAGACGCTCCGCCACGGAATCGATGGCTTTTTCGATTTCCTCGTTGGGAATAAAGCGACGGAAAGTTTTGTCGTGAAGGGTAATTTTGTCCATGTGGAATTGTATTATTGTACAAATATAATTAAAAAACAGCAAAAAATCATGTGAAACAACACAAGTTATCAACAGGTGCTGTTCTTTTTGCCCATTCCTTTGTACCTTGTGGGCATGAGAAGGCTTGTGTGTTTGACTGTTTTCCTGCTCTTTGCCTGGTGGGCACGGGCGCAGGACGAGGAAGTTCTCCGGGCGGCCCGCTTTCTTTCGGGCGCCTCCTCCGATGAAGAAGTGGACGCGTATTGGGTTTCGCAGCTGGAAGCCCGACAGGGCCGGCGTATCCGGATTAACAGTGCACGTATCCGCTCCGACGGGCTCCTGACCGCGTACCAGATTGCTTCGCTGTCCGACTACCGCTCGACGGCCGGCGACATTCTCTCTTGGGAAGAGCTGGCGTTGGTCGATGGTTTTTCCGCGGAACTTGTCGCCGTGCTGCGCCCCTTCCTTTCGCTGGCGTCGGACCGCTTGCCCGGTGTGGCCGATACGGTTCGCGTGCGGGCATCGGCCCTGGTGCGCGGAACGCTGTCTTCGATTGGCGGAAAAGCCAAGGTATCAGGCAGTTGGTGGCGTGCAGGCGGCGCCTGGAGAGGCAAGGATGGTACATTTTACGGAGAGGCCCGTTTCCGGGGACATACGCTGCTGATAGGCGATTTCAACGTCCGATACGGGCAGGGACTCTCGTTCTGGAGCGGCTTTTCCATGAGCAGTTTATCCACGGTGGATGCGTTTATCCGACGGACGCCGGGCATTTCGCCGGTATGGTCGTATTCCTCGGAGCTGGTGCACCGGGGCGCGGCCTATTCCTATAGTGGAACGCATTGGCAAGCCACGGCCTTTGGCGCTATAAACGGGCTGGTGGGTGTGCATGCGGCATGGCTGGGAAGGCACGGGCAAGTGGGGACGACGGCCTCCTATACGTTTGGAATGCCGGCCTCGCTGACGGCTTCTGTCGACACGCGCTGGAACTGGCGCGGCTGGGATGCCGCTGGAGAAGTGGCCTGGAAGAATGGTTCGATTGCCGCTCTGGCGGCATTCCGAGGTCCTGTCGGTCCCATCAAACTGGCTTTTCAAGGGCGGGTGCTACCCTCCCGCTTTTCCGGGAAAAAGAACGGGGAATATGCCCTGGCGGCGGGTGGGGCGTTTTCCT
>DEKS01000191.1:35668-35892 GCA_002354005.1 Bacteroidales bacterium UBA2716
GGGCCTTCGCGCTTCCAGGTAAGGGTGTACGCAGGGTGGCAGTGGCAGGTGGCATCGGCCTGGGCCCTGGATGTGCGGTTTACGGAAAGGTACCGGAATTACGAACGTCCGCGGCACGACTTCCGGCTGGACGGGAAGTTCGGGATGGGGCCGTGGAGTGCGGTTTCACGGCTGGAAGTGGTTCAGTGTGAGAAGTTTGGCTTTCTGAACTACTGGGAGTTCGG
>DEKS01000111.1:0-970 GCA_002354005.1 Bacteroidales bacterium UBA2716
TAGCCATAAGGTTTGATGACCATGCAGCCGCGCACGGCCGATTGTTCGGCCAGATCGGCCTTGACTACCAGGTCGTTGTACCACTGAGAGTAGTTTTCCGACCGTTTGGTTACCTCTTTTGCCATATTGTTTGCTTGTTTATTTTTGTTTTTATGCGTAATATTGCAGGACCGAATGGGCTAGCAGGTATAATAATTGCATAAACTTGCCCAAATGCCCAATTAGGGCACAAAGATACTTATTTTTATTGGATAAAAGGAGGTACTGACGATGAAAAAGAGTTTTTTGGCCTGTGCTGTGGCGGTATTAGCCGCCTGGGGCTGCTCTTCCACGAGCCAGCTCCAAACCAAAGTGTACGATGACGGCGTATATACCCGTCCTGCCGCCGCTCCTGCAACGCCCACCATTACGGCCGCCACGGAGTCGGAACTGGATAATCTCCTTGCAGAAAGCAAGCAGTCTCATGCTTATATCGTGAACAGCAACGGAGACACCCTGGTGGTGCCTGCCGCCAAGCCGCAACGCCTTACTACAGAAACTTCTACCCTGGTTGTTGTTAACGGCCCCCTGTGGCTTCGCGATCCTTTTTATTACGGAGACCCCTGGTATCGTCCTTGGTATTGTGACCCTTGGGATCCCTGGTATCGTCCCTGGTACTGGGGTGGCCCGTTTTACTATCGTTCCTGGGTTTGGGATCCTTGGTACCCCTGGTATCGTCCCTATTGGTATGGCCCGCATTATTACTGGGATTCCTGGTATCGGCACCGCTGGTACAGCTACGGCCCGGGCTTCTATTATGGCCCTGCCGGTGGGTATTATTGGTCCAGAAGGGGACGGTATAATGGCCCTTATGCAGGAGGGTACAGCGCCCGTGGCGGTGCTTTCCGCACCGATGTCCGCAGCATAACTTCTACCCGTGTGGGTACGGCACGCAGTTCACGCGTGGGGAGCAGTTCCCGTACGGTCCGGA
>DEKS01000111.1:1087-3709 GCA_002354005.1 Bacteroidales bacterium UBA2716
GCCTCCCGTTCCGGCGTATCGGCGGCCTCCCGTTCCGCCGGCACTACGGCCTCCCGCGGTGGCAGCCGTTCCTCATCCGTGGGTAGCAGCCGCTCTTCTTCCGGTAGTTCAGTAAGCCGCTCTACCGGTGGCTCCCGCAGCAGCGGTTATAGCGGATCTTCCCGCTCCGGTAGCTCCAACTACCGTTCTTCCGGTAGTTCCAATTATAGGTCTTCCGGTAGCAGTAGTTCCCGTTCCAGCGGCAGTAGCAGCTATCGTTCCAGCGGCAGTAGCAGCTATCGCTCCAGTGGCAGTTCCAGCTACCGTTCTTCCGGCAGCAACTATTCCGGTGGTTCCCGCTCCGGCGGCTACTCCGGCGGCGGCTATTCCGGTGGCGGCGGTTCCCGCTCCGGTGGTTATTCAGGCGGCGGTGGCGGTGGTTCCCGCTCGTCGTCCCGCAGATAAAACAGACTTGTCATGAAAAAAATCATAACATTCGCATTGGGAGCGGTCGTCACGGTGGCGGCCGCTGCCCAGAGTTGGCAGGATGCCCTCTATTTTTCCGAGAACCTGTATCAGGGTACCGCGCGGAGCGTAGGTATGGGCAATGCCCTTACGGCCGTTGGGGGAGACCTCGGCTCCATTGGCCTCAATCCGGCCGGTTCCTCCGTGGCCGGCTATTCCCAGGTGGTCATTACGCCCGGCCTGAGCATCTCCAGCACCTCGGCTACCGGCGTTATCCCGGAGGGCTCCACTTCGCCCATGGGCCTGGGAGACAACGTAAATTCCGGTTACGCTCGTGTAAAGCTTCCCAATATCGGCTTTATTATTCATGCCGATACCGGTCGCAGGGCCGGTTGGAAGCGTTTTTCCTTTGGCATGGTCTCCAATGCCACCAATGACTTCACGGGCCGTGTCGTAGGCTCGGGCGTCAACGAAGACAACTCTTTTGCCGCATCCTTGGCCTCATCGGCAGAGGGCTATACGGAAAATGTGCTGGGCACGGGAGACTGGTGGTACGACGGTCCGGATGTTACGCGTATGCCGGCCTGGATGGATATGGTGGGTTACCGCAGCGGGATGTTCAATGGCATCCCCGGGAGCGCCAACAAGTACCAGGCCGTCACGGAAGTCCGTGATGCCGCTAATAACTGCTGGCTGGCTGCGCCCGTGTATCAGAAATACGGCCAGCAAACCTACGGCTACAAGCAGGACCTCTTCCTGAATATGTCGGCCAACTACAACGACCAATTGTATCTGGGCTTCAACCTGGGCTTTACCATGCTCAACTACAATATGTCGGAGTATTGGCAGGAGTCCCCGGAAAACGCCGAGGAATTTCCGGACATTGAGTATACGGACGGCACCAGGGGACGTTTTGCTTCCCTCATGATGAAGCACAATTACTCCCTGCGGGGAAGTGGTGTATATTTTAAGGCTGGTTTGCTGTGGCGCCCGGTAGGCGGTCTCCGGCTGGGTGTGTCCATCCAGTCGCCCACCTGGACCAACATGCGTGCCCGCCAGGCATACTCCGGAGAGGTTCGGCTTACCGGCAAAACCCTCTTGCCTTCCACCAGCCCGGAGGACGACTGGACGTTCCGCCTCCAGCAGCCCTGGCGCCTGAATGCCGGTGTGGCATATAGTTTCGGTTCTGTGGCCGTTGTCAGCGCAGACTATGAACTCACGGATTACCGGAGTGCCCGCTACAGGGGAAGCAGCGCCAGCATGCCCGCTTATCTGACGGAGGCCAACGGCGATATCCAGAACGCCCTCACTGTAGGGCATCAGTTCCGTGCCGGCCTGGAAATAAAGCCCGCTCCTTTCTTTTCTATCCGCGCGGGGTACAATTACATTACATCGGCCCAGAAGAACTGGCTCAACGCGGACTGGACCAATACGCCGCTGTCTTCCGCAGAGAGAATCCGTCAGGCAAAGCATGTCGCTTCCGTGGGGCTTGGTGCCAGTTTTGGCGCGTTCTTCCTGGATGCTGCCGTTCGGGTGCGCTTCATGCCCAAGGAATATCTCCTGGCCTATGACTACTATACGTACGAGTCAGACCCTATGTCCAAACGGATAGACAACTCAGTGCTCACACCGGAACTGGAGGCCAAGGCCCGTCTCTGGGATGCCCTCCTCACTTTCGGCTGGCGGTTCTAGTGTCCCAAAATCTGCCATTTTGTCAGCAGAAAAACACTGGCACGATGTTCGATAAAATCAAGGCGTCGCTCCACAAGGAGTGGCGCCTTTTAGTAAGCAAACAATTAAAAGAGTATAAACTATGGGTAAAATTATCGGTATCGACCTGGGAACAACCAATTCCTGCGTCGCTGTGATGGAAGGCAATCAGCCTACTGTCATCATCAACAACGAGGGGCAGCGCACAACCCCTTCCGTAGTGGCCTTCACCGACGGTGGTGAGCGTAAAATCGGCTCTCCGGCCAAGCGTCAGGCCATCACCAACCCCAACAACACCGTGTTCTCCATCAAGCGTTTCATGGGTGAGACGTACGATCAGGTGAACACCGAGGTCTCCCGCGTTCCCTACAAGGTGGTTCGTGGAGAGAACAACACTCCCCGCGTGGATATCAGCGGTAAGCTTTATACTCCTCAGGAGATTTCGGCCATGATTCTTCAGAAGATGAA
>DEKS01000089.1:0-8561 GCA_002354005.1 Bacteroidales bacterium UBA2716
TGGAACATGGGTGCATATTTGAAGCTTGCCATATAAGTACAATAGTTTAACTCACAAATATACACAAAAAATTGCTATCTTCGCACAAACTATCGACCTATGGCTATCAAGATTAACCTCCAGGAAACGGAGACAGAGCTTTTCTGCAGCTCCAAGTGGTGGGGAGACCCCGACCTTCCTGCCGATATGGAATACCCCACCATCCAGGTGACGGAGGACGGGGAAACCTTTGACTACCCCCTCACTTTCGTGTGCCAGATTGACTGCGAAGATATTGCCCCGCTGGACCCGGAAGGCAAGCTGCCGCACCAGGGGATGTTCTACGTTTTTGCCGCTATTGACGAGTATCTGGACTATGACGCCCCGTACCACAACGGCCTGGGCGAATGGGCCCGCAAAATGGTGGTGGTCAAGTACACCAAAGCCATCAACATGGAGACCTTCCGCAGCGCCATCCTGGTGGACGACGAGGACCAGCCCCTCACCCAGCAGCCCCTCAAAATGACCTTCGAGGCTTGTGAGGAACAGGCCGACTGCACCAAGCTCCTGGGC
This sequence comes from Bacteroidales bacterium UBA2716, assembly GCA_002354005.1. Lineage (GTDB taxonomy): Bacteria > Bacteroidota > Bacteroidia > Bacteroidales > UBA932 > Cryptobacteroides. Next base: position 553 of record DEKS01000089.1, read on the forward strand.
GTTCCCTTTTTCGAGGAAGTGGGCCGGGAGATGGAAGGCTGCCTGAACTTTCTGCAGATAGACTCCGATACCGCCGGCCTCCGCTTCTACGACGGCGGCATGCTCAACCTCCTGTACAAGGAGGCCGATTTCGCTGCCGGCAAATGGAAGCTGGTTCACGCCTACATGAGCTCCTGCTAAATTCCGCTGGCTGCTAAGTGGCTATTAGTCAACACTTTATGAAAAATCCTCGGCGCAAAAAGAGCCGAGGATTTTCTGTAAGTAGCTGAGGGTCAGCAAATTGCCGACCAGTGGCTTATTTCAAAAAGTCGTGGGAGGCGGTCATGGCCTTGGGATCCAGGGCCTCGTCCAGTTTTTCGCGCGTCATGAGCCCTTTTTCCAGCACAAGGTCGTACACGCTGCGGCCGGTCTCCAGGGCTTCCTTGGCCACCTTGGTGGATGCCTTGTAGCCAATGTACGGATTCAGGGCGGTGACAATGCCAATGGAGTTCTTGACCATCTTCTGGCAGTGCTCTGCATTGACGGTGATGCCTTCTACGCAGAGGGTGCGGAGGGTGTTCATTACATTGATGAGCCAGGTCTGGCTTTCCAGGATGCACTCCACAATCACGGGCTCCATCACGTTGAGCTGCAGCTGGCCGGCCTCTGCGGCAAAGCACACGGCAGTGTCGTTGCCAATCACCTTGAAGCACACCTGGTTGGTCACTTCCGGAATCACGGGGTTCACCTTGCCGGGCATGATGGAGGAGCCGGGCGCCATGGCCGGGAGGTTAATCTCGTGCAGGCCGCAGCGGGGGCCGGAAGCCATGAGGCGGAGGTCGTTACAGGTTTTGGAGAGCTTGACAGCCAGGCGCTTGAGGGCAGCGGAATAGCTTACGTATGCGCCGGTATCCGGCGTGGCCTCTACCAGGTCCGGGGCCTTTTCAAAGCGGTCTCCGGTGAACTCGCTCATCTTCTTGGTGCACAGCTCGGCAAAGCCGGGAACGGCGTTAAGGCCGGTGCCGATAGCCGTACCGCCCATGTTAATCTCTTTGAGGAGCACCGCATTGCGCTCCAGGTTGGCCAGTTCCTCCTCCAGGTTGTTGGCAAAGGCGTTGAATTCCTGGCCGGAGGTCATGGGAACGGCATCCTGCAGTTGGGTACGGCCCATCTTGATGATGTCTTTGAACGCTTCACCCTTGGCGCGGAAGGCGGCAATCAGCTGCCGGAGCGCTTCCTCCACGTGCTTGTTCATGCGCACAAACGTGTAACGGAAGGCCGACGGATAGGCGTCGTTGGTACTTTGGGCGCAGTTCACATGGTCGTTGGGGGAGCAGAACTGGTACTCGCCCTTCTTGTGCCCCATGAGTTCCAGGGCGCGGTTGGCGATGACCTCGTTGGCGTTCATGTTGACCGACGTGCCGGCGCCGCCCTGCATCATATCTACCGGGAACTGGTCCCACAGTTTACCGGCCACAATTTCCTTGCAGGCTGCCACAATGGCATCGGCAATTTTGGGGTCCAGCACGCCCAGCTCCGCGTTGGCGGCCGCCGCGGCCATCTTCACATAGGCCATGGCAATGATGTACTCCGGATAGTCGCACATCCGCGTGTTGGAAATTTTATAGTTGTTAAGAGCCCGTTGGGTTTGTACGCCGTAATAAGCGTCGATGGGAACCTGAAGTTCGCCGATAAGGTCGCTCTCGACCCGGAATTTGGTTTCTGACATAGTTTAATATGTGATAATAGCGCAAAGATAAGCAAATAAAACTAGCCGAGCAAGACATCCAGCACCATCATGAGGGCGAATCCCAGGGCAAAGCCCACGGTGCCCAGGTTGGAGTGTCCGCCCTCCGAGGCCTCCGGAATGAGTTCCTCCACCACCACATACAGCATGGCGCCGGCCGCGAAGGCAAGCAGGTACGGCATGGCCGGCACCACTGTCGATGCCAGCAGCAGCACCAGCGCCCCGCCGATGGGCTCCACGATGCCGCTGGCCGCACCTACCCAGAAGGCCCTCCAGCGGCTGTTCCCGGCCGAGCGCAGCGGCATGGAGATGATGGCACCCTCCGGCACATTCTGGATGGCGATACCCAGCGACAGGGCCAGGGCGCCCGCCACGGACATGCCGCCGTCCGACGCCAGGGCTCCGGCCAGGACAATGCCCACGGCCATGCCCTCCGGCAGGTTGTGGATGGTAACGGCCAGCGCCAGCTTGGCGGTTTTGCTGAGGGAACTGTGCGGGCCTTCTTCCTCTCCGGAAGCATGCAGGTGCGGGGTAATGTAGTCTATCAGCAGAAGGAACGCGAATCCTGCCAGGAGGCCCCACAGCACCGGCCACACGCTGCTCCCGGCAAGCTCCATGCCCGGCATGAGCAGCGACCATACCGACGCCGCCACCATGACGCCCGAAGCAAAGCCTAGCAGCGCCTTTTGCAGCAGGGATGGAATTTCCCGGCGCATGAAAAAGACAAAGGCACTGCCCAGCGCCGTTCCGGCGAAGGGAATGAGCAGGCCTGTGACGATGGCTCCATTCATACAAGCAAGCGTTTTTATGTTGTAAATATAGACAAATTCACGGGTTAAAAAAAATAATTCGTACCTTTACGGATTGATGGAAAAGCTAAGCAACATTCCCGCCCTTAGCCGGAAGCAATTCCTGGAAACCATGCTGGTTCTGATTAACGCAGAACTGGCCGATGCCGTTTGCGGCGTTATCGACGGTATTATCGTGGGGCATTACCTGGGAGAAGACGCCATGGCCGCCCATGGTATCGCAACGCCCATCTTCGTGCTGCTTTCCATCTTCTCGTACATGATTACCGTGGGCTTCCAGCAGCCCTGCACGGTTTATATCGGCAGGGGAGAGCCCCAAAAGGCCAACGGACTGTTCTCCGCCACCATGTTCTATACCCTGGTTGTGGCGGTCCTTTTTTCCGTTACGGGACTGCTTTTTCCGCGTTCCTTCGCCCATATGATGGGAGCGCCGTCGACGGGCGTCATTGCAGACATGTCTACGGATTACCTGAAGGCCGTGTTCATGGGAACTCCGTTCCTGCTGATTTTCCTCTCGCTCATTCCCGTGCTCCAGATTGACGGGGAACGCAAGCTGGTGCATGCGGGCAGCGTGGTCATGGCCGTGTCGGATATTATCATCGACATATTGAATGTCAAGGTGTTCCACGGCGGCATGTGGGGCATTGGCATGGCCACCACCATCAGCTATTTCCTGGGCATGATGGTGCTGCTCACCTATTTCCTCAAGAAGTACCGCCTGTTCCACCTGCGCCCGCGCGATATAGCCGGCAGCCGTCCGGGGCAAATCTTCCGGATGGGACTTCCGGCCGGCGCACGGGTGGCGGCCCGTTCCGTTGCCATCATCAGCCTCAATACCCTGGTTATGGGAACGGCCGGCGCCACGGCCATGGCTGCTTTTTCCGTGCAGCACAACCTGTCCACGCTGCTGCTGTCGGTGGCTATCGGCATATCCGGGGCAACGCTCCTGCTGAGCGGCATCAGTTATGGGGAGCAGGACCGTCGCGGCCTCATGGACCTGGTGCGCATGAGCGCCTATTCCTGTATCCTTATCATGGGGCTGTTGGGCGTAGTGGTGTTCTCGCTGGCAAAGCCGCTGGTGTCCTTGTACCTGAGTCCGCTGGACGAGGCCTATCAACTGGCGGTCCATGCCGTCCGCTGGCTGGCTGTTGCCATGCCCCTGATGGCCTGGTCCCGCTGTCTGGGCTGCTATGAGCAGGGGGTGGGACACAACCGGACCGCCATCTGGATTTTCCTGGGAGAGGAACTCCTGTCGCTGGTTACCTGTGCGTTTATCATGGGATGGATCTGGGGCATAGAAGGGGTCTTCGCCTCCTTTGCCGTGAGCCAGATAGTGGTTATCCTGAGTGTGAACACGTATTTCTACTTCCGTCGGGACAAGCGCTACAAGGGGATGGAGGCCTATCTGGACGTACCCGACGCCTTTGGCGTTCCGCCGGAGAACCGCCTGGTGCGCACCCTGGAGCGGCAGGAGGACGTATGGCCCCTGGCCGAGCAAGCCCAGGAGTTTTGCCTGGAGCGTGGGCTGGCGGCCGATAAAGCCTACCTGGTGAGCATGTACATAGAGGAAATGGGCAATATCATCACCATTTACGGCTTCAATGACGGCAAGCTCCATCATCTGGAAATCCGTCTGGCCCTATACATGGACCAGGCCATTCTCCGTTTCCGGGACGACTGCCGCCGCTTTGACATCACGGAGCGGGCATCCCACTGGAAGGAGGATCCCGAGCATCCGGAAACCACGCTGGGCGTGCGCATGGTCATGAGCGGCTGCGCACTCATGCGTTACGATAACTCCCTGAGTACCAACAACCTGATTGTGCTGATTTGAGCCCGCTTCGGGCTTAGAAAGTATAGTACAGACCGGCCGAAAACGCCGAACCGTCAACAGAGAACCCGAAGGACTTGGTGAAAGAGTCGTAATCCAGGCGTCCCAGGGTGCCCAGGAAAGACCAGTGGTCCGTGAGCACAATCTCCATGCCCGGGCTCAGATAGGGAATAAAACGCCAGTAGGCGTCGTCCGGAAAGGTTTGCCGGGTGATTTCCACGCCGCCATCCAGATAGAACGAGACCTTTCCGATGCGGACAAAATAATACTGGATATACGGTGCCAGGCCATAGCTGATGTTGGAATTGCGGTTTTCTCCCGGATTAGGGGTGAAGCCGTAATATTCGAAAATACCATTGACACCTACGGCGATGTCATTTTTGAAGGTATAACCTACATCCGGGCGCAGGACAACCCCGCCGGATTTTTCCTTGAAATTGGCGTTGACGCTAACTCTGCCGCCAATGAACCACTGGGCCTGGGCCGGGATGGCCAGGAGCAGTAAAACTGCGACAATGAACCATTTGTGTCTCATAACAGTCACAAAGGTACAAATTCTTTTGATAAAATCGTCCGAAACCACTATTTTTGTAGAGTTAATGCAAGAAGGATGAAACGTATACTGTTAGTAGTGTGTCTTTTGGCTGCGGTATTTGTCTCCTACGCCCAGCCCGCAAGTGATTTCAGCATGCGCCATCAAGTGCGGATCGGCTGGGGAGACGCCCTGTTCGAAACCCTCACTTTTGCCAACACCAAACCGCATATCTATCCCAATCCGCAGGCCCTGCCGGAGAATTTTTCCATACGGGAGCAGTTTAACAGCGGCTGCACGGGCCATTTCTTTGTAGACTACGGATACCGTCTCAACAAACTGGTCCGGCTGGGCGGCCAGCTGGATATAGAAGGCATCTTCTGGGAAGAGGGTAATTTTGACCGTAACCATAAACTCATCGGCACCGCAACAAAGGTGCGCAACCACAACATTGTGGTCATGCCCACCGTGCGCCTGGAGTACTTGCATACGGGAATAGTCACCCTGTACTCCGGTGCCGGCGCCGGCATGCTCGTTGCCTTTGACAATCTGGGCGGCTGCGAGTTTTCTCCCGCCTTCAACCTCAATTTTGTGGGCGTCCAGCTGGGCTGGGGCCACTGGTCCGGCGGTGTGGAACTGGGGGCCATGCTGGGCCTTAGCGGCGGCAACAAGATATACATGCTGGGCTCCCGCCTCCTGTCCGTTAGTCTCAATTATGCCTGGTAAGCCTATGAAAAAGCGCTATATACTCCTTGCGGCGGCCCTCCTGTGTGCCGCTTGCGTCAAGCCCAAGGTGGAATTTGTAGATTTTGAAACCTTTAAGGTTCGCTCCGTCAAATCTACGGAGGTGGCCCTGGAGGACGGTTCCGTCAATCCGGAAGTGCAGTTCATGGAAAGTGAGGACCCGGAAACCAAGGTAGCTGTCACCAGCGTGGCGCGCCTGACGTCGGACCTGCTGGGCGCCATAAGCAGCAACAACGTCATCCACGTGAGCGGCACCTATACCGGCCACGACATTGACGGCAGTCCCATCACCCTTTCCGGCAAGCTGCTGGTCCCGCGGGACGGCAAAGTCAAGAACCTGGTCATTGTGAGCCACTACACCATCGGCGCCAACTATGAATGCCCCTCGGAATGCTTCCCCATGGAAGGGCTGGTAGCCGCCAAAGGCTATGCCGTGGTGGTGGCGGACTATATCGGCTTTGGCGTCACGGCAAACCGCATCCATCCGTACATGCATGTGGAGAGCACGGCACGTTCCGTAGTGGACATGGCCCTGGCCGTAAAACCCTATCTGGAGCACATCGGCCGCGCTCCGGAAAGCGACAAGGTCATCCTGATGGGCTATTCCCAGGGCGGTTCCACCACGCTGGGCGTCATGCGGATGATCCAGCGCGAGTACAGCGACGTCCTTCCCATCCAGAAGGTCTATTGCGGCGGCGGTCCGTACGACCTTGCCGCCACCTTCGACAAAGCCATGGCGGACGATGTTACGGGCATCCCCTGCGCCATCCCCATGATTCTGCAGGGCGTGAACGAGGGAGAAGATCTGGGCTTGGACTATGCCGATTTTTTCCAGCCCCGCCTGCTGGAGTATTTCGATGAGTGGATCAATTCCAAGCGCTATACCGTGAACCAGATGAACCGCCTGATGGGCGCCAAGTCGCTCCATGAGCTCATGACGGACGCAGGCCGTGACAAACACAACATGAACACGGCCCTTTTTTACCGGGCGCTCTTGAACAACTCCGTACTGGACTTCAGGCCCCAGTCACCCATTTACATGTTTCACAGCACGCAGGACCAGACCGTGCCCTTTGTAAACGCCCAGCGCGCGGAAACCTTCTTCAAGGGGTACAATATAGACTTCGACTTTGGCGAATACGGCGTTCATTCCATGGGAGCCGTCCGTTTTATCATGCATGTGGCCTCGGAGTTATAATTGTCAAAGCGTATGAAAAAATGGAGCATCATTGCAGTGTCAGTGCTGGCCGTGCTGGGCTGCACCAAGGACCGGCCGTTTACGGAACCTTGCACGTTTGACCTGAAAGTCACCAAGGTGGCCGGCACCAAGGCGTGGTTGAACATTGTGCCCTCCAACTCGGGGGCTTATTATTCGATTGCGCTGTTCAACGAATACTCCGACGTCTTTGACAAGCCGGCCATGGAATTGGCCGAGATGCAGCTGGGCTGGGACAAAGACCGGTACGGGGCATGGGAAAATCAACTGGAAAACATGAGCAGTTATGCCGATGTCTTCTGCTATCAGGGCACGCGCGAAATCAAGTTGAAAGACTTGGTGTCCGGCCTCAGGCACCGGATTGTCATCATGCAAGTCAACCCGGAAACGCGCACCATCATCGGAACGCCGCAGGATGTGGGCTTTGCCACCAAGGTGGTGGAAATGACGGACCTTACGTTCGACGTCCAGTTTGGTGCCGACAAAGTGACCATCACGCCCTCCGACCCGGACGCAACATACTACTGGGACTACGACAGCCGTTCGCGCATAGAGGAAAAGTTCATGGACCCCGGCGTTTTCTTCTATTCCATCATAGACTTGTACGAGGACTACGACTTCATGTCCAGCATGATATCCAGGGGAACGGAAGCATACGTCTTCTCGGCCAATGACCGGCACATAGAAGAGGGAGAGGAGTGCATGCTGGTGGTGGCCGGTTATGCCGACGGGGAAATCAATACGGCACAGAACGCCTATTCGTTCGTTTATCATAAGGACAAACCCATAACGTTTGTCAAGTTGGACGACGGAAATGATTAGCTGATTTTTACACGAAAACCAAGTTGGATTATGGCAGTACGGAACGGAATGAAACACTGGTTTGTTTTTTTACTGGGCTGCACGCTGCACTGGGCGCTTGCTGCCCAGCCCCGTGTTTGGGAGAACTTTGACCGGGACTGGGAGTTTGCCTACGGACACGCGGCAGACCCTGCGCAGGACTTTGGCTGCGGTACGGAGTACTTCAATTACCTCACCAAGGCAGCCTCCATCCACAACGAAGGCCCCTATAGTCTCACCTTTGACAAAGCCCGCTGGGGCGTAGCGTGGAAGCCGGTAGACCTCCCGCACGACTGGGTGGTGGACCTGCC
>DEKS01000089.1:8691-18467 GCA_002354005.1 Bacteroidales bacterium UBA2716
AACATTTGGGTGAACGGCTTCTGGCTGGGCACCGAGCCCAGCGGATACGCTACACAGGTATACGACATCTCGGAGTACCTCAATTACGGCGCGGAAAACGTGGTGGCTGTCCGGGTGGACGCCTCCTTGGAGGAAGGCTGGTTCTACGAGGGCGCAGGCATTTACCGGCACGTCTGGCTGGAAAAGACGGCGCCCTTGCATGTGGCGCCTTTCGGCACGGCTGTGCACAGTACTTTTGCCGATGACAACGCCACGGTAACCGTGGAGGCTTCTGTCAAGAACGACGGCCTGCAGGAGACGGCGTTTGCCCTTCGGCATAGCCTGCTGGATGCCGACGGGCGCTGCGTGGCGGCGGTTTCGGTACCGCAGGCGCAGGTGGCCGGAAAGGCGGTAGCGGCTTCATCGGCACAGATGAACGTGCCATCCGTGCACCGCTGGAGCCTGGAGGACCCGTATCTGTATACGGTTCGCACAGAGGTGCTGCAGGGCGGCGCCGTGGTGGACAGCTACTGCACGCGTACGGGTTTCAGGGACATCTGTTTTACGGCCGATGAAGGGTTTTTCCTCAATGGCAAGCGCGTGGAAATCAGGGGCGTAAACCAGCACCAGGACCATCCCGGGGTGGGCAGCGCCATTCCGGACGCGCTGCAGGTGTATCGGCTCAAAGAGCTTAAGAAACTGGGCGTAAATGCCGTCCGCACCAGCCACAATCCGGCTACGCCGGAACTGCTGGATGCCTGCGACAGCCTGGGCATCCTTGTGCTGGAGGAAAACCGCCTTACGGGGATCAATACAGAACATCGGCGGCTGCTCAGGCGCATGGTGGAACGGGACCGCAACCATCCCAGCATTATCCTGTGGAGCGTGGGCAACGAGGAGTGGGGGATTGAGTGGACGGAAAAAGGCCGGCGGGTGGCGGCATCCATGCAGGCTTATTGCCATTTGCTGGACCCTTCGCGTCCGGTTACGGTGGCCACCAGCGGCGGGCCCAACATTGTTGAGGACGTAGATGTGGCGGGGTATAACTACCTCATTCAGAACAGGATTGATGCGCTTCATGCCCGGTATCCTATGCGACGCGCCCTGGGAACGGAAGAAACCAGCGGCTGCGGGACGCGCGGGGTATACTTTGACGAACCCGGGCGCATGCAGGCGCTGAATCGCCGCTCCGACACCCGCGACAGCCTGTACAATGTCATCGGCCGTGGGTGGACCTACTATGCGGAGCGTCCCTGGCTGGCGGGCCTGTTCTACTGGACCGGTTTTGACTACAGGGGCGAATCCAATCCACTGGTGTTCCCGGCCACGGGTTCCAGTTTTGGCATCCTGGACTATTGCGGTTTTCCCAAGGACGAGGCCTGGTACCTTCGCGCCTGGTGGACGGAGGAGCCGGTGCTGCACATTTTCCCGCACTGGAACCTGTCCGGCCACGAAGGTGAGCCTGTAAGTATTTGGGTATACAGCAATTGCGACGAAGTGTCGCTTACGGTGAACGGCAAGTCGCTGGGCAGGAAGAAGATGCCCTACGGCGGGTATCTGAGCTGGGATGCGGTGTATAAGCCGGGCTCGGTGAAGGCTGTTGGCTATAAGAACGGCCGCAGGGTGCGCACGGAGGTAGTGGAAACTACGCTCCCGGCCTCGCAGGTGGAGGTGGTGCCGGCCTTTGCGCAGGATGGGCTCACGGTTTGCACGGTGCGTCTTTTGGATGCCAAGGGCCGATGGGTCCCCGATGCCCGCCTCCCGCTTTCGCTAGCGGTTTCCGGCGCCGTGCGCATCCTGGGCGTAGGCAACGGCGACTCTGCCTGGCAGGCCCCCGAGCGCCCCGCAGACCCGGAGGCCCGCACCTTTGCAGTTTCTTCCTTCAACGGCCTCGCCCAGGTGCTGCTTCAAGGCCCCTCCGGCACCCTCACCGTTTCCGGTGCGGGGCTTCGGTCCGGCTCGCTTACCGTTTCCGGCGCAGTTCGCTAAACGCTAGTTCAGTGCTTCCAGGAAAGCTTTGATTTGCTGGAGATTCTGCGCCTGCTCTTCCGGCTTAAAACCGTGTCCGGCGCCGGGAATCACGTGCAGGCGGGCGTTTTTGTAGGTCTTCACGGCGCGCTCGGAGTCTTCCATGCGCACCACCGGGTCTTGATCGCCCTGGACAATGAGGACGGGCCCCTTGTACTTCCGGATGATTTTAAAGATGTCTAAATCCCTGATTTCCAAGAAGAAACGGCGGCCAAGCGGGACGTTCCACAGGTAGGTGGTGTCCGGAATGTCGGCCACCGTGGGATAGCGCTCCTTCCAGTTGTCCGGAATGCACAGTGCCGGATACACCAGCACTACGGCTTTCACCTGGTCCGGAATCTCGGCGCTGGAGAGCGCTGTCACAAAGCCGCCCTGGCTCTCCCCAATGAGGACAATTCCGTCCGGGTCCACGTCCGCTTGGCTGCGGAAGTATCGGACAATGGCTTTGACGTCTTCTTTCTCGTCCAGGGCCGACATGTTCAGGGTGTTGTTGTCGCTCCGGCTGTGCACGGACCCGCAGGGAAAGTCGAAGACATAGACCTGATAGCCCAGGGCATTCAGGGTCTCGAAATAGGTGCGGCCGTAGTGATGCGTGCCGTTGAAGCCGTGGGAGATAATGGCCACGGGCTGCTTTTTGCCGGCATTTGCCGGCTTGCTAAGCACGCCGTAAATGCTGCGTGCACCGCTCTGAATCCACAGCGTATCCTCCGTGGCGGGCTCCGTGAGCTTGCAGGTGCCGCTGCCACCTTCTTCTATCACTTTTTGTTTGACAATCTGTCCGGCGGCCGGTACAGTCAGAAGGGACATCAGGAGTACAATAAGGCTTTGTTTCATGCGTTGTGTGTTGGTTGATGCAAACTTACATAAAAAAGTTGAATTTCGCACTGCCGGCCCTACTTGAATCCTCTTCTCCTTCCTTCTTGGTCATGCAGTGCTGTCATCGTCCCACTCTTTGGACCCATAACAGCACCCGGGGGAGGGTAAGCATGCTGAGTGGCAAAATCCCGCTGGTTAGTAAGAGTCTGATTATTACCACTTTACTGAAAATCCTCGGCGCAAATAGAGCCGAGGATTATCTGCAAAATGCTGTGAATCAAGCGTTTAGCGACCAGGCCCGGGAGCCGCGGGGGTGTTTGAGGGGGCAGCGCCCCCTGTATTAATAGTGCGGGCAATGGGACAATTATCGAACCATTTTTGATGATTTTGAGGCTATTTATCTGTTTGGAGTACAAATAGATATAGAATAGACCTTCAAAAACAAGTTTCATGGTCATTTGAAATTTCAGCCATCCATCGAGGGTGACCAGCCCCGCGTGCGTCCCTACGGAGCCATGATGCTCCGTATCGAGTGCAAGCTGGTGGAGGACAACCGTCCCGAAACCCAGAAAGCCCTCGTCGAGAAGATGCCGGTGCTATTCGTTGAATGCCCGCACGCATATCAGCGAATCTCTTTTCCGAATGGAAATACTGAACTGATGGCCATCTTGAAGTGCTGGAGTCCCCACGGGATGCCCACGATAGTGACACAGAAAAGAAGGCCAAACGTGAAATGCAGAATGGCTATCTCCCACCAGCCCAGAAGAATCCAGACAAGATTCATCAGCACCGACAGGCAGCCCGGTTCATTGGGGCCATTCACCAGTTCATGGCCAAAAGGCCAGAGCGCGTAAGTACCCAGCTTGAATAGCTGCACACCGAAAGGTATGCCGATGAGGGAAATGCACATCAGCAGGCCCACGAGATAGTAGATGATGGCGATGACAATGCCGCCAAAGACAAGCCAGAGGATGTTTCCGATAAACTTCATTGCACGCGATTTTAATTGATTTATGACTTATTTTTAAACGTGCGACGTATCAGCAGAAGACTGAGTACCAGCAGCACCGGGAAGACCGAAGCTGCCAGCAGGCCGCTCTGGATGCTGTTTTCGCTGGAACGGGTACAAAGGCCCACCAAGGAAGGGCCCAATGTGCCGCCGGCATCTCCGGCCAGGGCCAGCAGGGCAAAGAGCGCCGTGCCGCCTCCCGGCATCCGGGCCGATGTAATGCTGATGGACCCGGGCCACATGATGCCCACGGCCAGGCCGCTCACCATACAGCCCACAAAGGCCACCGCCGGAAGCGGAGAAAGGGAGGCTGTCAGATAAGCCGCAAAGCAAAGGACGCCGGCGCCCATCATATAGGCCGAAAGGTCCAGTTTCTGTCCCTTCTTCCCATACCAAAACCGTCCCAGTCCCATGCAGAAGGCAAATCCGCAGGGCCCGGCCAAATCCCCAATGGCTTTATCTACGCCCAGCGAGGCTTCGGCAAAGGCCGATGTCCACTGTGCCATCGAGCTCTCGGAAGCGCCTGCGGCCACCATCAGAACCAGGAAAAGCCAGAAAGTCTTGTTCCTCAGGAGTTGTCCCATGCTCATCCCTTCCGAATCGGCCACAATGGGGTCTATGGGGCAGGTTGCGAAATTCACGATGTTATAAAGCGGCACAAGGGCCCAGAGGCATGCCAGAATGCGCCAATTGTCCAGGCCGAAAAGCGAAAAGAACAGCGTGGAGCCCAGGATGACACCAACGGCTCCCCAACAATAGAAAGAATGGAGAAGGCTCATCATCCCCTCCTTGTTGGGGAAAGGACAGGCTTCGATGATGGGGCTGCACAGAACTTCAATGAGACCGCTTCCCACCGCATAAATGCCTACGCAGATAAGGATTCCCACCAGCGGATGCGGAAAAAGCTGAGGCAAAAAGGCCAGTCCCGCCAGTCCTGCGGCCGATGTAATCTCCGAAACGATGATGCTCCTGCGGTAGTCCAGGTCCTTGAACTTGGCGCAGAGGAAGTCCGTCACCAATTGGACCACATAGAAGACCGCCGGAATCAGGGCCAGGCTGGCTATGGGAATGTCGTATTCCCGGTGAAAAGCCAGAAACAGCAGCGGCGTGAAATTGGCTACGATGGCCTGGGTCACAAAACCCAGATAACAGGCCAACTTGGTCCTTTTGTAGGCGTTTATGTCTTTCATCGGCTCCCGTATGACAAAAGGCTATTCCGCATCCGGCTGCTGGCCGTCATGCGCCTTCCACATGCATTCGGTAATCTTCATGTCCGAGAAGACAGCCGTAAAGGAAGACTCTTCCGGCGAGCAGGCATAAATACCGAAGCTGATGACATCGCTTGCGGCATACATGTGACAGATGCGCATCTGGCTAAAGTCCACGCCATTGGTGGAGCACTCGATGCAGAAATCGTCCTCCCGGCGGGAGAAACGGTACCACATCGTCTTCACATCGGCCGATATGGCCGTCGTGGCCCAGTCTGAATAGCCGTTATTGGTAGCCACACTGCCCAAGTGCTGAAACGCCTCGTTTTCGAACTCCACCGAGCCCTTGAGCCAGTTCTCACTGTCCAAGTACATGACAATGCCGCACTGGTCAAACCGCTGGTGACTCTGGGTAAAGTCTGTCTTTACCACAAAGCTGAAGAATTTTTCCCGGGTCTGCATCTGCAGCACGGGAGCGTTGTCGTTCCGGAAATGGTAATAGGTGCGCTGCCACAGATCCGTGTGCGGAGCCGTTGTGATACAGATGGTTCCGTCCTTGATTTCGCAGGAAGCGGGTTCCCTGGTCCATTTGAGCTGCTCCAGATTGATTTCTCCGCCGGCGGCAAGCGCCAACGACACGCTGTCGGTGAATTCTTTTTCTGCGCAGGAAATGGCGCACAGGCTCAAGGTCAGAATCAGGAACTTTGTGAAATTAGTCATGTAATCAAAGTTCTGCATAAGGCTATATCTCTCTTCTATGATTCAATTAAAAAAACTTCATGAGGCTTCCGAGCAATATCCGGAAGTAGATTTTTTCCGGCAGGGTGGGCGGAACATAAGCAATCCGCGAAACAATGTCCACCGCCCCGAAGCGTGCGGCTTCCCGGTCAAAGTCCCCATGCTCCTGCTTTCCGGTATAAGCCTTGGCGAAAGCGTCCCAGAAGTCGTGCAGTTGCTGCTGCGTCATGTGGAACAGTTCCCGGGCCTGTTTCATATTCGAATAAACGATGCAGGAGTTATACAGATGGCCGATGTCAAACATGGGGTCTCCCCAGGAAAATCGGCCCAGATCTATCCAGTAGCACTTCCCTTCCGACAGGATGATATTGCCCGGCTGGAAATCTCCGTGTATGCAATGGGTATTCTCCGGCACGTTTTCCACGAAGCGGCGGAGAATCTCCCGATTCTTGCGGCTGATGAACGTGGCCTTGTCCACAACACCCATGAACAGGGCCTTCTTGCTCGGGAAAACCGAGGTGTCGCAAGGCGTGGAAAAAAGAATCCTGCCCTGCTCGCAGAACAGCTGCGCCATTTCCTCAAGCCGTTCCGGCTGGTCATGGCAAATCCGGAAAAGGGACTTTTTGTTTTTGATTTTCTGCGAAACGGTGGCATAGGCATCCCCCACCCGGACCATCTCATACATGGCAGGAGTGGGCAGCCCCAGGCGGCTTACCGCCGCAGAGGTATCAAATTCCTCCTTAACAACCTCGTAGCTGCAGGAACGGCCGTTGTTCAGTTTCAGCAGCAGGTCCGGCTTTCCCGGATGCTCATAGGTAACGCCATTCCCACCCTCACCTACTTTTACCCATGAATCTAGATTTACTTCAGGATATCCTTTGTTTTCCATAGTACAAAGATAATCAATTCCCCATTAAAGACGGTTTCTGTCGCGTTTTTTTGGTAACTTTGCAAAGTAATTCCAAGCATAAATGGACCATCTGCCTCTTTCCGAAGCAGTCCCCTTGTGCGGGGTTGTTAACAAATTTCTAACCAATTTTGACGATTTTTGGTCCGTGTATCTATTTGGTCTACAAATAGATAGTAACTAAATGCTTTTCTATTGCCATCCCGTGTTGGGATGGTTTTTTTCGTCTCTCCCTTGACATTCTTTCCTGGGAGCAGAGACTTTAACATTCCCGTCCAAACCATCGGCCACTATTCCCCCGAGCCCCATTTTTCGCCGCCTTCAGAGCTTCTTCACAGTTTGCATGATAGAAGATTGGGGCGGTATCTTTGGGCTCGTTTCTCCTTGGCCGTGGGATGTAGGACGGTTGCTTCATTCTCCAAACATATTCGGGGACTTCGGTTATGGGTGGTATCATGGGCGCAAGTTAAGAAAAGCTTGGGCCAGGATGTTGCTCATGTATTGGAAGATTTCGCCAGCCTTTGCATGATTAATCCCGCGAAAAAATACTATCTTTGCGTCCGCAAAAACGTTTTAGATATCCATGAAAGAAAAAGGTAAAATGCCTGTCTTTGAAAGCTTTAAAGTGCCCATTACGGTGATTGGCCTTGTGATGGGAATGGGGATGTTCACATACTGCTCGGAATCGGATAAGCCTTCGAACTCCGAGAAAGCCGACCTGGTGGTCTATGGCAAGATATTCACGGCCGAAGACAATGAGCTGGTGGAAGCCTTCGCCGTAAAGGACGGCAAGTATGTCTATGTGGGCGACAAGGCAGGAGCCGCTGCCTATGTGCAGGATGGCAAGACCGAAGTGGTGGACTACAGCGGTGAGGGCCTTGTAATGCCCGGCTGTGGCAACGGCCACGCCCATTATGCGACAGTGGCTTCCCTCTGGGATGTTGGAACATTTGTAGGCTATGAGGATGACGTGGACACCTTCCTTGGCGAGATCGTTCCCGCTGCCGTCGGGAAGGCAAGAGAGACGGGGGCGACGCTCATCTTCGGTCTGGGCTGGAACGTGATGCTCTACCCGGAAGACCTGCCTTACCGCAAGTTGCTGGATGACATCTGCAGTGATATTCCCATCTACATTGCCGACGACGAAGGCCACAAGGCGCTGGTGAACTCCGCTACGCTGGTTAAGGCCGGCATCATGAAGGCCGACGGTACCGTGATGAATACCGACATCCGGGGCGGCGAGATTGTGCTAGATGAGGACGGCACTCCTTCCGGCTATGTGAAGGAGCAGGCCGGCACCTACATACGCTCTTTCATGGACTACGAAAGCATCTTTTCCCTTGACCTTGCAAAAGAGAGTTTGGAAATCACCCAGGAGCAGCTCCTTTCGGAGGGCTACACGATGTGTCTCGACGGATGGTCCACCTACTTCTTCAACGAGAATCTCTACGAGGCGGCCCAGCAACTGGATTTGGCAGGTGACCTGCACTTCGTTTTAGGTACAGCCTACGAATTGGAAAGCTGGATGAATGTGGATGAAGTCCTCTCCAAAGCCGCAGCAGTCCAGAAATACGCTACCACGCATGTCAGGACCAACTGGCTCAAGCTTTTCATGGACGGCACGGTGGAAAGCGGCACCGGATTCATAGACCCCATCTATCCTGACGGACATCAGGGTAACGCCAACTGGTCGGAAGAGGAACTGACCGAAATTACGCGGAAGGCCAACGAAAAGGGCCTGACGATGCACGTGCATGCCATGGGCAACAAGGGTGTCAACCGCGTGGTCAACGCGTTCATCAGCGGTGGAAAGGATGAGATGCGCAATACGCTGGTACATGTCTATAACGTTCTGCAAGCGGATTATCTGCGTATGGCCGAGCACAATATCCATGTCGCCGCCAGCCTGCTTTGGCACTATAACGACACGGAGTTTCAGGAGGCGTTGCTCGAGATACTTCCGGCCGGCCTGAATGACAAAGGCTATCCGCTGAAGTCTTTCTTCGATTACGGCATCAACGTGTCTTCCCACACCGACTTCCCGGCAACCTCAGATGCTCCCGACGACCCGTTTGGCATTATGGAGATTGCGGTCACGGGCGTTTACCAGCAAGAGCCTGGGAAGCCCTGGTGGCCGGAAGAACTCCTCACCCGCGAGCAGGCCCTCACTGCCCTCACCATCAACGTAGCCAGGCAAATGTTCCTCGAGAATGAGCGGGGCAGCATCTGCACCGGCAAGTATGCCGACTTCCTCCTGCTCAACCAGGACGTGCTCACCTGCCCGGCCGACCAGATTCATGCCACCGAACCCGTAGCTACCTACTTCGAAGGAACGAAGGTATACCCGATGTAGATCATCCGCACGGTTGGACTTATGCTTTGGGCACGGTCCAATCCTGTAAGGCTCGTAGTATCACAGAAAATGATACTCAACTAATTCTTCCGGTTAATCAGGCTCACGACGACTTTCACCATCGTATCCATCTCTTCCGTGTGACTTACTGCAATCATCAGCGTCAGGGCCACGAGGGAGGCATCAGATATGCGTCTTTCTCTATGCCGAAGCGGTCCCCTTGTGCGGGCAATGGGACAATTCTCGAACCAATTTTGAAGACTTAGTAACCTTATTTTTGAAGGATGGCGTCCTTGGTCCTTGGCATTGTCCAGGCGGGGACGATGCGGTCACTTCCGTCGGAAAGGCCCATCCACCAGCAGGCGGCAATTCCGGCCTCCCTAGCTTTTCCGGAGAAATATCCGGCAAAGGTGACGTTGGCGTCATTGTCGTCATTGGTCCCGCCGCCCCATTCGCCAATGATTACGGGTACCCCAAGACGTTTTACAATATATGTGTCAAGGTTTGTGAACAGGCGGTCGATATCGGCCTTCTGCGCCGCAAATTTCCCGGCATCCCAGTAACTGTGCACCTCTATGGCTATGTGGCCGGGTTCTTCCGGAATCTGGATGCTGGATATGGGGTCCTTGAGGTGGGAGTTCCAGGTGCCGTCGCCGCTGCAGGCGCCGTAAGTGTTCACCACAAGGTTCCTGTAGAGGTTGTTGCCGCCGGTTGCACGCACTGTCTGTGTGAACAGTG
>DEKS01000089.1:18555-19216 GCA_002354005.1 Bacteroidales bacterium UBA2716
TCGTTGTAGGACTCAAAGAGGAGTTTCTCCCCATAGTCCTTGAATGTGATGGCAATCTGCTGCCACAGGACCTCGTAGCGGTCCTTTGCGGCGTTGAAACCTGCTTCTGAGGCCCTCAGCCACGCCGTGGAAGCGGATCCTGTGTCGTGGTGGACGTTGAGGATGCAGTACATCCCTTCGTCTATCACATAGTCCACAACTTCCTTCACGCGGGCCATCCACACGGGGTCCACAGTTGTACCCGTCCACGTGGCGGGATTCCATTTGTTCTGGTCGTGGAGCGTGATCGTGCCCATATGGGGGTACCAGGTTACGGGCACGCGGATTACCCCAAAACCGGCTTCCTTGAACATATGGATGAGTTCACGGGTGGTTTCCGGCTGCCCCCAGGAGGTTTCGTAATCCTTTGGTGTGCGGGAGGTCCAGGCCTCTATCCACATATTGTTGGTGTCTCCGCTGTTTGTGTCAAGGGTATTGCCAAGATTCCAGCCGGCGCCCATGTTGAGGACTGCTTCCGCGGCGCTTTCAAAGGGGTCCGTGGCGTCCGGTGTGTCAGGCTTGTCTGGTTCATCGGGCCTACCGGACTCGTCCTGTTTGTCCTGTGGCTTCTCCTGCGGCGGGGCGGGGGCATCCATCGGCCTGCACCCGAATGCAAGCGCGG
>DEKS01000089.1:19284-30819 GCA_002354005.1 Bacteroidales bacterium UBA2716
CTGAATATTAGCTGCTTAACAAAACACTACTGTTCAACCACCCACTCTCCGGTCTTTGCCGGGCCGGAGAAATGAATCGGCAGATTCTTAAGGTGTCGTTCAACCGTTTTGACGCTGACGCCCAGGGTGGCGGCAATTTCCTGTCGGGTTATATGCCGATTCTTTTTCATCATCTCCATAATACTGGTGTCAATGTTTTTGGTCTCGAGTTTCGCGTTTTCGGCATAGATGTGCAGATATCGGCTATGGAAATCGTGCCTGGTTCCAAGCATAAGGTCAGAGAAGAAGGCATCCAGCGGGTCCCTGTCTTCGTATATGCCTTTTCTGATATTTGCGTAGTTGGCTCTCACAAGGGCGTCCCTGAAAAAGCGGGAGTGTGATTCAAAGATGGAGTTGTCCACATCAAAGCCAAGCATGCGTAAGTATTTGATGGTAAACACCGCCGTGGTTCTGGTGTTGCCTTCCGCAAACGGGTGGATTCTCCAGAGATTAGATACAAATTTGGTGAAATGCCAGACTGTTTCCTCCTCATCAAGGCTCCTGAACGGCGTGAGTTTTTCTGCGCGGAGAAGGTTCTCTACGCTTTCTTCCAGATTGTAAGCGTTGCCGTAGGTGACAGTGTCACCGTCAAGTACCCATTCGTGCTTGAGGATATTGTTCTTTCTGTATGTTCCGGCGTGCTCGAACACCCCTTCAAACAAGCGTTTGTGGATGGATTTCAGTTCTTCCGATGATAGAGAGAACCCGATTTCGCCGATAAGGATGTTTATTCTGGAAGCAACCTTGTCAGCCTCCTCCGAGAGCGAGTCCTTCTCCTTGTCCTCCTTGACATCGTAGTATGTGTCAATCAGATCTTTCGCCTCGTAGGCCGATATCTTACCCTCAATGTTATCTGAGGCAACCTTGTCCAGATAATCTGAGGTTTTCAGTCCATCGACGTCCTGTAGCCCCTTTGCGGCTTGCCAGTTGGCGTACCTCCTGCTTTTATCCGGTTCCTGCTGGTTGATATACTGATAATCGTCCATAATCCTGAATGTTTTCCTGCAAAACTACAAACTTTGAGCGACACTTCCAAGCCATGTCGCTCAAAAATGTCGCTCAAAAGTGCGGGGTTGTTAACAAATTTCTAACCAATTATGAAGACCTTATGGCGGTCTATTCATTTGGCTTACAAATAGACAGTAACCGGCCCAAACTTGGCAGTTACTGCCTCCTTGTACCGTTTGACGATTTTTATAACCTGTCTTTTATCCATAGCTGTAATTCTTTTGTCTTGTCCAGAATCTCTCTACAACGTTCTTTGCTCACCCTAAATCCGGTGGGCGGTTTTTGTTTAATATTCCCAATAGTACCGCAATCCTATTTCCCGCTGAACCATCTTCTCGGCCGTCCGGTCGTTCTGGTGAAGGAATTTCGCGTAAGGAACCTTTCCCAACCGGTCAACAGCGCCCCGAAGCAAATTATTGTACTCGTCGAAGGATTCTACATACTGGAACCGGACCGGATAGGTTCTGGTATAGGTGCACCGGGTTCCATCCTTCAACTGAATATACAGGTTAATGATGACAGACAATTCCGGAAGGTACATTTCCTTGTCGGTCGGCCAGGAATAATCTACCCAGAAGGGCCAGGACAGGAACCGTTTCGAGACACCCAGGCCGCCTATATTCATATCCGGGTTGAAGGGGTCTTCCTCTTCCGTTTTCGTGTAGAACATCAGCGTATTGTTGACATAGCCAAGTTGGCTGATAATCGGAATCTGGTAAGCCGGTAGGGGCATTCCGGGATAGCCGTCTTCCTCGAGCCGGTTGATGGTCCTCGTCCTTGCTTTCCAATCTACCCTGGGAGCCTTGACGGGAATGCCCATCGCCTCCCTGGAAGGCCAGGAGGCTTTGACTTCCTTCACAGGAATCTCGGGCGTCATCCTGATGGACATAGACTGGATCTGGCTGGCAGGGAAAAGATTCTCATTCAGCTTGACACGTACCGAAGAAGGGTCGAAGAAGTAGTCCACAGCCCCGGTAGAAGCGTCGTTGCGACCCAGATAGTGTTGCCGGTCTTCCTCATTTGCAAAAGTAAGGCTGGCAGCAGTATAATAGGCAACAGGAGCGGTTTCCAGATTCCACAGGCCTTCACCTATGCCGGCATCCTTCGCCAGTTTGTCAACGGTAAAGCTCGGGAATTTGAGGCCGGACTGACGGTCTCCCCTGATAAAACCTTCCGTATCGATGGTCCCACGGAGGTCCAGTTTGAGGGCCCCTTCCATCTGTCCGGTCTTGGAGATGTCAGGTTCCTCCTCCTTGTCCAATCCCGTAATTACGCCGGAGATTGCTTTAAAGCCGATGCTGGCTACAGCCAGGCCCAGGGCATAGGGATTGGCCGAATTGAGATCTTTCGCCGCATCCAGGAAATAGTTGCTGAAATTATCGTCGGCCGTCAGGTCGGACACCAGGCCGGTGGCGGTGGAAAGTATGGTCCCCAGACTGCTGACGGAACGGGGTTTCTTCCAAAGGGCATCCAGATTCAGATTCCCCTTGAAAGAGCCATCGATGTCGGCCTTGACAAGGGATTGGAGCGATACGTGGTCCTTGTTGAAGGCGAGCATCCTGAGGCTGATCTCTTTTTTGCCGATGGCCGTCCGGTCAAACTGGGCCATAGCGGGCATATCTATGTCAATGGCCCACCAGCCGCTCTCAGGAATGATGTTGCCGGTGGTGCCAAAGCGTCCGTCGTCCGTATAGGGCGTTGTCAGGTACGTGAAGCGGCTGTTGCGGTAATTGCTGAGTTTGCCGTGGTCGGTGAAGTCGTAGGCCAGGGCATAGGGGCGTTCCAAAGCGGCCGCCCACTCGCTGGGAATGGTGATGGCCCACAGATGGTCGTTGATATCCTTCATATTGGCATCTCCTGCCAGGTAATAGAAGAAACGGAGCTTGCCTACATAGGGATTATACATTGCAAAGTAGTTGAAATTGGGGAGGGAGCGGTTGCCCGTGTAATTGAGCACCAGTTTCCACTGGCCGTCCTTCAGCATTTTCTTGGCTTCTCCGTCAGGAAGATGTGATTCGTTGATGTCGGCCCAGGGAAGCGGGACGATGGTATATCCTTTGATGTTGTTCACCGCCTCAGGGCCTTTCCCGTCGAACAGGTAGATCGCCTCTTCCTGGGTCCAGTCGGCTTCAAAGTCCGTATTGACAGACTTGATATCGCTCAACCTGGGACCGCCCATACCGCCTCCGGTGTTCAGCACCAGGAAGACGCCCTGTCCGGTGGGCACGAAGCAGTAGTTGGGTTTTTCTTCGTCAGACTCCAGGCTCCGGTCGCCCTGGGTTACGTGAAGTGTCAGTGTGTTGCCGGATTCGGTCGTGATTATCACATCCGTATCCCTCTCGTCATACTCATCCAGATAATCATAGGTTTTATAGGAGAGTTCGAACTGGGGGTATTCCCCTCCGCTGAGCCAGTAGAAGCCCGTATCAGGGTCTTTGAACTCATCCAGTTTGATGGTTCCGGAATAACGGACTTGAAGCCAGTCGGCATTGGAAACCACCTGCCTGATATGGTGGTTGAAGCCCCCTTCGATAACCATCTTTACAGACTCCGTTGTGTTGTCTATAACGACATCAAACTCTTCATTGACGGTGACATAAACAGGATTCTCGTGTTTGCAGGCGGCCAGCGCCAGCAATAAACCTGCTATGATGATAATCCGGCCAAGTCTCATATTCTAGTATTGATTTAATTTTTCTATTTTGTAGCTATATCTTTGCCAGAAGGCGGCCGGGAACGGGTTCGGTGAAGGAGGAGCAGATGACGCGCACCAGTTTGACCGGGTCCGAGAAACAAAGTCCGCGGAAAACGAGCTCTTGCCCCCGAGGCTCCACAAATTTGTTGCCTTCCACCTTCACCCAGCCTTGGCGGGCCTGGCAGCACATCAGTAGGAGAGCAGTGCTGAGAAGTAGTAGTAATCTTTTCATTTTCAGATAATTTACCTCCAAATATAATAATTTTCTCCGGATTCGGCCTTAATTCCTTCATGGAATTGCGTCTTTGTGTGCGCCTAGTACCCGGAAAACCCGTTTTGGTGCCCGAGGCAGGCGCCCGGCGTTTTGTAAAAGCTTGAATCGAAGGACTTCGGAGCGTAGCGACGCAGGGGGTCTGGGGGATTAGTCCCCCGGTGAGTGAAACGGTATATAGCACAAAAGAGAGCCGGATGGCTCTCTTTTGTGCGGGTGAAGGGACTCGAACCCATACGCCGTAAGGCACCAGATCCTAAGTCTGGGTTGTCTACCAATTCCAACACACCCGCATGGAGTACAAAGGTACGGATTTGTTTTGATTCCGCAAAATGGCCGATGCAAAAAAACAGCTCCGGAAAGGGAGCTGCAGAAGGGACGGTTACGGGAAGAGCGAGGCGGGGGCCTCGAAGCGGTACGTAGAACTTGCCGGCCTCCCAGGTGCCGGCCTCGATGTTGATCACTTTGACGACATCGGCACCGCCATCCACCGCGTAGGTGAGGACAAGCTGGGTGCGGCGCTGCTCCGGCACAAACACGCGGGCAAACTTGACGGGCGTGGCTCCGGTCTTGGCTTCAATCTTTTTGACCACCATGCGCCCTGCGCCAGCGGCGGGCACGACAATCTCCACCTCAATGCCGGCCATCGCATGGGCAAAATGCATGGGGATGGCGGCATCCCGCTCCGTGAGACCCGTTGCGGCAGCCCATACCAGGTCTGATCAATACTCTTTTCAGGTAAGCATGAACTGCATATTGTAGCGTGAGAGTCTTACACGTACTTCATCGGATGCCACCCCTCCTCACAAGACCAGGCCTGTCCGTGCTCAACCCTAGGCTGTAGCACTACCTTTCGCACAAGTTCGGGTCATTTCGTGCGCAGGTTCGTGCTAGGGGAGAAACTACAACTAAGCGAAAGTAGCAGCAACTTACCGTAACTTCGGAAAAGTTTCTGCAAACATCCTACAATCGGTTGAAAAGTTCTGTTGTTTCACATGTTTTTTTGCTGTTTCAACCGATTTGCGTCTTTGCGTTTGCTATTCTGCCACTGGGGAAGGATGCGTCGCTGCGCGGGCAAGGTGGGATTTGACTGCCACCACCTTGCCCGGTGAAATAGCGCCAGGTTGGCTTGAGAGGCTTTTCCCGTGGGCAAGGTGGTGCCCCTCTCTTTCGACCTTGCCCGCTGTACCCCATCCATTGCCCGTTTCCGCCCCACCTTTGCCGCGTTGCCCCCAAATCGGCCCTAGGGGCGTTCTGGCTGTCAACGTGGCCAGGGCGGCGCTATTTTTGCCGGTACAGGGTTTGACTGGCCAGCGACAGTTTGAGTTTAAACATGGTTTTCCCCTGGTAGAAGACAAGGTCCAGGGTGGTGCCGTCGTTTTCAAAATAGAAGGTGCGCAGTTCCTTGCCTTTGACGATGGGTTCGGCCCAAACGAGAAGGTATTCGCCGGAGGCTTTGGACTTGGCAAGCACAGCCAGGTGGTCCCGTAGCAGCACCTTGGCCACGGTATAACTTTTCCCTTTTTCCTTCCTGGCGGCCTGGAAAGCCTCTACCAGCGAAGCGTCTTTGTCCAGCTTGCCAAAGGCCAGCTTGACCTGCTGGGCCGTGAGGGCCTTGGGATTGCGTTCCTGCCACCATTGGAGCGAGGCGTCCGTGAGGGAATCGGCCCGGGTCAGTTGCACCAGGGAGGGGTTGGTGCTAAAGCGCCGGACGAGCCAAGCCACTTCCGGCGTGAGGGTGAGCCCTTCCATAGCCTCCGGGCTCTGGCCTTCCAGCCGCCCGTCAGGGAGCACTTTTCCGTAGAAAAGGGCCTGATACAGGATATCTTTCTCGGGGAGATACAAGGCCTCAACATATTCCGTAGGGCCGTTGTAGTAGGTAAAATGCAGGTAGTTACGGCCGCCGGTTGGAGCCACCAATTCTATCGGCCCGGCCAGGTCTGTAAACGGCAGGTCCGACAGGGTATAGTTTACCAGTGTTCGACCGCTGAAAAGGGTGCCGTCCTTTTCCAGGAGGCGGAACTCCAGGCCATCGTCCAGAACAAGGATATAGTCCACATTGTCTTTGCGCCAGCCCACGGCATCCAGGCACTTCCCGGCCTTGGAAAGCGCCTCTTCATGAGTGAGGGGCGAGGTGTTGTGCTGCCGAATACGGGCCTCCGCCAATTCGCGGAAGGGCGATTCCGGATGCTCTTTCACAAAGGTTTTCACGCCTTTCGCGTCTTCGGGATTAAGCGCATAGAACAGCAGCGAATCCCTGAGCCTGAGCACCTTTGGGGCATAGGCCGATTCCGGGAACTTGTCCATGAACTTTTCCGCCGCCTTCACGGTGGGCTTTTTGAGGAGTTTGGCGTACTGTGAGGTCTCTGCCTTGCTCTGCCCCAGCAGCACCTGCGGCAGCAGCACCCATAACAGTAAAAGAATGCGTTTCATGCCGTAAATATAGTGAAAAAATGTCATCCCTGTGCCATTTCTCAGGCCTCGAATAAGGCTCAGAGGAAGTTTTGATGTCGCACAAGATTATTTCCGATTGCTCTCTCTCAGCACGGACCTGCGCACGAAATGACCCAAACTTGTGCGGAAGGTGATGCTATAGCCTAGGGCCGCGCACGGATTGGCCCGTTTTTGTGCGGAGGGGTAGGCTATGGGCGGCTTGGCCAGTTAAACCAATAGGCCCTAATAGACATACTGCTCCACGTAGGCCATTACCTCTTCCTGGAGGGAGGGCGGGCACAGTGTGGGGTCGTTCAGGTAGGGGCCGTGCATGCCCAGGGGGTTCAGGACCATCTTCACGTTGGGGGCCACCGATTACGCTTTGGCAAATTCCAGGCAGGCCCAGTCTTCGCGCTCCGAGGAGCCCTCAAGATGCAGCCCCAATGCCTCTGCGGCCTCGCGGATGGCAGGGACATCGGCCATGTAGAAGCCGCTTAAAAGGAGCCGGCCGCCGCGGCGCAGCGAGCGCATATAGGTGGGCAGGTCCTCCAGGATAATGTTCCGGTGGATGTTGGCCAGCAGGACATCGTACGTGCCCATCTGAAGCAGGGAAGCGTCTCCGCAGGCCGTTTCCACGCGCGAGCCCACGCGGTTCCAATGCGCATTGCCCCAGGCGCTTTGCGCCGCTACCAGGTCGATATCGACCGCAAACACCTTCCGGGCCCCCATCTTGGCCGCCAGGATGGCCAGGATGGCCGTTCCGCAGCCCATATCCACCACCGAACGCCCGCGAATCACCGCCTCCAGGCCCAACATCCGTTGCATCATCATATAAGTGGTGTTATGATACCCGGTGCCAAATGCCATTTTGGGGTCGATCCAGATATTGAAACGCGTCCGGGGCACGTTCTCGTTGAATTTGGCCTTGATGGTGACCTTGCCGTCCACCACGATGGGCTTGAACTCATCCTCCCAGGCCTTGTTCCAGTTCTGGCCCTGCACCGGCGTAGCTTTGAATTCCACCGCCGCCGGGTAGCCGCTAAGCAGCACCTTCACGTCCTGCGGCTTGTAATCCACGGTCTGGATGTAGCATTTGAGGTACGGCTCCTCCGTGACGAAGGAGTCAAAGGGCAGTTCGGAGAGTTCTGCCGTGAGAATCTCGGCCATCTCCTCGGTGAAGGGGTCCAGACGGACGGACACTTCCAGGTAATCAAAGGTGTTCATTGTACCAGTTGTAAAACTTCTTGTTTGAGGGCTTCGCGGCGGGTGGTGACGTGTTCCACCACCTGCTTTTGCAGGGAGGCAAGGTCTTGCACCTGCTGTTCCAGGGCTTCCTGGGGAATGACGGCTTCCGTGGCGGCCGTTTCCGTGGCGTCCGCCGGCTTTTCTCCGGACGGGGCCTCCGCTGTCCAGTACTGGCCGGTGCGGTTCTCTTCCAGAGCCTTCTCCACGCCCAGCTCAAAGATATTGTGGATGGCCGCCACCAGACTGTACTGCGCGTTGTCCAGCTGTTTGGTGAACACCGGCACGTTGGCGTTGCGGTAGCGGGCCTTGCCCAGCCCGTAATGGATGTGGTCGAAGTCCTGTCCCCAGGCATTGAGCCCGAATTTCACCAGGAGCGGCGACCGGATCACCGAGATATGGTAATTGAAGGCATTGTCCAGCCGCTGCGTGCCGCTGGCCGCCAGTTGGTAGCGGTCTACGTCCAGCACAAAGGGGAATACCTCCAGGACGTTGTTCTGCACAATGCCCGTCACGGCCATATTGTCAATGTGCGCCTTCTTTTTGTCCTTGAACATCAGGAGTTTGGCAATTTTGGTGAACTCCTTGCTGTCCTTTAGCGTAAGGTCTTTCCCGGAGATGCGCATTACCCCGTCAATGGACGGTTTTATGAGGTTCATGAGCGTGTCAATCTCCGTTGTGGCCGCCAACTCGCAGTCCAGGTCTCCGGCAAAGGAGGTGAGCATGGGCATGATGGTGTCTACGGCCGGGAACAGGGTGATCACTTTTTCTGCCGTAATGTCCACCAGATTAAGGTCGAACCCGGCCTTGATGTCCTGCTTGGAGCGGGTGGTATAGAAGCCCTCGAAGTAAATATCGCCCATGTTGGACGCCGCTACGGCATTGGTCACCTGCAGGGTGCGCTGGCGCATGGCAACGTCCATGGCGGCCCAGTTCACCAGCAGGCTGTCGTATTTGATACCGGTCGATTCCAGCGTGAAATCCACCTCCAGGTTCCCGGGAATCACAATGAGCTTGCTTCCGGCGCTGTCCGGCAGTTCTGCCGCGTTCACGCTATCCTCCAGGGCGTCGTCCGACAGCTCCGCCGTTGCGGGCTTGTAAGTGGTATAGTATGCATAGGCCCGCATTAACTCGTTGGCGTCTATGTAGTTACTCTGGACATCGGCCTTTAGTTTGAGCCGGCTGCGGCCCCTGCCGATGAGCGCCCGCCGAAGGCCTGTGAGCCGCGCCTTGGCACTGAGGTCCGAGGCGTCCGCCTGCAGCGTGATGCTCTTGAGGTCCAGGGTGTCGTTGTCGAACGAGCCCTGAACGCTGCTCAACCGCGTTTTGAGCGGGAAAGCGGGCATGAGGAGGCGTCCGCCTTCCAGGGAGAGGTTGCCGTCAATATCCCAGTTCCGCACGTAGTTGCGAAGGCCTTCGCCCAGGTTGATGCGGATGTCCGACGCGGCAAAATCGTCGGCCTTGATGGGCCCGCCGGGACGTCTCCGGCGCCGGGTGGTATCCCGCTGGAAGTGCCTCCGGATGTGTTTTTGCGCGCCAATGTCGAACTTGACGTCCCGCAGGGCGTACAGGTTCTCTCCCAGGCGTGCCCGCAGGCGGCCGCTTTGGGAACGAAGCTGCAGGCGAGGGGAGGGCCGCGCCTCCGTAGCCGGCGTTACGCGGAAGGTTTCCACGTTGTCCCGGAGGCTCACGCTCATGCCTTCGGCGTCCCGCAGGCGCAGGCTGCCCACTTTCACCAGACCCATCAGCGGGGTGAGTTTCTTGCCGCCTTTGAGGATATCGGCCGAATTCTGCGCCAGGACGGTGAGCTTGCCGCCGCGGATGAACATTTTTTCGCCCATGCTGGCGTCCAGGGTATCGGCATGGACTTTGAGGGCCAGCACCCGCGCGCCCTGGCGGATGTTTTTGTCGATGGTATTGCCTTTGGTGGCCAGGTTCACTTCCAAGTGCGGCAACTGGGCGCGTATGGTGTCCATTTGCACGCTCAGGTCCTTGGCGGTGAGGTCTGCGTTAATCTGGGCCGTGCCAATGTGCACCATGTCCAGCTGCGAGAGCCGGGCTTTGGCGCTGAGCGTGGCGTCAATGCTGCCGCTGGCGTCGATTCCTTCCGTAAAGGCCTGGGCCAGAGAGTCTGCCCGGGCGCGGATGCGGCCGTTCACGGCCAGCGCCGGGTCTTTGCCCAGCAGGTCCTGGGCGCTGCCTTTGAGCTTGAGATGGGCACCGTAGATATCCACGATGAGCTTATGCAGCGTGGCGTTTACCAGTGGCACCTGGCCGCTTCCGTAGGTGCCTTTTGCAAAGGCGTCCAGGCTCAGTACGGCGTTGGTTTTCAGGTTCTTAAGGACGGGGAAGTTGTCCTCGTATTCGCGAAGGGTGCGGCCCAGCGGGAAGTTGGTGGTGCTGGCGCTGAGGTCCATGTCCAGGTTGCCGTTTGCGCGGCGCCAGACCTCTCCTTGGGCCTTAAGTTCCAGGGCCGATACGGCCAGGTTCAGTTCATGGAGGCGTGCGCCCAGTTCCCCCGGCGCAGGCTGCTCCAGGGTGGCGTCTGCATCCAGGTGGATGGGAATTCTCAGGCGGCCGAAGTCCTCTGTGCGAAGGTGCGTGCGGGCATCCGCCTCCAGCTGAACGCGGCTGTCCCGGGCGTTAACGCGGAGGCGCTCCAGGGCCAGGGCTACGGTGTCGGCCTTATATCGTCCCGAAACAAAGAGGGAGTCAATGCCCAGCTGCGCCCGGGCGTGCTTGAGATCCTCCGTTTCCAGCTTGCCGTCCAGGTTCAGGCGGCGCATGGTGAACAGGCCGTGCAGGGTGTCTTTGGGGTTGGTGAACACAATAAAAGGACGGTCTGTGAGGTGGATTTCCCGCAGCTTGATGGCGGGAAGCGGCTTGGCGGTGGTGTCTTTCCTCTCGGCGGTTTCGCTGGGGGCGGCGCTGCCTCCGATGGGGAGGATGTCCCAGTTGGCCGCGGTGGAGTCATAGTAATGGGCAAAGATGCGGGGACGCGTGAGGGTGAGGCTGTGGATATGGATGGTACCGCCGAGGAGCGCTACGTAGTTGAGCTCCACATCCAGCCGCCGGAAACTGGCCAGGGTATCCATCCGCTCCTTCCCGGCTTGCTTCCCGTCCTGACCGGCCTGGCCGTTTTGGCCGTCCTTCCCAGCTTGGCCGTTTTGCCCGTCCTTCCCGTCCTTCCCGGCCTGACCGTTCTGGCCGTCCTTCCCGGCCTGGCCGTTTTGCTCGTCCTTCCCGGCCTGGCCGTTTTGGCCGTCCTTCCCGGCTTGACCGGGAATCTCCGGCCGCTGCCATCCGGCCCTCATAAGGCTGAAGCGGCGGCTGCTCTCCGTGTACAGGCTGTCGAACCGGGCATACCGGCTATGCGGATAGGTAACTGAACAGTTGGCAGCCTCCAGATGCAGGTATGGGAAACTCTTGATAACGTGCGCTTTAACCTCGCTGAAGTTTACCTCTCCCTCCACATACTCCGCTGCCACCCGGTTCACAATGCGCGTAAGCACCTTGGGCCGCAGCAGTACCTGCAGGGCCACCAATATCAGCAGCACCAGCCCCACCACCGTGCCTAGCGTCCACAGCACCGTTCTCCGTATGATCTTCCCCGTTTTCATTCTCACAAAGTTAATCAATCTCTTGGAACTGAACAACCTTTTTTCTCCCATCCTTCAATCCTCATCCTCTGTTGCCACCCGGTGTGCTTTAATCGCCCCCTCCACACCCCATTAAAGCACACCCACCCCCTCCAGAGTAGCCTTAGTGCCGTGGTGCTGTGCTTTAATGCCTGGGTGATCCCGCTGCTGCCACGTTTTGGCCCCTAAATGCGCCACTGGCGGACCTT
>DEKS01000033.1 GCA_002354005.1 Bacteroidales bacterium UBA2716
GCCATGAACAGGTAATAGTACTTGCCAT
This sequence comes from Bacteroidales bacterium UBA2716, assembly GCA_002354005.1. Taxonomy (GTDB): domain Bacteria; phylum Bacteroidota; class Bacteroidia; order Bacteroidales; family UBA932; genus Cryptobacteroides. The sequence goes on from DEKS01000033.1 coordinate 29, forward strand.
TCTTCACGATTTCGGGAGCCTCGGAACCCTGCCAGTGGCTCCAGGTACCGGAAGCTACGCGGGTAGCGATACGCTTGCCGTAGTTGGGGTTGTTGCCCCAAGGCTCGCCCAGGCCCTTGAAGACCCCGTTCTCGAAGGCAGCCTTCGGGAGACCGCTTTCCGGGTCAATCTCCATGATGGCGAAGCCGCTGTGCCAGGAACCGTAAATGAGCCAGTGCTTGTCCCCGTCCACAATGTAGGTGGGGTCGATGGCGTTGAAGTAGAAGTAGGCGTTGCCGTAGTCTCCACCGTAGTTGGCGCAGGCAAAGTCACCAGCCGCCTTGTTGGTGGAAGAGCAAACCACAAAGCCCTTGTCCTCCCAGGAATCCGGATCTTCCGGCGTGGAAGTCTCGCACATGCCAATGAAAGCACGCTCGGTCCAGCTGCCGTCAAAGTTGGCGGCGGTGTTGGCCTTGCCGGTCTTGATGAAGTTGTCCACGATGATGCTGTAGTACATGCGCACCTTGCCGTCAACCACGCGTACGCAGGGAGCCCAGTAACCGAACACCGGATTGTCGATGGGTTCCAGGTCCATGCGGCCGCGGATGCTGTTCAGAGAGTCTTTCACCCAGGTGGGAGCCTCGTTGAACGGGCCATAGACATGGGTCCAGTTCACCAGGTCCTTGGAACGCTTGCCCTGGAAGTGGCGGCCGATGGGCGCTTTCTCATGCTCATTGCCATAAGAAGCGTCGGTGCCGAACATGTAGTAATACCCGTTATAATAGGTAACAGAAGGGTCGTGGACGTTGGCCAGGTTCCAGTTGGGATGGAAGTCCCAGTTGGCGATGGCGGAATAGTCATCGGCATACGTGGGAATACCGTTGTCGTTCACTTTTCCGGTATAATCCTCCTTGGTCCGGATACCCACACCTTCATCCTTGGAGCAGGCTGCCAATGCAAGGGCGCCGCAGAGGGCCAAAACAAGATATTTTTTCATAATCAGTCTCATTTATTAGTTCAACGCAGTCACAGGGTGAATGGTCCAGGTAGGCGTGTTGGGCGTGCTGGTGTTGGCAGAGTTGCCGTGCAGCTTGGGGTTGTTGTTCAGGGTACCCTGGAAAATGGGGAAATACTCGTGTCCCTCGCGGAAGTAGGAGGTGTAGGAGTCGTCGGTGCATTCCAGCGCGGTACCGGAGCCTTTGGCGTCCAGATTGGCGGTGGTGATGGGCTTCATCACGTTCTCGTCGTACTTGTCGTCAAAGAAGTAACGGCTGTGGGCGGCAATCTGCTGCAGGCGCTCAGGATTGTAGAAGAAGCCCCAACGGATAAGGTCGATACCACGGCCATTCTCCAGACCGAACTCCTTCGGACGCTCTACGTTGGCAATCTGCTCGAAGAGTTTGTCGGCGTTGCCGGCGAAGGTGGCAAGGCTCAGCGGAGCCAGGGCAACACGTTCACGGACGGTATTGATCCAGTCAATCGCCTGCTGGGTGGGACCGCTGATTTCGTTTTCGCACTCGGCGGCGCGCAGGAGGACATCGGAATAACGCATCAGGCGAATGTTGATGCCGCAGTGCAGACCGGTAACCACGCTGTTATACAGACCCGTGCGGGCGTTGGTCCATTTGGCCACAGGGATACCGCCGTTGTCGTTGTTGGTGCGGAGCATGCCCTTGGTGGCATCGGTGATGGTAATCTGATACACCTCGTTCTTACGCGGGTCTCCGCCGGGATAAGCGGCGGTGGGGTTGCCCGTATACTGGTTGTATTCCGGCTCGTAGGTCATAGCCGTCCAATACAGACGGGGATCCAGACGACCGTCGGTGCACTTTTCTGCCTTGTACAGGTTGTAGAGCCAGTTGCTCATGGCAACGTCGCCCCAACCGCCAAAGGTACCGGGGCCCATGTTGGCCTCAAGGGCATGGCCCTGGGTAGCGTTGGAGGAGATGTTCACAGGGGTCCATTCCTCGTCCACGCCGCCGGTGCCATAGTCCATGAACTGGACCTCGAACAGGCTTTCCGCATTGTTCTCGTCTGCGCCTTCACGGAAGTTGGCACCGTAGTCGGCCACCAGTTCGTAGTGACCATACTCCTCGGAGCCGCCGTCGGCGGTGTTCAGGATGGCTTTCAGCACCGTGAGAGCCTCGGCATATTTGTGACGGAACATCAGGGTGCGGGCGTAGTAACCGGCGGCAGCACCGCAGGTAGCACGGCCCTTGGCCCATTCACCGCCCAAATCACGCTTGGGAAGCAGTTCCATGGCTTCTTTGAGGTCGGATTCCACCAGGTCCAGAATCTCGTCCTGGCTCACGTTCTCCGAGTAAATGGTCTCCAGGGAGCCATACTGAGCATAGTCGTCGAACTTGGGAACGGTCTGGTAGTAGGTGGCCAGCTCATAATAGGCCAGCGCACGGAGGAACAGGGCCTCGCCGCGCATACGGGCACGGTTCTGGGTCATGTTGTTCTCTTCCGGGTGGATCTTCTTGAGGACAAAGTTACAGCGGTTCACCACGTGGTAGCAGTCGCGCCATATCCACTGGTCGGTAACATCCACGGTACCCGGGGAATTGAGGTGGTCGGCCGGGATGTACCAGGCATTCTGGGGATTCCAGGCCTCGTCACCGCGCATTACGTCGTGCATGTAGCCTACACGGGCGAAGGTACCTTCAAGGCGGATGCGGTTGTAGCACGCAATCACGGCTTCCTGAAGGTCTGCGTCGGTGTTGCCAAAGTCGTATGTGGTCTGGTTGTTCACATTTTTCACAGCCAGTTCCTTGTCGCAGGAGGCGACAGTAGCCAGAACGGTGAAGGCAGCCAGAATAAACGATATCTTTTTCATATTCTTGTGCATTTTCAGATTACTAGAAGGACAGGTTTACACCCAGCATGAAGCTCATGGGAGCCGGATAGGAGCAATAGTTGAAGCCCGGGGTGAATACGCCGCCGGCGAAGTCAATATTGTAGCCCTTGTAAGCAGTGATGGTAGCCAGGTTCTGGCCGGACAGGTACAGGCGGACGCCATGGATGAAGGCGTTCTCGAACCATTTCTCCGGGAAGTTGTAACCCAGCTCAACGTTGGCTATCTTCCAGTATGCACCGTTCTGCAGGAAGCGGGAGCTGAAGAAGTCGTTGTTCACCGTACCGGCGGCGGTGTTGGCCACGCGCGGCACGTTGGTGTTGGTATTGGTGGGCGTCCAGGCATTCACCAGGTCTACGCTCTTGTTGGTGATACCGTAAGAGCTGTGCAGGGCCTGGTCCACATAGTCCACCAGCTTATGACCGGCGGCGCCGAACGTGGCGATGGTGAGGTCGAAGCCCTTGTACTCGAAGCGGGCGCTCAGACCAAACTGCACCTTGGGCATACCGCTGCCCAGGAAGGTGCGGTCGTCGGCCGTAATCTGGCCGTCGTTGTTGATGTCGCGGTAGGCCACATCACCGGGCTTGGCACCGTTCTGGACCACAAAGTCACCCTTGTCGTTCACGTGGTGGTCAATCTCGTACTGGTTCTGGAAGATACCTTCGTACACATAACCGTAGAATCGGCCTACTTCCTCACCTACCACGGTGCGGCACATGGCATCGTCACGGGAAACCGTACCCATACCCAGGGACGTTACCACGTTCTTGGGGAAGGTGACGTTACCGGAAATGTCATACTTGAAGGCGTTCTTGTAGTTGTGGTAGCTGGCGCTCAGTTCCACACCGGAGTTCACCATGGTGGCGGCGTTCATGGTCACGGCGTCGTTGGTGGCACCGGCTTCTGCAGGAACGGGCACGGAATACAGCAGGTCTTCGGAGATGTTGCGGTAGTAGTCCGCGTTGAACTCGAAGGCGCCGCCGAACATGGAATAATCCAAACCGATGTCCAGGGATTTCTTCTTTTCCCAGCGGATGTACTCGTTCACGTAGTTGGAGATGGCGGAACCGGTCACCTTGGAGCCACCGAAGCTGTAGGTGTAGTTGCCGCGGGCCATGGTTTCCATGAAGGCATAGTCGCCGATGTTCTCGTTACCCAGGATACCGTACGATGCACGGATTTTGAGGAGGCTCACCAGGTGCGGATCCACATTGTCGGCGAAGAAACGCTCCTTGTCGATTCTCCAACCCAGGGAGAAGGACGGGAACCAGTCCCAACGGTTTACGCTCAGACGGGAAGAACCGTCCCGACGGACCGTAGCCTGGAAGAGGTACTTGCCATCGTAGTCGTAGTTGATACGGCCGATGATGGAAGCCAGCACGTGCTCGCTCTCATAGGAGCTGGCGTCACGGGTGGCGGCGTTGCTCACCTGCAGGTAGTAAGGCTCCGGGAAGTTGTTACCCCAGCCGGCCAGCGTGTGGTATTTCTCCCTCTGGAAGGTGAAACCGGCCACGGCATTCAGGTGATGCTTGCCGAATTTTCCGTCATAGGTGAGGTAGTTCTCCACCAGGAAGTCGCTGTAGTTGTTGTAGTTCTCGCTCAGGCGCTCATTGGTCTTGGCCAGGTAGTTGGCGTTGGACAGGATGAAAGCCGGGAGGAAGGTGAAGCCCTTCACGAAGGAACGGCTGTAGGAGAGGTTCAGGTTGTAGTCCAGCTTGTGGTTGTCGTTCTTGTGACCCACCATATCCAGGATGTCCAGGGTGGCGGAACCGGTGGCTACGATGCGGTCCACGGTGGATTTACGCTGAATCATGTTGTTGTACAGCAGCGGGTTGGCGATACGGATATCACCGTGCACGCTGTCATAGTAGGTACCGAAGCCGTAAGCGTCGTAGCTGTAGTCCGAGGCAGCGCCCACTACGCGGTCCAGGAACCAGGTGGTGGCGTCATAGGCCTTGATGGACGGGGGCATGAACAGGGCCGTTGCCATAATCGGGTACTGGGTACCATACAGACCCTGTACGTATTCGTTGGCATTGGAGGCGGACATGTTGTCCTGGTCCGAGTGGGAATACACGATACCAGTGCGAATCTTCAGGAACTTGATGTCCATGGTGTTGTTCACACGGATGGTGAAACGGTCGAAGTTGGGACCTGCACCGCGGAGGGTACCCTTCTGGGAGAAGTAGTCCAGGCCAATATTGTAGGTGCTGTTCTCGCCACCGCCGGAAATATTCAGGTTGTGGTTGTGACGGATACCCGTCTTGAACATCTCCTTGAACCAGTCGGTATTGACCACCTTGGGATCCAGGTAGTTCTCGGAGCCAAGCACATAACCGGAGGGCACTTTGTCGGCCAGGTCGGAGTTGGCATAGGACATGCGCATGTATTCTCCGTACTGGGCGGCGTCCATCACTTTGTACACGTCTTTGCGGATTTGGTCCACACCCACATAACCGCGGTAATCCACCTTTACGGGCTGGTTTTTCTTACCGTTCTTGGTGGTGATGATGACCACGCCGTTAGCGGCACGGGAACCGTAGATGGCGGCGGCGGATGCATCCTTCAGCACCTGGATGGTCTCGATGTCGTTCGGGGAGAAGTCGCGGATGGTGGTACCCATGGGCACGCCGTCAATCACGTACAGCGGGCTGGTATCACCGAAGCTGCCGATACCACGGATGCGGACGGAAGGGTCTGCACCCGGCTGGCCGTCGGAAGTGATTTGCACACCGGCCACCTTACCTTCCAGCATGGAGGAGATGTTGGAGTGGGACACTTTCTTCATTTCGTCGGCATCCACAATGGCTACGGAACCGGTGAGGTCCACCTTCTTCTGGGAACCGTAACCCACCACGACCACTTGGTCCAGGAGGGTGGTTTCCGTCTTCATGGTGATGGTGCCCAGGTTACCGTCCGGGCCCACGGTGATTTCAATGGTCTCGTAACCCACGGAGATGAACTGCAGCACGGAGCCTTCCGGTGCAGTGAGGGAGAAGTTACCGTCGAAGTCGGCGGTGGTGCCGTTTGTGGTACCCTTCACTACGACGCCGGCGCCCAGCAGGGGCTCCCCGGTCTCGTCAATGACAGTACCCTTCACCGTCACGTTATTCTGCGCCAGGGCCGAGAAAACCACGACCAGGAGCATCGCTATAGTTGAGAATAATTTTTTCATATTCACTTATTGTTATTATTCGACAACGACCAGATAGCAGTGATCAACGGTAACACCAAACTGAACGTCGGCGCTGTCGATGGCGATATTCTTGTAAAGCTGGTAATGACTTTCACCATTTGCCCAGAGGACGTCGAAGCGGACAGAGGCCGTTCCGTCACCATGGTTGGTAGCAGTGATGGTCACGTGCGCGTTGGTAAGCATGGGTTTGAACAAATCCCAATTCCAGTCACTCTCCTTGTTGGCGTCATCATTGACAAAACCGCCGCCCCAGCCAAAGTTGTCGATACGGACCACACCATATTCACCGTCTGCACCAAGAGAGAGATCCGCTTTACGGAGTACAGCAACGGGACCGCTCCAGTTATCTGCACAGTTGGAGTAGACATCCATCTCGAAAGACTTGCTTTCACCGGCAGAAATCACCTTGTCGGCCGCAGTAAATCCTCCGATCCAGAATTCAGAAGTCAAATCTGCAGCGCCCACGGCGTAAGCTCCCTTCACCAGATTAATGCTGACGGTAGTGCTGATAGCGCTGTTCTCCTTCAAGGTAAGCGTTACGTCCTGTGCGCCCTCGGCCACAATAATGGCAGAGAAATCAAGGGCTGACAGCGCAACCGGCTTGGTTGACGCATCCGTGTAGGTAGCCGTCACCTCCATGCCGCCCGTACGGAAATCCAGGGAGGCGTTGTCATAGAAGTAATAGGTGTTAACCGCAGGCTGCTTGGTCACGGCAATGGACTGGATGACAGGAACTTCCGGAACGGAAGGTTCCACGTAGTCACCGGGGGCGAACACCGCATAGCAGTTGTCCACGGTTACGGAAAGGTTCACGTCATTGGCATCGCTGATGGCAATATTCTTATAGACTTGATAGTGTTCTTCACCGTTGGCCCAGAGGACATCGTAACGGATAACCGCGTTATCACCGTTATTGGTAGCCGTAATCACCACATGCGCATTGTTCTGCATGGGCTTGAACAGCTCCCAGTTCCAGTCGCTTTCCTTATTGGCATCGTCATTGACGAAGGCGGAACCCCAGCCGAAATTATCCATGCGGACCACGGCGTATTCTCCCTCTGCGCCAAGGGCGAGATCTCCCTTGCGCAGAATGGCGACCGGCGAATGCCAGTTCTCCGCGGCCACGGAATACACATCCATCTCATAGCTGACGCTTTCCCCGACGGGCACTTTCACATCCGGTGCAAAGTAGGTCCACCAGGCAGAATTGAGCTCCGGTACGCCCAAGGCGAAGGCACCCTTTACCAGATTCACCTTGGTGGTAGTGGAAACAACCTGAGAACCGGGTTTGTAGGTAAGGGTCACATCCTGTTCACCCTCCTGGAGGAGGATATCGGAAACCGTGACATCGTCCAAAGTAAGGGGAACCACGGTACCACCATCGTACTTGGCTTGCAGTTGCATGCCATAGGGACGGAAGTCCAGTTTAGTGTTTTCATAATAAAGGTAGGCATTGTGCGCAGGCTGTTGTGCAACCTCCAGGCCTGCCAGACCAGCAACGAGCTCGAAGTTGTAGAAACCGGAGACAGGCTTGGTGAGCACGCCCTTCTTGGTGTAGCTGTAAGTAACAACCACCGTCTTGATACCGGGAAGGGTAAGGTCCGGAGCAGTGATTATCAGGTCTTCAGGAGCAACGGTCATGGAAGACTCATCATCAAACACAACCGTAGCGGTGGTAGCACCCCAGTAATCGATTTCTTCCGGATTAGCGCTGTAATTGATGGCCGTAGGATATCCCCCCAGGATAATGCCGGCGGGATTGGAATCC
>DEKS01000062.1:0-1127 GCA_002354005.1 Bacteroidales bacterium UBA2716
ATGTTGAGCGCGAAAGCCGTTTTACCCACCGACGGACGGGCCGCCAGAATGATAAGGTCGCTCTTTTGCCAGCCTTGCGTTACACGGTCTATGGAAGGATAGCCGGAGGGCACGCCGGAAGGGCCGGTAATGTTTTGCAACTCCTGCAGGTTGTCCAGCACGGAATTGATGATGGAACCAATGTCCTGGACATCGCGCTTGACGTTGTTCTGAATGGCGGCAAACACCTTGGTTTGCGCGTTGTCTATGAGGTCATCCACGTTGGTGGATTCGTCAAAGGACTGCTTCAGAATGTCGTACGAGGCGCTGATCAGATCCCGCTGGATGGTCTTTTGCTTGAGGATTTTGATGTAGTACTCGATATGGGCAGCCGCGCCTATATTCTGCGACAGGTTAGCCAGGACCACCGGTCCGCCGATAGCTTCCAGGTTCCCCTTGGCACGCAGTTTCTCGCTCACGGTGACAAGGTCCACGCTCACGTGCTCGTTCACCAGCTCGCTCATGGCTTCAAAGATCATGCGGTGCTGGGGATCGTAGAAACACGACGCCGAGAGCTCCTCCATTGACTCGTCAATGGTGGCGGGCTCTACGAGCATGGCGCCCAGCACGGCCTCTTCTACATCCAGGGCCTGCGGGGGCTTGTTCCCCATCAGGGTTTCCAGATTCTCGGGCTCCTGCGGGCGGGACCGTTTGCGGCTGGTCTCGGGCATACTACTTCTGGTCGAAATCCGGGTTGATGATGATGCGGCCGCAGTGCTCGCAGATGATGAGCTTGCGGTTGGAGGCAATCTCTACGCGACGCTGGGGCGTGATGGTGTTGAAGCAACCTCCGCAGGAGTCGCCGTTGTAGATGCCCACCACGGCCAGGTGGTTGTGCACGCTGGCGCGGATGCGCTCATAGGCGCTCATGGTACGGGCGTCAATCTTGGCGGCGCACTCGTCCCGGCGGGCACGCAGGACAGCCTCTTCCTTGGCGGTTTCTTCTACGATGGTATCCAGCTCTTCCTTCTTGGCTTTGAGGTCTTCCGTGCGGATGCTCAGGCGGTCTTTAATCTCGTCCAGTTCCGCCTTCTTGGCACCAATCTCATAGCGGGTATCGTTGATGGTCTTTTCATCAATCTGGCGCA
>DEKS01000062.1:1190-15349 GCA_002354005.1 Bacteroidales bacterium UBA2716
TCCAGCTGACGGTGATATTTTTCAATGATGCTCTCGTGCTCCGAGATGGACAGTTTGGCGGCTGCAATATTGCGGTTGAACTGGTCCACAACGGCGGCGATGGCGGCGCTGCGCTCCTTCAGGTTGGCAATCTCTGCCTCCAGGGCAGCTACCTCTGCGGGAAGCTCACCACGCAGCTGAATAATCTTGTCAATCTCGGAATCCGCGGCCTGAAGTTCATAGAGGGTCTTCAGTTTCTCCTCCACGGGCATGTCGGAATCGGCGAAACTCTTCTGCAGGGACACAAAGGTTTCCCTGTTGTCAATGGGAGCCTCCACTTTCTTGGCGGCGGTGGTTTTCTTGGTTGTTGCCATAAAAATATAAATCGATTTATTTTTTCTTACACTACGAAATAGTGGACCGGATTGCTCCTGTCCAGTACGGCACTTTTGTAGCTTGCAAAGGTAGGAAATTTTTTCCGTATCTCCGATAAGAAAATATCTACAATCTCCACTTCGCTCTCAAAATGGCCAATATCCATGACCATGAAGCCGTCTTTGGTAAAAAACTGGTGATAGGAAACATCGGCCGTAATGTACAGTTGGGCACCCTTGGCCTGGGCCAGGCCCAGCTCGCTGCCGCCGCTGCCGCCCAGGAGCGCCACCTTGGTGATGGGCGTCTCCAGCGGCTTGGAGCTCTTGATTACCTTGAGGTCGAATTTTTCCCGGACATAGCGCAGCGCCTCCTCCCCGGTCATGGGCCGTGGAAGGTCCCCGATGCAGCCCAGGCCCACGGTGCCGTCCTCCTCCGGAACCATGATGCCCACGTTCCTGAGTTCCAGCCTGCGGGCCATGGCACCGCTCACGCCGGCAATCACCTTGTCCGCCGTGGTGTGGGCGGCATACACCGCCACCCCGTTCCGCACGGCGCGCATCACCGCCGCACCCACCGGGTCCTCAGCATTGATGCGCCGGATGCCCTTGAAGATGAGCGGGTGGTGTGTCACCACCATGTCACAGCCCTTTTCTACAGCCTCGTCAATGAGTTCCGGCGTACAGTCGAACCCGACCAGCACACCATGCACCTGGTCATTCGCGCTGCCAATGAGCAGCCCGCTGTTGTCCCATTCTTCCTGGATGCGGAGCGGCGCAAACACCTCCAGCGCCGCAGTGATGTCCCCTACTTTCATAACGCGTTACCTTATTCATGCAAAGATAAAAATCCTTTGCCACAAATCCAAAATCGTGCCGCCAGCCCCTCCCGCCAAGCCAACCTGGCCGGTATTCCGCTGATTATCAGCACGCTACTAATAATCCTCGGCTCCTTTTGCGCAGAGAAATACACGTAAACAACAGAGAATCAGCCGATTAGCGGCCAGTCTCATCAAAATACCCGGACTGGCTCCCAACATATTGACTATCAGCAAAATACCAATAATCCTCGGCTCCTTTTGCGCCGAGGATTATTAGGAAAAGACTGATTATCAGACACTTATTGATCAGTAGAGTCAAGGGAGCATCCTGCTCAGTAACACCCCACCGCCCAAACCATGCTGGCCAATAACATACTAACTATCAACCATTTACTGAAAATCCTCGGCTCCTTTTGCGCAGAGGATTTTCAGCAATTCATTGATTATAAAACACTTAGCGACCAGCACAATTACGCATCCCCCACCGGCCTGCACCGTACACCCCACCGACCTGCACCAGGACATCGGCCGCTTATCCGTGGAACCAAGTATCTGATAGTAAGCCAGTTACAGAGAAAGACTTAGTCCTGCCGGACCAAGTCTTTTTCTGTAAAACATTGCGTATTAGGCTATTACCCCCACGCCAACAGTCATAGGCCGTTACGGACGTCGACGAGCTGGGCGCGGATGTCCTTGAGTTTCTCGATGGCCCACAAATCCAAAATCGCGACACTCGCTGTCTCCATAGGGAGTTAGCTATAGCAAAAGCGGCCCTGCGAAGGGCCGCTCATGTTGTTATTGAATAAAGAGGTCAAGTTGATTTCACTCATTCAAAGTAATCTCACTTTGTCAAGACGTACTTCTCCGTATGCTTACCCTCAAGGCCGCTTTTGCTATTCATCTATAATGCCATCATGGCATCGACTTCTTCTTTCAGCTTGGGAAGATCGTTGATGACAATTTTCCACATGACATCGTCAGTAACGGCAGCGTAGTCATGAATCACTCGATTCCGTGTTGCTATAATGGCGCGGGAATATGAAATATTAATCTCCGGATGGTCCTTGACAATCCGGTTGGTTGCTTCTCCTATAATGCCGATATTCCGTTCAATCGCACGACGAAGCATCAGGTTCTTTTGATACTCGTCGAATCGTTTGGGGACCTGCTCGAAAAAAGAATTAATCTCACTGATGGCTGTTTGAATATCAAACAGATTCGCCTTAAGATGCATGTCCATATATCAGCTGTTTTGTTTGATCCAACTCTGCCTTAAAATAAGGATTCCTGATAGCATTGTATTCTACCAGATCCACATCTCGCTGCAGCAAATCTTCCAGCGCAAATTTAAGGTCGAAATAATTGGCTCCGTATTCAAGCGGATCAAGATTACCCTTGTCAAAGACAACGGTAAAATCAACGTCACTGTTTTTGTTGAAGCGACGAGTAAGGGCCGACCCAAAGACAAACAACTGCGCCACCCTATGTTTCTCACACAGGGCTACGATTTGAGCCATATTTCTTTTAATCAGTCTCATCTTGCTACAAATATAATGCAAAGGACTTTATTATCCAAATAAGTTGAGAACAAGGGAAAAATGCATTTATCTATTTTAGCCGCTTTTGCTTCCACCGCTTCTGCCTCGACAGTCATCGACCTTCCGACGCTTTCTGCGGACTACGAAGCCAAAAACGGCGAGACGCTCACCGGTACGCTGGCCGCCAACGTGAAAATCAGCATTGCCGCCGGCTTCCTTCAGATTCCGTCTCACGGCGGACACCCTTGCCTTTGGCTGTAACCTTCCCACTATCAGGGCGGTTTGGGGACTTGCACCCGTTAGAGTACGTTCGTGCTGGGCGAACACAGAGAGCGGCCCCGCGAAGGGCCGCTCTCTGTTAGATAAGTTAATGGATAAACAGGTTAAAATGCGAGGCAGGCACGAACATACAATTGTAATATGGCGGGGCCCCCGATGAAGGTCGCGCGGGCATCGCTGCCGTCCAGGTTGACGCCCACGAGCCACGCGCCCGAACCACTCTCCGTACTTGACCAATAGGTGCTCGACTGCCATGTAATGCCAGAGGCGGCAATCTTGGCCTTGAAGCCTGCAATGGGGTTCATTTCGTCATTGGCATCTGGTACAGTTGCATCACCAGACACGGCACAGCCCACGAACATGTTCTGCCAGTCGGCCCTCGATGGCAGACGCCATGTGCCGCCGGAGACTTCGGTAAGCCCTTCGGCATACGTCTTGGCATCGGCCCATTTCATCTTCACAGGGCTGCCGTTGAGCTGAATGGCGAGACCATTTGAACCACTCTTGTATGCCACCATAGCCACGGCGGTCACACCCGAGGGCAGGTTGTCCTTGTCGGCTACGGCGTAAGCCTTACCGTCGGTGCCTACTATCATACCTACCGTAGATTCAGCGAGGGTGTAGGCGGTGGGGCCTGTCGGGTCGGCCGGATCGGCAGCAGTAGCGTCGCAAACGAGGCGGATACACTGACCGTAGTAACCGTAGTTTGTGGTACTTGCGTTCAAACTGCTCGAAGTGAAGTACACGTAATTAACCGAAACGTCGTTAGGTCTCGAAGAAGAACGGTAGCTGCAGCTTTCGCCGGCACCTTGCACCGAAGTTCCTTGGCGATATCCCGTAGCAGGCAGGAAGACAGCACCAGCAGCCTCCATCAGGGCCCAGTGCTCTGCGCTATAGTAGTTGGTTGACCACCCTGTGGTACCAGAACCAACGAAAACACCAAAGCCATTATTCTTCTTAGGATCGGTGAATTCGTCGGGTACTATAATAATACCATGTATGCCAGGAAGGGCGCCCACCGTGGCATAGCCGTACTTGCTGGCGGCATTTGTGCGTGTATTGAACAAATAATACCACTCGTCCTTCGTCAGCGTGCGCCAACCAGTGCCGATACCCGGAACAGTACCCCAGTCAACCAAGTCACCTTTATAACCAGTATTATCCGTAGAAGTGCTCATGCCGAAATTATTCGTGGCATTGCTCCAGCCAAACTTGTCCCAAGCATCTGCGCTATAAGTGGCGTAGTAGTCGTACTGATTGTCAAAGAAGCTCCATGCACCTGATGCGTAACGCAGGTTACCCTTGGAGAATTGCACCGTCTTTACTGCCGACACGCTGAACACACCGGGAAGCACTGTGGCAGGATCCGGCGTGGGACCCGGGTCCGGAGTAACCGGACTGGCAGGATAGTCGATGGTAACAGGAACGGTGTACTCGCCGCCCTGCTTGAAGGTGAGGGCCTCGGAGTTGGTCCACTGGAAGTCCTTGCCGTTCACGCTGAAGTAGAGCGTGAGGGCGCCTGCGGCAAATGCCTCGGGAACCAGGATGGCCTCGGCCACGGCAAGCGCCGGCTTGGCGACCTCCGTACCGGGCTCGTAGGAGCTCTGGAAAGGAATCACGGCCCCCTTGGATGCGCCGATGCTTACCTCGCCGGCGAGCGGACTGAAGAAGAAGCTAGTATGGACACCGCTGAGCGCAAGGCCCGTTATCGGGCTTGCCTCCAGGCCCACGCCATTGTCGAAGTACTCCGCCGCCAGGGTAAGCTGGAAGTTCACCTTGGCCAGGCCGTGCTTGAGGGTGACGGGGACAATGCCGTCCTCGGTATCGGCAAAGGCAAGGGTGTTTTCCTTCATGGTAAGAAGGTCCGCCGCGTTGAGCTTCGCCTGGGTGCTCTGGTCGGTCAGAAGACCCATGGTGGCGCCGCTGGTGAAGAGGTCGTTTGTGACAGAGATATTGAAGTAGTCTGCGCCCAGGGCGCCATAGCTGGCTGCGGCATAGGTGATGGACGATTCCTCGTCCTTCCAAAGCAGGCGCTTGGAGGATGCTTTCCAGGTCTCTCCTTCCTTGACGATGGTGTCAAAGAAGCTGAACGCATTGTTGGGGCCCGTGACCTTGAGGTAGAACTGACCCAGGTCCGCGCTGGTCATACTGGCCTTGGTGGTGCCCTCCACCGTTACAGCGAAGCGCATCTGCCCCGCCTGCTCCGGCTCCAGGGCCTTTTCCCTGGTGCAGGACAGGACAGCACCCAAGAGGAGCAAGGTCCCTGCGATAGTGTATATATTTTTCATCATAATTACTCCATGTTAGTTGTTTATGCCGCAGGGGTTACCGTTACGGAGAACTGCGCCTTGACATCCAGGCTGCGGCACTCAATGTTGGTCGCGCCGACGCCAACGGCCGTAACAAGGCCCTTCTCGTCCACGGTTGCGACATCCGGATTCAGGGAAGTCCAGGTGCAGTCGGTCGCGGTGGCCCCTTCGGGTGCGAACACGGGCGTGAGCTGGAAGGTGTCACCTGTATTCAGGTTTCTTGACGTGCCTTCCTTGAACGTGATTTCCGTTACGGGAACAACGGCCTCTCCGCCCTGGATGGAATGGTCCACCCAGGGATTCACAGTGACGGAATCCAGTTCTATCTTGTCCCGGCCGACGTAGAGGTTGAGGGTAGTAACCTTGCCGCTCTCAAGGGAAATGGGCAGGGCCGATGTGAACACGTAGTCGCTGCCGCCGATGGAGATGGTGACTTCAGTGAGGCCCTCCTGGGGCACCTGAAGACCGCTGAAGCTCCTGTCATAGCCCGATACGGTGCTGACCGCGGCAACGGGCACAATGAATTTGTCTCCCGTTGCAGTAACTGCCTTGGTGAGGTAGTTCACGGTATATTCACGTTTGACGTATGCCGACACGAGAGTAACCTCGGGTGTCTCTTCCCACTGGTTGCGGAACCTGAGGTTCACGTCCATTCTGGCCAAGGCGTGCGTGAAGCTGAGCTTTACGGGCTCTGCATTCTCCTTGAACGGAATGCCGGTGAGCTCGGTGGCAATCATGAGGTCGTCGCCCAGGGTGTAGGCATCGGCCGTAAAGTTGGTGATGTATTTTTTCGGATACACGCCCAAAAAGTAGTGGTTTTCCTTGACGGGGCTCCAGAGCATCTGGGTGGCGGGGGTCCAGGCGGTGCCGTTGAAGGTATTCACAACGCCGTTCACCACTTTCTTGGCGGGGATTTCCGTTGCCGATCCCATCCAGGCGTACAGGGAGACCTGGTCGCCGGCGGTAAAGCTGGCGGCGTCGCCGTTGTAGGTCACCTTGGTGGGTGTGCCGATGGAGGCCTCGATGGTGATGGCACTGCGAGCCGCAGGCTCTGTGCCACCCTTCTCCTTGGCGCACCCGGCGAGGAGAGCGCCTGCTGCCAGCAGGGCTCCCGCAAGGGTATATAGGGTTTTATTCTGCATCATAATTACTCCTTTTTAGAATGAAATCAGCAATGTGATTGTATGAGAACCGTTACTCCAGTAGTTGTACCAGAATGTACTCGTACCGCCATAGAATTCCCATCCATCGCTTGTTCCATAAGTACGTCCACTATTCAGATCTTCGCACCCGGCATTCAGGCGCTTCGTATTTACCGAATTGAATCCAGCTTGATTTGTTAAGCCGCAGCTTTCATAATTCGCTTTCGTTCCCACAAACCAATAGAGCGTAGTCTTGGAGGTACTGGTGGTGCAAAGCTTAGCAGAACCAAATGCATGACTGGCATTATCGGCTGCGGGTTTATTTATCTCATCCTTATAGTAAGCTTTACTACCAGCCCAGTCCTTCTCCATAATCAGCCCATTGTTCCCGTTCTTGTATGCGACCATACCAATGATCTTGGCGCCATCCGGAATATTATTCTTATCCGCATAGGCAAGACCGTTGTCGGCTACGGCATAACCCACTGCAGCATCCTTCAGAAGATGTCCGTCAGTTGCCGCCATAGATACGGAGACGGTCTTGTTGGCCGGGGCGGAATAGTTGGTTCCGGCAGCGGCCGACACTGTGATGGTAATACCACTTGCCGCACCGCCATCTTTACGGGTAAGGGTGAGGGTCTTATTGCTGCGCGACACAGTCACTTTTGCGGTGTTGCTGGAACTGACGGAGAGCGTGCCGTCGCCGTCGTAGGTGATGGTTACCGTCTTGGTGGAATTCACATTCTCCGTGTTGGCAAAGGATACACTGGTGGGGCTCAGGCTGAAGGTAGGGGCCTTCTTGGCAATGGAGATGCTGCCCAAGGAAGTCTCATTGACATCCGTGTGGTTGGCATCGCCTACCACTTTCCAGGAAACAGTATAGCTGCCTGCATTGGTCTGGGAAGGCACGGTTGCACTCCAGGAGCCGCTACCCAGTTTGTACTGCATGGTCCCACCCGTTGCGGAACCGGCGTTCACGAGTGCCTGGCTGCCGCCGTTGTAGGTAAGATTGCTCTTCTTGGTGGGAGCCGTGTAAGTAGGTGCCGCCTTGGCAATGGACTTAGCCAGGGCCGCAGAGGTGACGCCGCCGTCCTGTACGCGGCAATAAACATTGTAGTTGCCGGCGTTGGTGCCCTTGGGAACAGTTGTGCTCCAGGAGGTGCCGTTGGTGCTGTATTCCAGCACCACGCCGTCCTTGTGGGCCGTACCTGCATTAATCAGCGTTTGGGCTGAGCCATTGTAAGTGAGGTTGGTTGCAAGGGCCGTGGGTGTGGTATAGACCGCCTCCAGGCCACTTTCGCCCTGGGTGTATACCGTAGCGCCCCACGGGAGGTTGTCGCCCATCTTCCACTGTTTAGGGTTAGGCGTAACCAGCCCGAAACCGGCGCCGGCAATGCCGTTCACCCAGTCGGTGAGGCCGTTACTTGCGCTGATATCGGTAGCGTTCACCACCACCTGGCTTAAGCCGGTGCAACCCTGGAACATACCTCTGTAGCAGCGGCTTGTAAGCTCGGTCGCCGGCAGGATGAGTCCTTCGTCGGCATTGTTTTTCAGGTGCGTCTGCCCCTTGAACAAGTATGAGAAGGTGTTGTTATCCGGAAGGGTTGTGAGCGTAGCGAAGCTGGAGTTGAGCAGGCTCATGATGTTGCCGTACACCTCGCAGTCCTTGTTCATGGAAATTAGGCTGGAGCCATCCACGTCGCCGTCGCTGTAGTTGAGGTTGCTTCCGTTGCCCAGGAACCAGACACGCTGGCCTGCATCCAGGGAAATGCTGCCAGTGGCATTGCGGATAATGTTCCCTGTGCGGCCGTCGCCAGTAACCCAGGTGACTGTGCTGCGGGACTTGTTGCGGAAGGTCACCGTGGTGCCGTTTTCCTTGGCCTTGATGGTGAGCGGACGCGTGACATTGGCCTGTACGCCGGGAGTTTTCCCCATGTCCGGGTTCACTTCGCCCTCACCCCAGGCCGACACGGTATTGTTTTCCAGGGCAATCTTGTCCTTGCCCACCAGCAGCGACAGGGTGGTCACTGTCCCCGCCGCCAGCGGGAGGTCCGCAGCGTGGGTGTAAACCAGCTTTTGCCCGTCGATGACGAATTCAATCGTACGCACCCCCTCCTGGGGAATGCACAGGGACGAATAGGTGGCGTCGGAGCCTTCGGCGGCAGTTTCGGCCGCTTCAAGCACCTGGGCGGTCACCTCGCCGGGCGTAATGGTTTTGGTGAGGTAGTCAATGGTACCTACGGTTGCTGCGGCGGTTGTTACCGCAGCCTCCGGCACACCGCCCCACTGGTTGCGGTATTTCACGTTCACTTTGAGCCAGGCCATCACGTGGCTGAACTCCAGCGCCACCGGCGGAGCCGTTACGGTCTGGGGAGCCTTGATGCCGTCGCCCAGGATGGTGGCCACCAGAAGGTCCTCCGAAGAGGAAACGGCATCGGCCGTGAAGCTGGTTACTGTGCGGGCCGGGGAGATGCCCAGGAAGTAGTGGGCGTCGTAGACGTTTTTCCAGAGCATGGTGCTTGCCGGCGTCCACTTGGTGCCGTCGAAGGTATTGACAACGCCGGATACCACCTTCTTTTCCGGAACCGCGGCATTGCTGCCGGTCCAGACGTAAAGGGTGAGCTGGTCGTTGGCCTCGAAGGATGTCTGCAGGCCGTTGGTGACGGCCTTGGTGAGCCCGCTCACGCTGGCTTCCACGCTTATGGGTACCTGCGGCAGAGGAGCTGTCTCCTTCTGGCCGCTTTCCTTTGCACAGGAAGCCGCCAGCAGCGCCGCAAGCGCCATGAGGCTGGTTATGATTCTTGCTTTCATAAGCCCTCCTGCTTTAGATTAATTCAGGAATCTGGGCTTCGCCGTTGTTGATAACCTCGCCGGCGGCCCAGTCGGTGATGGTAATGCCGTCCTTGTCCAGGGTAATCTGGTCTCGGCCCACGATGAGGTTCACCGTGGTGATTTTGCCGCTCTGCAGCGGAATGTCCGCGCTGTGGGTGAACTTATAGGTGCCGTTGCCGCCCAGCCATTCGTCATTGCCTTTCAGTTTGATGGTGACGATGCGGACACCCTCCTGCGGTACCATGAGGGTGGTCCAGGAGGCGTTGGCCACCCGATTCATGCCCACCACGGCATCCGGGCCGGTAGCGGAGATCGTCTTGTGGATATAGTCGATGGTAGCACCTGTCCGGGCAATAACCTCCAGGGTATCAACCTTGGCCTCGGTGACCGGCGTCGCCGGCGGATTCCCTTCCGTCCACTGGTTGCGGAACTTGAGGTTCACGTTGAGCTTGGCCATGGCATGCTCGAAGGTAAGCTGCACCGGATTGTCGCCAGCCTTGAGACCGCTGTCGTTGATGGCTATCAGAAGGTCGCTCTCCTGGTACTTTGCAGCCGAAGGATTCAGGGCAAACGGGTCTGCCGTGAAAGATTTCACCTTACGGGCCGGAGAAACGGCCATGAAGTAGTGCGGGATGTCCACATCGGCCCAGAGCATCTGGGTCTCCGGCGTCCACTTTCCGTCCTCGCCCAGGGTGTTGGTGACATTGTCCACCACCAGGTCCTTGGAGATGGCGGTTTTGTCTCCGGTCCAGGCAAAGAGGGAGAGATTGTCATCGGCTTCGAAACTTGATTTGTTGCCGTCATAGGTGGCTTTTGTCATATCTCCGATACGGGCTTCCACGGTTATGAAGCGGCTGCCCTCGGCCACATTGCTCTTGTTGCAGGAGGCCAGCGCCAGGATGCCCAGTGCTGCTACAGCTATATTTTTCATGGTATTCATATTAATAATTGTGTAGGGTCAATAACTTTTCCGTCAATGGTTGCCTCTTCGGCCCAGTCCACGATGGAGATACCGGTCTTGTCCAGGGTAATCTGGTCTCGGCCGATGATGAGGTTCACCGTGGTCACCTTGCCGCTTACCAGCGGAATGTCGGCGCTGTGCGTGAACACATAGGTACCGTTGCCGCCCAGCCACTCGTCATTGCCGCCGAGGGAGATGGTGAGGGTGCGGAAGCCTTCCTGCGGGACCATCAGGGTGGTCCAGGAGGCGTTCTCCACTTTGTTCATGGCCACCAGGGCCCATTCACCGGTGGCGGTGACCGCCTTGTGGATGTAGTCAATGGTGGCATGGTCCTTGGCCGTGGCCTCCACGGACTCAATCAGGGCCTCGGTAATCTCCTTCTGGGAGGGCGGGTTGCCTTCCGTCCACTGGTTGCGGAACTTCAGGTTGACGGTGAGCTTGGCCATGGCGTGGTCGAAAGTGAGCCCGACGGGATTGTCGGTGGCCTTGAGACCGCTGTCGTTCACCGCAATCAGAAGGTCGCTTTCCTGGTATTTTTCGGCCGAAGAGTCCAGGGTATAAGGGTCTGCGGTGAAAGATTTCACCGTGCGGGCCGGAGCAACGGCCATGAAGTAGTGCAGAGTGGTCATGTCGTCCCAAAGCATCTGGGTGGCAGGTTTCCACAGGCCGCTTTCGCCGTCCAGGGTATTCACCACGTTGTTGACGACCAGCGTGGCGGGAATGGCGGTCTTGTCGCCCGTCCAGGCAAAGAGGGCCAGGTTGTCGCCGGCAGCAAAGGCCGACTTGTCGCCGGTATAGGCCACCTTGGTCATGGAGCCGATAGAGGCCTGCACCGTGATGGTCCGGCTGTCGGGGGCGCCGGTTCCCTTGTTGCAGCCTGCAAAAACGAGGGCGGCTGCGATGGTGACAAAGAAGGTAATATACTGTTTCATGATGCTTCCGTATTAATTGAGTTCGGGTTTGAAAACTTCACCGGGAATAGCGTCACCCTGTGATGCCCAGTCGGTAATGGTGATGCCGTCCTTGTCCAGGGTAATCTGGTCGCGGCCGATAATGAGGCTCACCACCGTTACCTTGCCGCTCACCAGCGGAATGTCGGTGGTGCTGTTGAATACGAAGGTGCCGTTGCCGCCCAGCCATGCATCGTTGCCTTCCAGCGTGATGGAAACGGTACGGAAACCCGCCTGAGGCACCATGAGGGTGGTCCACTTGGCGTTTTCCACTTTATTCATGGCCACCTGGGCGTCTTCACCGGTAGCCGTAACGGCCTTATGGATATAATCCAAGGTAGCATGGTCCTTGGCCGTAGCGGCCACGGCGCCAATCTTGGCTTCCGTAATGACGGTCTGGGAAGGAGGATTCCCTTCTGTCCACTGATTGTGGAAGGCCAGTTCCACCACCAGTTTGGCCATGGCGTGGTCGAACACCAGGGACACGGGGTTGTCCGTTGCAACCAGTCCTTTGTCATTGATGGCGATGAGCAGGTCGCTCTGCTGGAACTTGTCCGCTGCCGAATCCAGGGTATAGGGATCGGCCGTGAAGCTGGTCACGGTACGGGCCGGAGAAACGGCCATGAAGTAGTGCGGGGTGGTCATATCGGCCCAAAGCATCTGGATTTCAGGCTGCCACAAGCCGTTTTTCAAGGTGTTATCCACACCCTTCACCACCAGCTTTTCCGGGATGGCGGTCTTCTCGCCAGTCCAGGCGAAGAGCGTGAGGGCATCACCTTCGACAAAAGCCGATTTGTCTTCCGTGTAAGCGACTTTGGTCATGGTGCCGATACCGGCCTTTACCGTGATGGTCTTCTGGTCTTTTCCGCTTTCTTTATTGCATGCAGCCAGCACGGTCAATGCTGCCATGGAAAGGATAATATACTTTTTCATAGGGTATGCGCTTTAGTCGTTAACTTCCTTCGGATCAAATACTTCCCCGGGATAGGGGGTTTCCTGTTCGCTCCAGTCTACGATGGAGATGCCGTCCTTGTCCAGGGTAATCTGGTCGCGGCCGATGATGAGGTTCACCTTGGTGACCTTGCCGCTCTCCAGCTTGATGTCCTCCGGGGCGTTGAACACGTAGGTGCCGTTGCCGCCCAGCCATTCGTCGTTGCCGCTGAGGGCGATAGTGAGGGTGCGGAAACCCGCCTGAGGAACCATGAGGGTGGTCCAGGAGGCGTTCTTCACCTTGTTCAGGGCCACCTGGGCGCCTTCACCGGTAGCGGTGACCGCCTTGTGGATATAGTCGATGGTGGCGTGGTCCTTGGCCGTTGCAACCACGGACTGGATGAGGGCCTCCGTAATTTCCGTCTGGGAAGGCGGATTGCCTTCCGTCCACTGGTTGTGGAAAGCCAGGTTTACCACGAGGGTCGCCATGACATGGTCGAAGGTGAGCTGCACCGGATTGTCATTGGCCTTAAGGCCGACGTCGTTGATGGCGATAAGCAGGTCACTTTCCTCGTACTTGTCCGTAGCCGGGTCCAGCGTGTAGGGATCGGCCGTGAAAGAAGCGACCTCGCGGGACGGGGAGACGGCCATGAAGTAATGCGGCGTCACCATGTCGTACCAAAGCATCTGGGTCACGGGAGCCCACAGGCCGTCGGTGCCCAGGATGTTGGTGACATTGTTCACTACAAGTTCGGCGGGAATGGCGGTCTTGTCCCCGATCCAGGCAAAGAGAGCGAGGTCGTCGGCGGCCTCGAAGGTGGCCTTGTTGCCGTCATAGGCCACTTTGGTTTCACGGATGCCGGCATTCACGGTAATGGTCCCGGACGCATCCTTGTTGTTACCCGCTTTGTTGCAGGCCGCTGCGCACACGAACGCAAGGGAAATGAGTACAATTTTTTTCATATTTTTGTTCTTTTACTTATTTCTGGGGGTTCAGGATTTCGCCGTCATAGCTCCAGGAATCGGTCCAGTCGTTGATGGCGCAATCCGTGGTGATGAGCATGAAGGGCGTGAGCTTGGTGTAGTCCAGTTCCAGGATGTATTTCTTGCCATTCTCCATTTTGGGTGCCTGGCCCACATAGTCCAACTCCAGGCCTTTGTTGGTCCGGATATGGAACAGCAGGATGGTACCCATGAGGCCCTTGGCCGTGGGGAACACCTTGAACTCGTCAATGGCCGACAAGGCGTTGGCGGCGTTGAGCTGGCCCAGGGTGATGTCGTCGCTGGTGGCCGTGCTGGGTTCGCCCCAGTGGCCCGCCGTGCGCTCGGTGGTGAGCGTGACGTAGCTGGCGGCGTTGCGCATGCTCACCTCAATGGTGGTCCCTTCCGGAACGTTGGTGAGCTTGAGGGTGAACAGGGCCAGCAGGCGGTCCAGGTCCAGGTGAACCGTGGCCATCTTGTTGTTTTCCACCTTCACATGGGCAATGCCGTTCCAGGCCTGCTTGGGGTTGGAGGAGGCATTGGTGAGCCGGGTGTAGGTGGCCGGGAGCGTGTGGCCGGCCTTGGTGGGAACGGTCTCCCCGAGCTCAAAGCCGTTGGCCTTGTCCATATTGGCCGCAACCAACACGTCGTACTCCCCAACCGGAAGCGGGATCATCCATTCACTGGCCTCCGCGGGGGTGTTGAACTCATGGACTTCCTTGACGCCGCCGGCGCCGGTTACCGTGTACTTCAGGTGCGTAATGTCGCTCTTGACATCGGCAATGTCGTCCCATGCCAGGTCGTTGCCCAGGAAGCCCCGGCCGTCGGGAGCGGGATACTTGTCCGTCTGCTCGTCCTGCGGCATGTCTTCCGGAAAGTGGGTCTTGTGCTGGCAGGCGCCCAGGGTGAGCGCGGCTGCCGCCATCAAAAGTAGGTAGGTCTGTTTCATAATGCGTTTACTTTTCTACGACGACAATTTCCACGCGGCGGGCATCCTTGTTCCATTTGGCGTTATGGTCCACACCCTTGCCCACGATGGGGTGGATGCGGTCGGGGTCGATACCCT
>DEKS01000081.1:0-3582 GCA_002354005.1 Bacteroidales bacterium UBA2716
TGGGAATCCTTGCCGATATCGAAAAATCTGTACAGGCGGAGCCGGGTGGGTTGATGGACCTGAAAATACAGGCAAATGCTCTTGGTTGCCATAATGGTTTATTTTACAACTGATTCATAAACTTTTTTGAGTTTGGCGGTGGCGCCGTTCCATTTGAGGGCGTTCACTTCGTCATAGCCCATGCGGGCGCTGAAGTCTGCCAGGGCAGGATAGCTGAGGAGGGCGTGGATATCGTCTGCCATGGCATCCACATCCCAGAAATCTATCTTGAAGGCATATTTGAGTACTTCCGCCGCACCGGACTGCTTGGAGATGATGGACGGAACACCGGTGCGCATGGCCTCCAGCGGCGAAATGCCGAAGGGCTCGGAGATGGACGGCATGATGTAAACGTCCGAGAGGGCGAACATCTTCTGGACGTCTGCTCCGCGCAGGAATCCGGTGAAATGGAAACGGTCGCTGATGCCCAGGCGGGCGGCGTGACGGATGGCGCGGTTCATCATGTCGCCGCTGCCTGCCATCACAAAGCGTACGTTCTTGGTGCGCTTGAGCACCTTGGCCGCCGCCTCGATGAAATATTCAGGACCTTTCTGATAGGTAATACGGCCCAGGAAAGTAACCACGGGCTCCTTGACGCCACGCTCCACCTGGAGGTTCTCCCGGCCGCTGAAGTCTACCGCGTTGTGCACGGTAACCACCTTGGCAGGGTCAATCCCATAGCGGGTGATGACAATGTTGCGGGTGAGGTCGCTCACGGTGACCACGCGGTCCGCCATCTCCATGCCGCGTTTCTCGATAGCATACACGCGGGTGTCGATGTTGTCCACGCTGCCACGGTCGAACGAGGTGGCGTGCACATGGATGACCAGCGGCTTGCCGGTGAGCTCCTTGGCGGCGATACCGGCATAATAGGTGAGCCAGTCGTGCGCGTGGATGACGTCGAATTCATCCTTGTGCTGCATGGCGATGGTGCCGCCCACCATGGCGTAGCGGGCGACTTCCTCCATCAGGTTGGCTCCGTATTTGCCGGAGAACTTGAACTTTTGTCCGTAGCTGATGGAGAAATCTTTCACCTGGCGCTTTTTCTCTTCTTCCACCAGTTTGCCAAACTCTTCGGGATCTGCGTAGGGAACCATATTGGAACCGATGTGGATGAACTTGACCTTGTCCAGGAATTCGTCCACGGTTTCTGCCATGGTGTCCACCGGCACATCCGAAGCGTTGATGATGGTGGTGGCGCTTTGGTCTTCATCGCCGGAGGCCGACGGCATCACGAACAGCGTTTCCACGCCATTGTGCGCCAGGCCTTTTACGATACCTTCACAGGCCGTACCCAGACCGCCTGCGATATGGGGAGGAAACTCCCAGCCAAACATTAATACTCTCATAACTTATTCCTCCCTGTATTTTTCGATGAGCCAGTTGATATTCAGAAGGGCGGCGGTGGTCATGGCCGACGAAATGGCGCCATGAGGCTCGTGCGGCGGGTCTCCGTCGTAGAGTTCACTGAAGCAGCCCACGCCGTGCTTGGAGAGGTCCTCGTAGAAGCCTTCCGTGAGCCATTCCGCACGCTTGATGAAGTTTTTGCCCATCATATTGAAACTGGCGTAGCAGTATTGGGACAGCAGATAAGGCCAGGCGCAACCGTTGTGGTAGGCCTCGTCCCGCTGCAGCTGCGTTCCCTCATAAACGCCCTTGTAACGGACGTCGCGCGGGCTCAGGGTGCGGATACCGCGGCGGGTGACCAGCTCTGCATTCACCACGCGCATGACCTCGCTGATGACTTCGTCGTCTACGCAGCGGTGGTCCAGGGAAACGGCCCACAGCTGGTTAGGACGCAGCTCCAGGTGCTGACCGGCGTTGTCTACATAGTCTGCCAGGAAGCCAAGGTCTGCATTCCAGAACAGGGGCTGGAAGTTTTGCTCGATGAGTTCCTTGATGGGCGTCCACTTCTTGTAGAAAGCGCTGTTCTTGCGCTCATGCTCCAGGGCAAACGCGATGGCATTGTACCACATGGCGTTGGTTTCTACCTGATAGCCGGCGCGTTCCGTAACGGCGCGGCCGTTAATGTAGGCGTTCATCCAGGTAAGGGCGACACCGTCCTTCTGGGCCCACAGGAGGCCGTTGGGCTGCATGGCCACTTCCTGGCGGACACCGGGCAAGTAGCTTTCGATGACACTCTTCAGCACCGGACCGTACTTGGCCCAGACGGCTTTTTCGTCGGCCCCGAAGGCAATGTACTGCTGCAGGGTGATGGCCAGGTAAAGCGGCGCTTCCACCTGCGTGGTGCGGCGCGTAAGGCGCTCCTGTTCGTCGGCAATGAGGTTATCCAGGATTTCCTCGAACAGCTTGGCATCTCCGTTGGCATACAGCGTAAGACCGGCCAGGGAAGCCAGGGTTTCCCGCAGAAGGCCCGTAAACAGCCAGCTGTAACCGGCTACAATCCGTTTTTTGCCATTGTCGACCCGGATAAGGGAGTTGCACTGGCGGACCAGCTGGTCATGGAAGGAGGTGATGGGACCGATCTTATCCACCGTTGCCGTGAACTTGCGCTTGAGCGCAGTGGCATTGGCAGGCTCCCCTGCCGTGGCGGAGAACACGATGGAATCGCCGGGCTTGAGCTCTGTCTCGAAGGTGCCGGGCACCCAGAGGTCCTCGCGGCAGTCATAGCCGCGGCGCATCTCGTCCGAATAGGTGATGCCTTTGTACCAGTCCGGAGCGTACTTGAACGCACTGGCCGAGGTGCTCAGCTGCAGGTTCAGGTCCGGGAAGCCCGGATACATGTTGAAGGAGGCGCCGTTCTGTACGGGCTCATAGTCCGTGCAGGCCTGGTCGTTTTCTCCGGTGAGGGCATGGAAGTTACGGAAAGCCAGGAAAGGCTTGAGCTCCAGCTTCACCTTGGCAGGTGCTTTTTCCAGCTCATACTTGATGAGAAGCTGGTTCTCATCGGGACAAAGGACGATGGTCTTGCGGAAGACCATCTCCCCGATTTTGTAGATGACGGTGGGAACGGGATCTGCATCGAAGTCCACGATGTACTTGTGCCCGCGCGGCTCGTATACATCGCCGTAGCAATGAATACCCAGGTTAAAACGCTTGCCGCGAAGGGTGAGGCTCTCATCGAGGGAACTCAGCAAAATGTGCCTGTAGCCGCCGAACTGTTCCACCGGTACGGCCAGGAGGCCGTGGTAACGCCGCGTGTTGCAAGTGACGATGGACGTGTTGCAGTACGCACCGGTCTTGTTCGCCAAAATAATCTCGCGTTTCAGGGAATACTCGAGATTGACGAGTTCAGACTTGTTGAATTTCAAAAAAGCCATATAAATGAATTTATTCTTGCTTCAAAACCATGGCACAACGGGCCGGCAGATACACCTTGAGGGTGTGGTCGTAGGCCTGATTGCCGTTCGGGCATCTCTCGGGCAAGGCTGTGTGACGTTCACCCAGTTGCAGGCGGCCGAATCCGTTGTATACGGACTGGTCGCTGTCCAGCACATTCACATAGTCCCCCGCCGGGGCCGAAAAGCCATAATCCGCGAAGGATCCGGTGGGCGAGAAATTCAGCGCAAAGATACAGTTTTT
>DEKS01000081.1:3621-4247 GCA_002354005.1 Bacteroidales bacterium UBA2716
GCCAGAAGGTTTTCCTTGCGGAAAAGATGCACCATATCCCGGTCGAACTGATTGAGCATGCCATAGCGCAAATCCGGGTTGTCTGACAGGGACCACTGGCGGCGGGCATACTTGAACGACCAGCCGTTCCCTTCCCGCGGGAAGTCAATCCATTCCGGATGGCCGAACTCATTGCCCATGAAGTTGAGATAGCCGTTGCCGGCGGTACCGGCCGTTACCAGGCGGATCATCTTGTGAAGGGCTATGCCGCGGTCCACGATATCGTTCTGCGAGCCCTTGTTCATGCAGTAGTACATCTCCTTGTCCATGAGGCGGAAGATGATGGTTTTGTCTCCCACCAGGGCTTGGTCGTGGCATTCCGCGTACGAGATGGTTTTTTCATCGGCCCGCTTGTTGGAAAGCTCCCACCAGACCTCGCCCATGGACCACTGCTCGTCGCTCTTTTCCTTGATCCACTTGATCCAGTGGTCGGCCACGCCCATGCTCATGCGGAAGTCGAAGCCCACACCAAAAGCCTGGAACGGGGCGGCCAGACCGGCCATGCCGGACATATCTTCCGCGATGCAGAAGCCGCTGGGGCTCATTTCCTTGACCAGCATGTTGGCCAGCGCCAGGTAAATGACGGC
>DEKS01000081.1:4327-5955 GCA_002354005.1 Bacteroidales bacterium UBA2716
CCCAGGCCGTGGTCCCAGTACAGCATGGAGGTGACCCCGTCGAAGCGGAAACCGTCTATGTGGTACTCTTCCATCCAGTATTTTACGTTGGACAGCAGGAAGTAACGGGTAGCGTCTTTGCCATAGTCAAAGCAGCGGGAGCCCCATGCCGGATGATCTCCCTTGGGGCCGCTGTGGAAGTACAGGTAATCCGTTCCGTCAAAATTGGCCAGGCCCTCCAGCGAATTTTTCACACTGTGGCTGTGGACAATATCCATGATGACGGCGATGCCCTTGCCGTGGGCGTCGTCCACCAGGGCCTTGAACTCCTCCGGGGTACCAAAACGCGAGCTGAGGGCAAAGAAATTGCTCACCTGATAGCCGAAGGAACCGTAATACGGATGCTCCTGCAGGGCCATGATTTGCAGGGTATCGTAGCCCAGTTTTTTTACACGCGGAAGGACATCCCGGCGGAATTCCTCAAAGGTGCCCACTTTTTCCTTCTCCGACGCCATGCCAATGTGGCACTCGTAGATGAACGGATTGGGGCGCTTGCCGGCATGCTCATGCTTCCAGACATATTTTTTCTCCGGGTCCCACACCTGGGCGCTGAACACCTTGGTGACCTCGTCCTGAACTACACGGGTGGCATAGGAGGGAAGGCGCTCTCCCCCGCCGCCGGGCCATTCGATGTACAGTTTGTACAGTTCCCCATGCTTGAGGAACAGGGCGGGAAGTTTCAGCTCCCAGTTGCCGCCGCCAATGGGCCGGAGGGCATAGCCGTCCGTGCGCTTCCAGTTGTTGAAGTCTCCGATCAGGAAGATTTTGTTGGCGTTGGGGGCATACTCGCGGAACACCCAGCTGCCGTCCTCGCACTTGTGCAGGCCGTAGAACATGTGGTTGTTCACGGCATCTTTGAGCTTGCCGTCACCTGCAATATGTCTGAGGGTTTGCCAGATGTGCTCGTGCCGGGCGTCTATGGCGTCCTTGTACGGCATGAGCCAGGGATCGGTCTCGTAAATCTTTTGCATATCGATTAATCGTTTTGTGTCATTCCTTGTCCAGTGAATCAATCTTCTCCTTCACGGTGCGCAAGTACTCCCGGCACTGCTTGAGCAGTTCCTTGCTGCGCCCCACCAGGGCGTCGATATCGTCCAGCTTGGTTTCCGGGTTCTCTACCTTGGCCGCAATGGCCTCCAGCTCTGCGATGGCCTTTGCGTAATCAAACTTCTCGTTCATGCGATGTTCACTTTTTTGTTGTCAATGGTTTCACTGTAAATTTCGTCCACCTTGGCGGTGAGGGCGCCGTCCGAGAAACGGACGCCAATCCGGTCCCCGACGGCCACCTTGTCCACGGTCTTGAGCACCTGGTGGTCCTTGCCGGTAACCAGCACGTACCCCAGCGCCAGGATATTGCGCGGGTCCGTGGCCTTGA
Source organism: Bacteroidales bacterium UBA2716 (assembly GCA_002354005.1). Taxonomy (GTDB): domain Bacteria; phylum Bacteroidota; class Bacteroidia; order Bacteroidales; family UBA932; genus Cryptobacteroides. The sequence continues at coordinate 5,742 of DEKS01000081.1, forward strand.
TGCGGGCTTCCTTGAGCGCCAGGGCGCTTACTTCCTGGCCGATACGGGATGCGGCGGCAAACTGGAGCCGGTGCGCGGCGGCATCCCGCTGGCGGGCCACCTGGGTGTACTTAGCGGTGAGCCCACGGGAAATGCGGCCGGCGGCACGCAGGAGGGCATTCTCATGCGCACTCAGCTTTTTGGTGAGCGCCAGGCGGATGCGGGCCTGCACGGC
>DEKS01000071.1:0-2523 GCA_002354005.1 Bacteroidales bacterium UBA2716
GACAGCCGCAACGCCGGTATTCTCCAGTTGCAGGAAGCGGAAGTGGCCAACCAGCGGGCCAACGTGGAAAACATCAACGCCCGTCTGGACACCTTCCTGATGCAGTACAATACGCAGCGTCTCATCATGTGGCTGGTGATTGGCTTCTCGCTGCTGCTGATTGCCATCGCCGCCCAGACCTATTGGAGTTACATCAAAATGCGGGAACTGCAACGGAAGCTGGAAGAGAGCACAGCCGCCAAACTGAAGTTCTTCACCCAGGTGAGCCACGACCTCCGGACGCCCCTCACCCTGGTTGCCGGGCCGCTGGAGCATGTCCTGGAAGGCCCGCTGTCAGCGGACCAGCAGCAAACGCTCCTGATGGCACGCCGCAATGTGACCGTTCTTCAGCAACTGGTGAATAACATTTTGGATTTCAGAAGGATAGAGAGCGGGAACCGTCCGCTTAACGCCTCCCGCTTTGACCTCCCCGCCGCCGTGCAGGAATGGATGGGCGGGTTCAGCGGCACCTCCCAAAGCCTTACCTACGAAGGCTTCCCGGCCCTTACCGTCGAGGCCGATATGCGCCTTGTGGAGCGGGTGCTGTTCAACCTCCTGGGCAACGCCATCAAGCACACCCGGCCGGACGGGCACATCACTGTTTCCGTGAAGCAGGAAGGAGCATCGGCACTCCTATCCGTTGCCGATGACGGAGAGGGCATCCCGCCGGAAAAACTGCCGTATATCTTCGAGGAATTCTACAAAGCCAATGAGTCCAGTAATGGTACCGGCATAGGCCTGGCGCTGATAAAAGCCGTAGCGGAGCTGCACAAGGGCAGCGTGAGCGTGGAAAGCACGCTGGGCAAGGGCTCCACCTTTACCCTTCGCCTTCCGCTGGTGCAAAAAGGCGCCAGCGTGAGCGAAGGCAAAGCGGCATCGGCCTATACGGAGCGCTACGAGGAGACCTATCTCCGCGAGGACAGCCACAAGCAGGAGGCCGCCAGCCGGGTGAGCGAAAGCGACCGTTCCACCATCCTGGTGGTGGACGACAACGCAGACCTTCGCCGCTTCATTGGCACACTGCTGGAAGGCGAATACCGCATTCTGAGCGCCTGCGACGGCCGGGAGGCCTTGGAAAAAGCCACGCGCGAACTGCCGGACCTGGTGGTGTCGGACGTCATGATGCCCGTCATGGACGGCCTGGAACTTTGCAAGGCGCTCAAGGGGCAGCTGGCCACCAGCCACATCCCCGTCATCCTCCTTACCGCCAAATCGCTGGAAGACCAGCGCGCAGAGGGCTATGATTCCGGTGCCGATGCCTACATTTCCAAGCCCTTCAGCGAACGGGTGCTGCTTTCCCGTATCGGCAATCTCCTGAAAAGCCGCATCCTGCTCAAGGAGCATTACCTGGAAACCGGCGAAAGCGCCGCCAGGCCGCAGGAAAACGACTTCCTGTCCCGTTTCCGCGCACTGGTCCGCGAGCACCTGGGAGACGAAAACCTGAGCGTGGAGCAGCTGGGCTCCGAACTGGGCCTTTCGCGCGTGCAACTATATAGGAAGGTGAAAGCCCTTACCGGCTACTCCCCCGTTGAGCTGGTGCGCATTACGCGCCTGAAAGCGGCGGAACAGTTGCTCAAAACCACGGACAAAACCGTAGCGGAGGTCGCCTATGCCGTGGGCTTTGGCACACCGTCTTACTTCAGCAAATGCTACAAGGAACTCTTCGGCCATGTCCCGGGAGAAGAACGCTAGGTTTTTGCTGCGGAAAAATTTGTGATTCTGAGAATTATTCGTATCTTTGCAGTCCATTTTTTGAGATGACCGCTAAGCTCTAGCAAGACCCGCCCGCGAGGGGCAGGCGCTTACGGCCCAAACTTTAACAAGTTTTTGTACAATGTACGCAATCGTAGACATTGCAAGCCAGCAGTTTAAAGTAGAGGCTGGCATGGATATCTTCGTGAACCGCCTGCAGGCCAAGAACGGAGAATCCGTCGAGTTCGACAAAGTGCTCCTCGTAGACAATGAGGGCAAAGTGCAAGTGGGTACTCCCTATGTAAAGGGTGCCAAGGTTACCGCCACCGTGCTGGACGACGACGCCAAGGCAAAGAAAGTGCTCGTGTTCAAGAAAATCCGTCGCAAGGGTTTCCAGACGCTCAATGGCCATCGCCAGAAGCTCACCAAAATCCACATCGACGCTATCGCTTAACTTTTAAAGGAGAAACAGATTATGGCACACAAGAAAGGTCAATCCAGTTCCAAGAACGGCCGTGAGTCGCATTCCAAACGCCTTGGTATCAAGAAGTTCGGCGAAGAAGTCGTAAAGGCCGGCAACATTATCGTGCGTCAGCGCGGTACTGCACACAACCCGGGTCTGAATGTGGGTATGGGTAAGGATCACACCCTGTACGCTCTTATTGACGGTACCGTCAAGTTCACCCGCAAGCGTGAAAACAAATCTTATGTTTCCGTACTTCCCCTGGAGAACTAAGACATGTTAACCCTGAAACTTTTACGCGAGTCTCCGGATTTTGTAATCCGGAGACT
>DEKS01000071.1:2537-11022 GCA_002354005.1 Bacteroidales bacterium UBA2716
GTTAAAAACTTCGATGCCAAAGACATCGTAGCACAGGTTATCGCCCTGGACGACAAACGCAAAGCCCTCCAGACAGAGAGCGATGCCCTCCTGGCAGAACAGAAGAAAGCTGCGGCCGCCATTGGCCAGCTCATGAAAGAAGGCAAAAAGGAAGAGGCCGCTGCCGCCAAGGAAGAGGTCGCCAACCTCAAAGCCCGTTCCACGGAGCTGCTCAAAGAGGCCGACAAAACCATCGAAGCCCTGCAAAGCCAGCTCGTCCTCCTTCCCAACCTCCCCTATGAGCTGGTACCGGAAGGAAAAGGCGCAGAAGACAACCTGGTCGTGAAGATGGGCGGTCCGGAGGTGAATCTTCCGGAAGGCGCCCTCCCCCACTGGGAACTGGCCAAGAAGTACGACATCATCGACTTCGACCTGGGCGTAAAAATCACCGGCGCCGGTTTCCCCGTGTACAAAGGCAAGGGAGCCCGTCTGCAGCGCGCCCTCATCAACTTCTTCCTGGACCGCAACACCGCAGCCGGATACAAGGAAGTGGAGCCGCCCGTGATGGTGAACGCCGCTTCCGGCTTTGGTACCGGTCAGCTGCCGGACAAGGAAGGCCAGATGTATTTTGCTAACCTGGACGGTTTCTACATGGTTCCCACCGCAGAGGTCCCCGTCACCAATATCTTCCGTGACGTGATTCTGCAGGAGGACCAGTTCCCCCAGAAGCTGACGGCCTACACGCCCTGCTTCCGCCGGGAAGCCGGTTCCTACGGTAAAGATGTACGCGGCCTCAACCGCCTGCACCAGTTCGACAAAGTGGAGATTGTACGCATCGAAAAGCCGGAGAACAGCTACGCTGCCCTGGACGAGATGATTGCCCACGTGGAAAGCCTGGTGAATGCGCTGGGCCTGAAGTACCGCATCCTCCGCCTCTGCGGCGGCGACATGAGCTTCACCAGCGCCATCACCTATGACTTTGAGCTGTGGAGCGCAGCCCAAGGCCGCTGGCTGGAGATTTCCTCCGTATCCAACTTCGAGAGTTACCAGGCCAACCGTCTCAAGTGCCGCTACAAGGACAAGGACGGAAAAATGCAGCTGGTTCACACGCTGAACGGCAGTTCCCTGGCCCTTCCCCGCGTAGTGGCCGCCCTGCTGGAAGACAACCAGAAAGACGGGTACATCGAAATCCCGGAGGTCCTGAGGCCCTACACCGGCTTCGACCGCATCGACTAAAAAAAGTCTCGGAACTACTCCGAGACTTTTTTTATGAAGGTTTCCATGCCCTTGGTGGCGACATCCTGGATGAAGGTGACCCGCGGGTCTGCAAGCGGCACCGGTTTGGGGTCGATCACGTAAATGGGGCATTCATTCGGCGCATAGCGGTAGAGCCCGGCTGCCGGATATACCTGCAGGGACGAGCCCACGATCAGGAGGATATCGGCACTTTCCACCAGATTGATGGCTTTTTCAATGTTGGGCACGGCCTCCCCGAAGAAGACGATGTGCGGACGCAGCTGGCTGCCGTTCGGCGCCAGGTCCCCCAGATGAACGGCGCTGTAGCCCACGTCCACTACCTCGGCCTCGGAGGCCGTGCGGTCATAGATGCCGTTCTCCGGACGCATCTTGGTAAGTTCCCCGTGCAAGTGCAGCACGTAGGAAGAACCCGCGCGCTCGTGCAGGTTGTCCACATTCTGGGTAATCACCGACACCTTGTACTGCTTTTCCAGCTCCGCAATGGCCACATGGGCCGCATTGGGCCTGGCATCCTTGAGCTGCGCCCGGCGCTGGTTGTAAAAATCCAGCACCAGCTTCCGGTTGCGGTACCAGCCCTCGATGGAAGCTACATCGTTCACATTATACTGCTCCCACAGGCCTCCCGTATCCCGGAAGGTAGCAAATCCCCTCTCGGCCGACACCCCGGCCCCTGTTAATACGACAATGTGTTTTTTCATAAGCTTATAATAATATGCCGACGAAAACTTTTTCTACCCCATAAAGGGGAGCGAAAAAGTTTTGTCGGCAAATAATTTTACGCAGGGATTTCGAAGTAATACTTTTTCACCCAATATTCAAACAGCGGGTCCTCCAGGGAGGGGACATCGTTCTCGTCAAAGGTGAGGACCTCCTTTTTCATGAGAGCATCCTTTACGCGCTTTACGTTGGCCGACGAGTTAAGTCCGTATTTACGGATAATATCTGCAGCGCTGAAGCGAATGTTCCCCTCTATGGTGGCCCGTAACAAACTGATTTGATGGGTGGTAAGATTGCTGACAATACTCACGAACTGCGGTTCGTGGATGGCGATGAGGCAGTTCAGGGCATCTACCAGCATGGGCTCCATGATGTAACCGCGGCTCATGGTGTCACAGATGGAGGCGAACTGGTTGATGTACCAGACATTCCCTTTGAACAGACGGCACGTCCCCACAACAAGGTCCTGGTTTAATACTTTGCCACTGGAGAGGAAACCACGCTGCACGTGGTCCACAATCTCGTGCTCGTCGATGGGAGAAAGCTTCACGTGCTCCACCACCCTGCTGAACAGTCGGCTGCCCTCGAAGAGAGACTTCATGGCATTGACGCCGGAGCCGCAGAACACAAACGAGAGGAGCCGTCGTGCCTGTTCCTCCCGCAGGACGGCATCCAGCGGGCGCAGGATAACATCCGGATTGTCCAGATAGCTAAGGCACTGAAATTCGTCCAGAATCATAATCATGCGGTCTCCACGGTCTGCCGCCACGCGGAACGGCAGGCGCAGCATGGCCAGTACATCCTCTCCATCCAATTCCCAATTCAGGGAAATCACCTGATTATGTTCCGAATAGGCAACCGGGTCGAACACGAAGTGCGTCCTCGACAGGTACCGTTGCACCAGGTTCCGGATTTCGTCGGTGGTAAAAGCCACCATCTTGAGCACCGTGGCACCCAGGCGCAGCAGGAAGTCTTCCGGCGTGCGGATATTCAGGGCCGAAAACTGCCCCACCGTAAAGGCCCTGCCCCCCAGCCGCATGGTGTACAGTGCCTGCTGGATGAGCGAAGTTTTCCCGGACTTGGGCGGTTCATAGATAGCCACGTGCTCCCCCTGGGAAAGCAAGTTTCCCAGGAGAGTCACGTCTGCCTTCCGGCCAATGAAATGCTTGCCGGTTACGTATTGGGCATATGGGAACGGTGTATCCATTACTCAGCGGCAGGAACTTCTTCTGAAGCAGGCAGTTCTGCCTCTGCAGGTGCTTCTTCTGCAACGGGAGCCTCTTCAACGGCTTCCACCGTTTCCTTATAGCAGGAGAGCGGGCTCTTAATGCCGATAGGAGCCAGCACATTGCAAAGCCACAGGGCCACGCATGCTACGACCAGCAGGCCACAGAACCAGCTCCAGAACTTGCGGGCGTTCGCCTTCTTGCGAGCCTCCGCATCCACAGCGGTGAGTTTGGGGAATTTGGCCAGCGAAGTGAGCGTCTTGCCAAATTTGGCGCGTACCAGCGCGGCGGCGTTGATGGCCCAGCCATTGGCATTGAGCACGGGACCCAGGTCGCGCCTGCGGATTTTCCGCCAGGCGATGAACATGGCCGGGCCGGAAATCAGGAGCATCAGGCCCACAATAATGAGGAGCAGTTGCCAGAACTTGATGGCGGCAATGCCTTCTGCCAGCTTTACAATGAATTGGCCGATAAAGCCGACAGCCATGCCAATGGCCGCAAAAATGCCGGCGAACTTGGCGATGTCAAAGTTGTTGGCGATGGCCGGCTCCTTGCCATCGGCAGCCGTGTTGGTGACTTCCGTCAGGCCGGCCATGGACTTTTCGTTCTTTTCCGCAGCGCGCTTGTCGATGCGGTCGTTGATCATGCGGGCCACCTTCTTGTACGGAGACCAGAAAGCCTGGCGGATGGAGATGGGATTGTCCACAATGGCGATGACCTTGGCGGTGTAGTCGTTGCCGTCGCGGTCGTAGAACACGGCGTTTTTCCCTTCGCGGAGGCCGTCCACATCACCGTCCGTGAGCACGGCGGCAATGTTGAAGCTCTTGCCCAGCTTTTCGCTCACGCAGGAGCAGTACAGGATGTACATGCCGCTGAGCGAGGAAATTTCCGGAGATGGTCCGGCCACCTTGACGCACAGGTCCGTGCTGCGCTGGTCAATGTACAGGCGGCCTGCCTGGAAGATGGCTTTGCGCTCAGGATCGTAGAAATCGGCCAGGACCACATAGTTGTTCAGGAAACGGTAGAAATGCTTGTTCAGGCGCAAGACCTTGTCCACTTCCTCGATGGAAAGGGCGTTGGCTTCCTCGGCCTTGTCCTTCTCAATGAGTTCCAGTAGGACGGCTTTCTTGTCTTCCTTGAGGATGGCCTTTACGCAATCCAGGCCCAGGGCCTCCACCTCTGCACCCTTCTTGGCGTCCATCCAGGCCACGTACGGGGCGAAGGTGCCCAGGATGGCGGTCCATTCGGCCTCGTCAATGGCGTCTTTCTTAATATCGACAAGGGTCACAACCGCGTCGATGGCGGCCTTCCAGGCGGGGTTCACGGCTTTGAGGTTGAGCTTCCCGTCTGCGCTGGGTTTGGCCAGCGGCTGCAGGCCGATTTCCTCGCTGGCGGCTGCCAGGTTGCCCTCGATGGCGGCAATCTTGGCTACGCTCACGTCCACAGCCTCCGCCGATGCGGCATCGAAGCCGATGAGCTTGCAGCGCATGAAGTAATCGGCCACCTTATCTTTAATGGCGTTCACCGCGGCAAGGGCATCCGCCGTCTTGTCTCCATAGGGGAATACGTCCTTGGTGCCGGCGGCCATCCAGGCCTGGAAGTCTGCACAGGCGGCGTAGAAGGCCTCCACATGCTCTGCCGTGATGCCCGGCACACCGCTGCGGTCTATGGCCGATGCTATGCCGGCGATGGTCTCGATGAGTTTGGCCGTAGCTTCGTCCGGGGCACTGGCGGGCGTGATGATGCCGTCCCCGTTGAACTGCGTCTGGGCAAAAATCTTCACATTGTCCGCTGTGTCTTCCAGCGAGATGCTGTCCTTTTCCAGTTGGAGGTTCTTCAGGATTTGGCGGGCCGATGCCTGCAGGCGGGCGCCGTCCGGGTCCTCCGTGTTGAAGCCGTCCAGGGGCAGGCTGTCGTTCTCCTTCAGGAGGTCATCGGCATTCTTGAGGATGCGCGTGAGCCACTGGGCGGTTTTAATGACTTCGTCTACACGGATTTTTCCGTCTTTGTCCACGTCAATGAGCTTGAGCGTGGTTTCGTCGAATTCCAGGCCGCTGGTGGGGCAGCTCAGGACGGTCCACAGTTTGCGGTCCAGCTCTCCAAGGTGGCGGATGTCTTCTCCGCTCTGAATCTTGACACGGACCGTTCCGCCTACGGAGGCGAACTTCCAGGGATAGGAGGTGTTGGCAGGTTTTTTCATACGTATAGATTTAAGATAACATTCTTGTTACCACAAATATAGTAAATAATTTTGTGCATTTGCAATTTTTTTCTACCTTTGCAGTCCATTTGAAAAAGAGAAAACAAAAGGAGGTGTAAAAGCATGATCATCGTACCCATCAAAGAAGGCGAAAACATCGAGAGAGCCCTGAAGAAATTCAAGCGCAAATTCGAAAAGACCGGAGCCGTCCGCGAGATGCGTTCCCGCAAGAACTTCGAGAAGCCTTCCGTGAAAAAGCGCATGGCGCTTCAAAAGGCTATCTATGTTCAGCAGCTTCGTCTCAAAGAGGAGCAGTAATTGCCTTTCCCCCTTTTTTCAATAACCGGACCCCGCAGGGCTCCGGTTTTTTCTTGCCTCTCCCCTTTTGTCAAAGGTTGGCCGGCATCCTTGTCAAAGGTTGGCGCCCCTTTTGTCAAAGGTTGGATTTTGTGCCGCCAACCATTAACACTCCATCGGCCCCAGAAGCCCCTCTAGCCCCTATTACGTGCAAAAGGCTGACCATTTAAAAACCAACCTTTTGCAAACGATGTGGCAGAGATGCCTATTTGTCGATGTTCACAATGCGGTAGTCTGCGCTGCCCAGGCCGATAGAGACGGCATAGTCAATGATATGCGTGCCATGCTGGCGATTGATTCTTTTCTGGAGAGGCTCGGCGTCATCGTCCTTGGTGGAGGGATAATTGAAGACCAGGTCCAGACAGGCTTTGTCCAGCGCCACGGGGTCTGTAGAAGCCAGGATGCCGATGTCCGCCAGGCGGGGCCGGTCCGGATTGGCATCGCAGTCGCAGTCCACGGACATGTTGTTCATGACATCAATGTACACGATATTGGGGCCGAAATAATCGGCCACGGCCTGTGCTGCGGCGGCCATCGACTCCAGGAAAGCATCCTGCTCCGCGGTAATCCAGTGGTCCGAGGACTCTCCGGCAGAGTGGATATAGAACTTGCCGGCCGTAGAGGCAAAGCCAATGCTCTGGTTCTTGAGAACGCCGCCAAAGCCGCCCATCGCATGGCCCTTGAAGTGGGCCAGGTTGATGACAAAGTTGTAGTTCCGGATATGCGTTCCCACAATGTCATACTTGATATGTTTGGTATCTTTCACCGGGATTTGCAGGTCTCCTTCCTCGTCCATGATATCCACGGGCGCCACAGCCTCAAAGCCTCTTTCCGCAATGGCCTTACGGTGGTCTGCCGTCTTCATGCGTGCGCCGCCATAGGCTGTGTTGCATTCAATGAAGGTGCCATCGACCGCCTTCGCCAGTGGGGCCAGGAAGTCCGGGCGCAGATAACCGGTTTTGGCCGATTCTCCCGTGCTGATTTTAATGCCTACCTTCCCCTGCGGCTGGCAGCCCAGGGCCTTATAGATGTTCAACAGCCCCTCCGGGGTAATCTGGGAGGTGAAATACACTACGGGGGCCTCCGGATTCTCTGTGCTGGAGGTGGGGGCAACTGCCTCTGTGCGTGTGGTCTGGGTAGACGTGCCACAGGCGACAAGGCCCAGGATAGCAAGGGATAGGATCAATTTTTTCATGGTTTACGTTTTTTGTCTAGCAAAGGTAATTATTTTTGTCGTAAAATGGCACTTATCCTCTGCTGCGACATACCAAGCATGCGCGCCAGTTGTTTAGGGCTTGTTTTTGTGGTTCGATATAAATATGGTATAATCCTGATCTTTTGGCCGTCACTCAAGTTGACAATATCCGTTTTAAACCATCGCTGACATGCCTCACTGACCGTTTTGAAGTAGTCTGAATCTGGTTGCATTTTATAGGGTTTTTCCTCCAGCTGGTATTTCATCTCTTCAGCGTTGACGCCGCCAACCAGTCTGAGGAAAAAGCCGGGATCGTGATGAAAGGCCTGCTCCAGGTATTCGCAATCACAGAAACTACCGGGGATCAAGTAATTATCCTTGTCCAGCAACCATGGGACATCGGACAGGTTATCGGCGGTGTGCATTATAGCCAACTTTTCCCGGAAAGTGAGACGGGCGACCGGCCTGCCACCCTTCTCTTTTCCTGAAAACATGGCCCGATAACCGCTCCAAGGGTATTCGTGTACAAGGGCCCCATTGTCCATCGCATTTTTAGGAATGTAGGCAAGGACATTCCTGACATAGGGGTCAGAGTCCAAGCAAAGAGCTTTGGTCTCTATCCGGTGCAAGATATTGTTAATCTTGTACTTCTTCTGGAACAGCATGGAATAAATCTTTTTGATTTCCACTCCATAGGCGTCGGCATCGGCCTGACTTTGAGCCAGAATGGCAATGTGGGCATGATTGGAAACAACACCGTAGATGATAACGATGACGTTTTTTCGGCGGGCGCAGACACAAATGACCTTGACCATGGTGTCATAGTCTTCATCGTCGCGGCAAAGGATGGCTTGTTCCAGGCCTTTCAGGCACACGTGGAACGGTTGAACGGGATAAGTTTTCCCGTCGGGCAGAACCCTTTGGATAACACGTAACATAACATAAACATTTATCGACACTCATAGAGTGCCGGGGTACGTGGCATCCTGCTCCACTCACACGCAAAAATAAGAAAAGGTTTTTGCTTTTGCAAAAGGTTGGTTTTTAAATGGCCAGCCTTTTGCACGTAATAGGGGCTAGAGGGGCTTCTGGGGCCGATGAGGTGTTAATGGTTGGCGGCACAAAATCCAACCTTTGACAAAAGGGGCGCCAACCTTTGACAAGTAGGGACAAGCGCGCGGAAAGCGGAGCCGCAATCCTTGACAGGGATGGGCGGAAATGTTGGGAGAAATTATTATCTTTGTATGCTATGAGCGAATACATTGTATCGGCCCGGAAATATCGGCCGGATTCTTTCGAAAGCCTGATTGGCCAGGATACCATTGCCAGAACGCTGTCCAACTCCATCCGGAGGGGGCAACTAGCCCATGCATACCTTTTCTGCGGCCCGCGTGGCGTGGGTAAAACCACCACGGCGCGCATTTTCGCCAAAATGATCAACTGCGCCAATCCGGGGCCGGACATGCAGCCCTGCGGGGAATGCGAATCCTGCGTAAGCTTCCAGGAGGGCCGATCCTACTGCATCCATGAACTGGATGCCGCCTCCAACAACTC
>DEKS01000123.1:0-804 GCA_002354005.1 Bacteroidales bacterium UBA2716
TGCGTTCCAGGGCCTTCTCTCCCAGGGTAAAGGCAGGGTCTATATCGTCGATAAAAAGGCTGATGCCGTACAGCTCACTGAAATTCACCTGTACACGCACCAGCACCGTGATGCCGGCCTGGAGGGGCTGTCCGGTGGCTTGCTCGAAGGTTTGCTTAACGCGCGGGAACTGCCAGTTCCAGATCATGGCGCGGGCTTCTGCTATGGGTTTTCCGCCCCTGCTCTGGCTCAGGCTCAAGTAGCAATGTCCGTTGGTACGCGGGCTCCAGGAGCTGATTTCCGCCTTCACCCAATACTTCCCCGGGAAGGCCTTGGCCACCCCTTCCTTGATGCGGAGCTGCATCTCCAGCAAGTCCATATAATCCCTCACTTCCATAACTTTACAAAGATACAAAAAAATCCGTGGAAAACTCCACGGATTCGACAACTAAATTTTTGGTTCAAAATGGGGAATGGGTTTGAGCTTGAACAGGTTCATTTTGTGCTTCCTGTCGATGAGCGCCTTGGTGTCCGGATCCTCGCATACGCCCGTGCGGATGTACTTGTCCAGGACCGCATAGGTGAAGCCCAGATTGTCCTCGTCCGTGAGGCCCGTGAGGCCGTCCGACGGGGCCTTGTGCACCAGTTCTTCCGGCAGGTCCAGCACCTCGCCGATGGCCAGCACTTCCGCCACCGTGAGGCCACCCAGGGGCGAAAAGTCGCCGGCGGCATCCCCGTAACGCGTGCTGTACCCCACCCAGTCTTCCGACAGATTGCAGGTATTCACCACACGTCCGTTGTTGCTCTGCGAAACGGCATACAGGG
>DEKS01000123.1:910-1361 GCA_002354005.1 Bacteroidales bacterium UBA2716
GTGGTTAATAAGTTTAACAGAATCGTCGATATCCGGCTGTACGCCATTGGGCATGGTCACGCCTATTACCCGGTCGCGGCCCAAGGCCTCCACGCACAGCGCAGCGGCAATGCTGCTGTCCTTGCCGCCGGAAATGCCCAGCACGGCATTGCAACCCTTACCGTTTTCCTCGAACCAGTCGCGTATCCACTGTACGCACTCGTCTTTTACCTTAACTGCATCGAACATATCATTTGGCTCTAGTGTAAACTTGGATGGGACAGCCTTCAAAGTCGAAGTGTTCCCGTAACTTATTCTCCAGGAAGCGTTTATACGGGTCTTTGACCCACTGGGGCAGGTTGCAGAAGAAGGCGAACTGCGGGGTGCGGGTGGGAAGCTGCGTCACGTACTTGATCTTGATGTACTTGCCCTTCCATGCCGGCGGCGGATAGTTCTCAATCTCCGGCAGCAT
>DEKS01000123.1:1420-6659 GCA_002354005.1 Bacteroidales bacterium UBA2716
GGGCGGCGGCGTCCAGCACATCCAGGATGCGCTGCTTGTTGAGCACGGAGGTGAAGATGATGGGGATGTCGTTGAACGGGGCCAGACGGGCCTTGAGCCCCTCTGTATAGTCCCGCATGGTGTTCACGTCCTTCTCAAAGAGATCCCATTTGTTCACCACAATCACGCAGCCCTTGCGGTTTTTCTGAATGACGTTGAAGATGTTCATGTCCTGCGCCTCCATGCCCAGGGTGGCATCGATCATCAGGATGCAAACATCTGAGTGTTCGATGGTTCGCATGGCGCGGAGCACGGAATAGAACTCCAGGTCCTCCGTCACCTTGCCGCGCTTGCGCATGCCGGCGGTGTCCACAATCATGAACTCGTGGCCGAACTTATTATAATAGGTAGAGATGGAGTCGCGTGTGGTGCCGGCTACCGGCGTCACAATGTTGCGTTCCTCTCCCAGCAGGGCATTGGTCAGGGACGATTTTCCCACGTTGGGGCGGCCCACGATGGCGATGTGCGGCAGGTCCGCGTGGTCTTCCTCTGCGCCGTCATCTTCCGGAAGGGCCTTCACAATCTCGTCCAGAAGATCGCCGGTGCCGCTGCCGTTGGCGGCAGAAATGGTCCACACTTCCCCGAGCCCCAGGCCGTAGAAGTCGAAGGCGTCGTACATCTTTTCACCGGTGTCCACCTTGTTCACGCAAAGCACGACCGGCTTTTTGCTGCGGCGCAGCAGGTCCGCGATTTCCGCGTCATAGTCCGTGATGCCCGTGGCGGCTTCACACATGAACAGAACAACATCGGCCTCTTCTATGGCGATGCCCACCTGCCGGCGGATGGCGTCTTCGAAGACGTCGTCCGAATTGGACGTGTACCCGCCCGTATCCACCACGGAGAATTCCCGGCCGCACCACTCGCACTTGCCGTAATGACGGTCGCGCGTGACACCGGCGGTTTCGTCCACAATTGCCTGCCGCATGCCCACCAGGCGGTTGAACAGCGTGCTTTTTCCTACGTTCGGTCTCCCGACTATCGCTACTAATGCCATATCTTATTCATTTTTCGGTGCAAAGATACACATTTCTTCGTCAAAAAAGGGCGTGTCTATGCCGAAGAAACGCAAAACGGAGTGGAAAACATGGTGTTGTCCCACTTTTTCCGGGGATTTGAGCTCCATGTCCGGGGCCCACACCACAAAGGGAATCTCAATTTGCTCGCGCGGAGCCATGGCCATGGGAACCCCGTGCATGTACAAGTTGTTCTCTCCCAGGGACTCCCCGTGGTCGGAGACAAAAAGGACGCAGCCGCGGCGGCCGGGAAGGCTCCGGACCAGTTCGATGGTCTGGTGGATGAGCCAGTCCGTGTACACCACGCTGTTGTCGTAGGCGTTGAACAGTTCCTCCCGGCTCACCTTGCCCATCTCTACCGACGGGTTGATGGGCGTAAATACCTCAAATTCAGGCGGATAATTGCTAAAGTACGACGGTCCATGGTTGGTATAGGTGTGAATTACCACAAATACCTTGTCCGCCGTGCTGGCGGCAATGTCCTCCCGCAGGCCTTCCCAAAGGATGCCGTCGTAGCGGTCATCGGCCTCGGGGAAACGGGCCTTCAGGTCTCCTTTGCGGTAGTATTTTTCCGTTTTCACCGGGGGCTCTCCCCAGTTGCTGGTGCGCCAGCTCACATCCACGCCCGCGCGAAGCAGGTAGTTGGGCAGAATCTCGTACAGCTCCCCTGTCTCCTGCGCTTCCAGGATGGCTTTGACGCCGGCACGGGTGTAGGTGGCGGAGGCATCGGCCACAAGGGCCGTCACGCTGTCCTGCGCGGTGTAAGGATTGGTCTCCTTGGGGTAACCGTACAGCGAAAAATGGTCCCGGCGGGCGCTTTCCCCGATGATGAGCACACAAACATCGCGCGTGTCGGAGACGCCCGTCACATCCGGCAGCAGGATCTCTTCCTGCTCCGCCCGGTGCCTGGCCTGCTCGTAGCGGATGCTGTTCACAATATAGGACCAGGGGGCAATGAGCGCACCCAGTTCCGTGGAATTGCGGTCTATCCAGGGCCAGTTTTTCATATTGCCGAAGATGACCGCCGCTATCAGCGCCAGAGCCACGCCGATACACGCCCCAAAGCCCTTCCAGGAGCCGTAATCCACTTTTCGGCCAAACACGTACACCATGGGCAGGATGCCCAGGAGCAGCACATACAGCACAAAGCCCCAGCCAAAGAAACCGGCCGCCTCCGAGTACTGCGTGTTAATGGCGTTGCCCATCATTTCGTCGGTGATGAGGACATTGTAGGTATTCACGAAAAACAGCATCACGGCATCCCCGAAGAGGGTAAACGCCACCACGCACTTGCCCACGAAGCGGCCCAGGAACACCAGCAGGTAATAGACAAAAAAGTCGATGGCCACCAGCAAAAACGCGGCCGACAGGGTGAGCAGCACGCCATTGAAGCCGCCCTCCAGGTGTCCGGTAAGGTAGCGGAAGAACGGCAGGTGGAACGCACACGCCGTATAGAGGCTCAGCACCAGGCTATAGGCCGTCAGGGAGGCCTTTTTATGCAAGTTTATCGCCATAATTTTACCAAAAGCCGGAGTACGCAAGCGCAAAGGAGGCCCAACAAGAGGTTAAACAAGAGCGTGAGCGCCGTATTCACCGGCTGCGGCGCGTTGTTGAAAGGATTCGCTTGCACCCGGGCGTCATAGCGGGCAAAAGGATTCGTATAAATTACCGCCCCGTCCGGGAAAAAGGCTGTGAGGCGGGCATAGGGTTCGGTTTCCGGCAGGGCATAACGGATGGCGCAGGTATCCAGGGCCATCGCCAGCGTCCGGTGCTCCGCGCCGTTGACCCGGATGCTGTCGGCCCGCCGGGAAAGCGTCAGGTAAAGGGTATTTTCCTCCAGGCCGATGGCCTCCACCGACGGCAATTCGCGATTCTTCTGCCGCTTTACCTCCCAGTCCCCGTTGCCGTAGTCCGGCACGCGCATGGCATAATAGCAGCCGCCAAGGAGCGTCTCCTTGAGGTCTTCGTATCGACCCGAAGGGGTGTTCAGGAAGTTGCAGCGGATGGCGGTGAGCCAATGGCGCTCCGGATGATGGAGGTCGTCACTAGCCAGGCCAAAACTGTAATGGCCGGCCGTGAGCGCCCAGTCCCAGTATTCGTTTTCCGTGCTCACGTGCGTATCCAGCTCCATAATCTGGTAACCGGAAAGTTTTTCTATCTGCTCCCGCGGGAAGCCGACGGTGCGGTACGGATGGTTAATCTGAATGAAGTCCGCATCCTTCCCCAGGCGGTCCAGTTCATACTGCTTTTGGGACGTGAGAAACGGAAGGAGCGGGTCCCAGTGCCGTACAGACGGGCTGCCGAACACCAGTTTGTGGAACTTGAAGGGGCTGTAGCCTTGCTCATACACATTCACCTGCAGGGAGGGGTCGTAGGGATGTTTTGTGAGCTCGTTGTGATTGGAAAAGGTGACAATATCGTAGCCCAGGCTGCGGTACACCGAGTCCGTATAGGCGGCGTCATAGGGGCACTCGTTCACCGGCCAGGGGCCGCTCACGCGGGTATGCGTATGGAAATTGGCCCGCTTCCAGCCCAGCGTGCTGTCCAGGGAAGCATAGGGGTTGAAGATATCCGGACCGCTGAACGGCCGGGGCGTGCGGAAATTGTAAATAGGTGAAAAGTCCGTCACCAGCACCAGCAGTATAAACAGCAGGAGTACGGTTCCCAAGATTTTCCCTATTATAGACAATAACTTTCTCATACTCAAATACTTGCTAAATGACCGGCCGGAACCAGGACCTTTAGGGCGGCGGGGGCGACGGAGAGCGCAAAGTCTGTGCCGTCCTCGAAGGGGTCTCCGTCGCAGTGGACCGCGCCAGGATGCTGCCGGGTAATGTGGAAACCGGCGCCGCTGAAATGCAGGACATGCCGGCTGGTGAGGGCCAGGCCGGTCATCAGGCGGGCCGCCAGGTCCGGGATTTCCACGGTAGAGAAGGGACGCACCACAATTACGTCCAGCAGGCCGTCCTGCAGGGAGGCCATGGGGGCAATCCGCGCCTGGTTCCCCCACTGGTTGGCGTTGGCCACAGTCACAAAAACAGCCTTTCCGCTCCAACTTTCTCCGCTATCACTTTTTATGGTATACAGGTCTCCGGGGTGGTGTTTCCACTCTTCCCAGGCCAGCGCAATGTACCGGGCCAGGCCACGCTGCGTGGAGCGGGCGAAGTCCAGGCTCACGTCCGCATCCAGGCCCATGCCGGCGGTGCAGAAGAACGGACGGCCGTTCAGGAAAGCCACGTCGATCCGCGCCTCTGTGGCCTCATTCAGCGTTTTTACCGCTTTGGCCGGCATACGACTGATGCCCAGGTGCAGGGCCAGGCCGTCGCCGCTGCCGCAGGGGATAATACCCAGCGTCTTGTCCGTGCCCACCAGGCCGCGGGCCACCTCGCTCACCGTACCGTCGCCGCCCACCGCCACAACGACATCGGCCTTGCAGGTATGCGCAAAGCTTTCCGCCTCCCCCGCCTTTTCCGTAAAATGGAAGGCGGGCCTGTAAAGCGAAGCGTCAAGATGTTTCCTGACGCTTGCCACAATTCCGGATTTGTCCTTCCCCCCGGAAATGGGGTTCACAATGAAGCAAATCTCTTTCATTCCTTGTTGTACAGGCCGCAGGAGGCGCAGGCGTCCGAATAATTGCCGTCGCAGGCCGTCTTGCCCTTCTTCTGCGCATGCAGCAGCTCCAGTTCCTCCTGCTTGGCGCACTTGATGCCCCGCTTGCGCATTTCCGGGTTGGTGGATATTTCCCCGTCCGGAAAGGGCCGGTGGAAGAAGAAAATATTCACTCCCAGGAGCAGCACGGCTACTCCCACGAAGATGATGGCAGCGAGCAGGGTTTTCATGCCTTACAGCGGGAATTCGGAGGATATGGGCTGGTAGTTATACACGCGGAGGATCATGCGGGCGAAGGTATCGGCCAGGGAAACCACGCGGAACTTGCTCTGGAACTCCTTCTTGGCCGGGTCCAGCGGAATGGTATCCGTTACATACACCTCCGACAGGGCGCTGGCGTCGATACGCTCGTACGCAGGGCCGGAGAGCACCGGGTGCGTTGCGAAGGCACGCACACTGCGGGCGCCGCGCTTCATGAGCTCGTTAGCGGCTTCCGTGAGGGTGCCGGCGGTGTCGATGATATCGTCAATAATCACAATGTCGCGGCCTTCTACCTCGCCGATGGGGGTGATGCGCTC
>DEKS01000137.1:0-9490 GCA_002354005.1 Bacteroidales bacterium UBA2716
CAGACCTTCATCTATTTCCAGTTTTAGCCGCTCTGTCGGTTTTGCAATCCGGTATTTTTACGCAAAATTCTTGCGAATCTCAAAATTTCGGTATATTTTTGCGGAAAGAATGGATGAAATGAGGATTGTGTCCCATAGGAAGCTGAAGGAGTTTTATGAGACTCCCGGAAGGGAAGATGCAGAAGCCCCGCTGGAAAGATGGTATGAGATAACGGAGGCGGCGGATTGGAACAGCTTTGCAGAGATAAAGATGGACTTCGGGTCTGTAGACGCCGTTGGAAATCAACACTTTGTATTCAACATTCACGGCAATAAGTACCGCTTGGTTGTGGTGGTTAAGTTTGTAATGGGCTATGTGTTTATCCGTTTTGTGGGAACACACCAGGAATATGAAAAAATAGACGCATCGGCAATATGAGAAATCTTGACAAATATCGTTATGAATATGCCTCGCACAGGGTGGAGGAACTGCTTCCCCTTGTTACGGAGGATATGCCTGCAACCCATCCGCTGGCTATGGAACTGGCCATCATGTCAGATGTGATTATTGCCTATGAGAAAAAACACTATCCCATCGGCAGGCCCACAACCGCCCAGATTATTCAAATGTCGCTGGAGGAGAACGGCCTTTCCCAAAAGGACCTTGCGCAGAAAATAGGCGTAAGTCCGTCCCGCGTCAACGACTACGTAACGGGCAGGGCAGAGCCCACGCTTCGGGTAGCGCGCCTGCTTTGCGCCACCCTGGGCATTGCTCCGGCGTTGTTGCTGGGAATGTAATCAGGCCAGGAGGTTGGTCAGGGCCACAAAGTCTTCTACGGAGAGGCGCTCCGGGCGGAGGGTGAAGACGTCCTGCGCTAAAAAATCGGCCAACTGTTCCTCGCTCCAGCCTTCGCGGGCAGCTTTGGCGGCAGCCAGCGGCTTCAGGGGGTTGCGCATCATCTTGCGGCGCTGGCCAAAGGCCGTTTTTACCACCGTCTTGAACAAGGCTTCGTCGCAGCCCAGGGACTCCCGGCCGTTCCGCTTCAGGCGGATGACGGCGCTCTCCACCTTGGGCGGCGGCGCAAAGCAGCCGGAGCCCACGGTGAACAGGTACTCAATGTCGTACCAGGCCTGCAGCAGCACGCTCAGGATGCCGTACGTCTTGGAGCCGGGTTTTTCCGCGATGCGCTCCGCCACTTCCTTCTGCACCATGCCCACCACCTGCGGAATCTGGTCCTTGTAGTCCAGCACTTTAAAGAAAATCTGCGAGGAAATGTTGTACGGAAAATTGCCGATAATGGCAAACTGCCCCGGGAACAGCTTCTCCAGTTTGAGGGTGAGGAAGTCGCCCTCCATGAGCCGTCCCTGCATGCCCGCAAAGTGCGTGAGCAGGTACTCCACGCTCTCCGAGTCAATTTCAATGAGTTTAAGGTCGATGTCTTCCCGCTCCAGCAGGTACTGGGTAAGGACCCCCATTCCAGGACCTACCTCCAGCACGGGGAAAGGAGATACACTCGCTTCGCTCGGTATGACAAGCGCATCCACAATGGCCCTTGCGACCTTTTGGTCGGTGAGAAAATGCTGCCCGAGGGCTTTTTTTGCACGTACTTCCATCATAGGCACAAAGATACTCATAATTTTTTGCTAATTTTGTAGGTTATTACAAGCGAATCGCAAAAAATCGACATAAACTATGTACAGAACACACACATGCGGGGAACTCCGCATTGAGAACAAGGGACAGCAGGTTACCCTGGCCGGATGGGTCCAGAAAGCCCGCAAACTGGGCGGTATGACCTTTATCGACCTCAGGGACCGTTATGGAATCACCCAGCTGGTGGTGGAGGCGGACGCCCCCGCAGCGCTGGTGGAGGTGGCCACATCCCTGGGTCGTGAATTCGTGATCCAGGCCAAAGGCGAGGTCGTTGAGCGTCAGGCCAAAAACCCCAAGATGCCCACCGGCGACATTGAGATCAAACTGGAAGCCATCACCATCCTGAACAAGAGCGTTACGCCGCCCTTCACCATTGAGGAAGAGAGCGACGGCGGCGAAGACCTTCGCGCCAAATACCGCTACCTGGACCTCCGCCGCGGCCCGCTGCAGCGCGCCCTGGCCCTTCGTCACCGGGTGGCACACGAGGTTCGCAACTACCTGGATGCCAATGGTTTCATGGAAATCGAAACCCCGTACCTCATCAAGAGTACCCCGGAAGGCGCCCGCGACTTTGTGGTTCCTTCCCGCATGAATCCCGGCCAGTTCTACGCCCTGCCGCAGAGCCCCCAGACCTTCAAGCAGCTCCTGATGGTAGCCGGCTATGACCGCTACTTCCAGATTGTCCGCTGCTTCCGTGACGAGGACCTCCGGGCAGACCGCCAGCCGGAATTCACCCAGATAGACTGCGAAATGTCCTTCGTGGAGCAGGAAGATGTCCTGAACATGTTCGAGGGCATGATGCGCACCATCTTCAAGAACGTCCTGGGCGTGGACATCCCCAACCCCATGCCCCGCATGAGCTGGTACGACGCCATGGACAACTACGGTTCGGACAAACCGGACGTCCGGTTTGGCATGACCATTCATGAGCTCACGGAGGCCGCCAAGGGAAAAGGTTTCAGCGTCCTGGACGATGCCGCCTACATTGGCGCCATCTGCGTGCCCGGCGCCGCGGAATATACCCGCAAGCAGCTGGACGAGCTCACCGAATGGGTGAAGCGTCCGCAGGTGGGCGCCAAAGGCCTCATCTACATAAAGGTCAATGCCGACGGCAGCTTCAAGAGCTCCATCGACAAGTTTTACAGTGCCGATGACCTGGCCAAGCTGGCCGCCAAGGCCGAAGCCAAGCCCGGCGACCTCATGCTGGTGATGAGCGGCGCCAATAAGCGCAAAGTGCAAACCATGCTGGGCGTCCTGCGCCTGGAAATGGGCGGCCGCCTGGGCCTTCGCAACCCCAAGGAGTTCGCCCCGCTTTGGATTGTGGACTTCCCGCTCCTGGAATGGGACGACGAAACCCAGCGCTTCTATGCCATGCACCATCCCTTCACGGCACCCAAGCCGGAGCACGAGGCCTGGTTCTACAGCGACAAGAAAGAAGACCTGGAGCGCGTGTGCGCCAACGCCTACGACTTCGTGCTCAATGGCAACGAGCTGGGTGGCGGCAGCATCCGTATCCATAATGCCGATATGCAAAAGCGCATGTTCGAGGTCCTGGGCATCGGCCCGGAAGAAGCCGAGTACAAGTTCGGTTTCATCATCAACGCCTTCAAGTTCGGTGCTCCGCCGCACGGAGGCCTGGCCTTTGGCTTCGACCGCGTGTGTGCCCTCATGGGCGGGCAGGACACCATCCGCGACTACATCGCCTTCCCCAAGAACAACCAGGGCAGGGATGTGATGATTGACTCCCCGTCGGAGATCGACCAGGCCCAGCTGGACGAGCTCCAGATTGACCTGCGGCGTAAAACGCAAACGCCTGAGCAATAGTGCTTTACGAATTATCGCCTATGTAAAGATGCATAGGCGATAATCTATAATCAACGCATAATCAGTTACTTACATTTTACGGTGATTCGGCGCATTCATAATTACGACCTCTCTACCCGGAACACCTTCCGGATGCGGGTGCGCTGTGCCCTGTATGTGGAGGTAACGGAGGAGGCAGACCTCCTGGCCTTGGACTGGGCCGCGCTGCCCCAGCCGGTCATGGTGATGGGCGGCGGCTCCAACCTCCTCTTCACCCGGGACTTCCCCGGCACGGTGCTGCACGTGGCGGTCAATGGGATTTCTCCGCTCGGTCGAAATGACAAAACGGTCCCCGTCCGCTCTGCCATTCCGGGCACTTCCTCTGTCATTTCGAGTGACCCATCCTCTGTCATTCCGAGCGAAGTCGAGGAATCTCCCGTCCTGGTCACCTGCGGTGCCGGGGTGGTCTTCGACGACTTCTGCGCCTGGGCAGCCTCGGAGGGCCTTTGGGGCCCGGAAAACCTCTCGCTCATTCCCGGGGAGGTGGGGGCCAGCGCCGTGCAGAACATCGGCGCGTACGGTGTAGAGGCCAAGGACATCATCGCCGCCATCCGTGCCTATGACCGCACCACGGGGCAATTTGTTACCATCGACCCGGCAGACTGCGCCTACGGCTACCGTGCCTCCAAGTTCAAGACCGAGTGGAAAGGCCGCTACGTCATCACCGCCGTCACCTACCGCCTTAGCCGCACCCCGCAGCCCCGCCTGGATTATGGCGGCGTGCGTAAGGCCCTGGAGGCGGTTTGCGAATCCATGCTTAGCCCCACTCTTATCCGCGGAGCCATCATCGGCATCCGGCGAAAAAAACTTCCGGCCGTGGAGGAACTGGGCAGTGCGGGCAGCTTCTTCTGCAACCCCGTCATCTCCCGCGCGCACTTCCAGCGCATCGTGGACACCGCCCGCGCAGACAACGGCCCGGACTACCAGGTGCCCCACTACGAGGTAGGGGACCGCATCAAAGTCCCCGCCGCGTGGATGATCGAGCAGTGCGGGTTCAAAGGCGCCCGGAACGGCGGCGCGCAGGTGTACCAGAACCAGCCGCTGGTGATTGTAAACGCCTCAGGCACAGCGTTGCCGGAGGACGTCATCGGCCTGGAACAACAAATCATCCAACACATTCAAGCCAAATACGGCATCACTTTACACCCCGAAGTCGAGCATGTCTAAATTTATCATGAAGAGTAATTGGTTAATAATTCTTATTTTACCCTTTTTGTTGTCCTGTGTAAAGGACGAGTTCTCTACTGAAATTATTAGTTCTTCGTATAACAATTCAGAGACAAAATCCAATCTAGATAATAACGATAATACTAATAACGCCAAGTTCCTTGTAAGTGATGAAGATATTGTTTCATACGTACATTATCTGAATACAAGAAACGATTGTTTGGACAATAAAGTTGAGAGTGTACAACCATATTATCATAATGGCCGTGTTGTTTATTATTTAATTAATCTGGATTCAGGGTGGCAAATACTCTCTGCGGATAAGCGAGGGCCTATAGTTTTGGCACAGAATGCAGAAGGAGACATGTCGTTAGAATCCTTAAATCCGGCTCAATCCAATTGGTTAGATAGCATGATTGATGGAATTGAATATAGATGGGACCATCCGGAGGAGTATTATTCGGGAGAAGGGAAAGACATAGACGATTTAGAATTATATTGTTTGAATACCTGGCTAGCCATTAATGCTGACGCAGATTTTATTGCCAGTAATATTCAAGCGACAAAAGTCGGCAGGCCTATTTATCTTTACCCCCCCGGCCACTACGAATTGGCATATACATATCATACAACTGAAACGTATAATTCGGTTACTCATCTTATGGCAACAAGATGGCATCAAGGAGAACCGTTTAATGATTATGCGCCATTAAAGGCAGAATCTTATACAGAGCATTGTCCTATTGGATGTGTGGCTGTAGCGGCGGGACAAGTTCTTTATTACCTTCACTACCAAATAGGATGCCCTCTCGCTAGCCCAACAACAGGGTATTGTGAGGGATATGAGAATAATTATAGTATGGGCTTTTCTAATCATAGTAGCGAAACATGGGACCAGATGGCTTATTACTCCGACCCAAGTGGATATGCAGCATTACTATTAGGAGATTTGTCTGTGCGACTCAATATGCAGTTTTCTTCCTCAGGGTCTAGCGCTAATATGACCAACATCAAGAATCCGGCATTTCAGGCCTATGGTGTGGACTGTACTTATCTTAATTCTTATAACTCTGATATAGTATATCAGAATTTGCAAGTCGGCCTTCCTGTTATTTTTGGCGGGAACAGATATGAAAATTTGTTTTATTGGCCAGGTCACGCTTTTGTAATTGATGGATATGAAGATTATGTGGTAACAACACATTATGTGTATTCTTGGGTGATCGATGATGGACTATCTTCGCCAGGAGGCGATGTCATAATGCCGGTCACCCCTGATGATTACGAGGAAACAATCACTTCAACATCGCCACATCTTCATTGTTTTTATTTAAATTGGGGATATGGTGGGGACGATTTGACACAGTATGCAACAGATGGGGTATGGGCTTATGGTGATTTGACCCCTTACCAATATAATAGGGAAATGGTATTTGGCTTCTCAGAATATGGGCAAAAATTGGACATATAAAAGTCGACCTTTTGTTACGGTCATTATTGCGGTCGTTTTGTTTTCTCCTGCTCTGTTGGGGCAAGAGAAACGAGTGTACAACCATATCGATTTGAGTGTCGGCGGTTTTTTTGAAGGAGGAAAGAACGTTCAGTCTCCCGGAATAGCCATTCGCTTGGGATATGGGGCCGATATAAAGTTGACTGACAGGTTTTCACTTATGCCCGGAGCTGGTGTTCGTGGACAAAAAGCGGCTCTTGGGGTGTTGGGGAATAAGGGTGGCTCTTCTGATGGATTATTATTCGCCGATGTTCTTTGTCAGGCACGCTATCATTTTAAGCATATAATAATTGGCCTGGGGCCAAATGTATCATTTGCGGTGGCAAATATGAATTACGGCGTTGAGAATTATGGCGACCCAACGCATCCTTTAGTCGGGAAGAAACAATTTTCCACTATAGATGTGGGCTTAGTCCCGAGTATCAGTGTCCCGTTTGGAAAGCATTGGGAGTTTGGTGTTGAGGCGATAATCGGCCTTACAAATATGCGCATTCGATATGAGGATGCCAATGCTGGGGCTTCCACGTATATGCATACCGTCTCCCTCTTTTTCGGATACAGATTTTAAAAAAGCGATAGGTGTTTCTACATGCTCTTGTAAGATATGTCTAAATTTATCATCGAAGGCGGACACAAGTTGTCCGGCACCATTACCCCGCAGGGCGCCAAGAACGAGGCCCTGGAAGTAATCAGCGCCGTGCTGCTCACCAGCGAGCCGGTCACCATTTCCAACATTCCGGAAATCCTGGATGTGAAAAACCTGATCGACCTGCTCCAGCAGATGGGCGTAAAAGTGACGCGCCTGGCTAAGGGCATGTACACCTTCCAGGCCGATGCCGTGGACACCGCCTACATCGAGACGGAGGAATTCGTGCAAAAATGCGCCAAGCTGCGCGGCTCGGTGATGGTGGTGGGCCCGCTTTTGAGCCGGTTCGGCCATGCGTGGTTCGCCAAGCCCGGCGGCGACAAAATCGGCCGTAGAAGGGTGGATACCCACCTGGACGGCATGGTGAAACTGGGCGCTCAAATGGACTACGACCCTTCGCGGCGCGCGTTCCACCTTACGCAGGAAGGCCGATTGGTGGGCCGATACATGCTCCTGGACGAGGCCTCCGTGACCGGTACGGCCAATATCGTCATGGCCGCCGTGCTGGCCAAAGGCACCACCACCATCTACAACGCCGCCTGCGAACCTTACCTCCAGCAGCTGTGCAAAATGCTCAACCGCATGGGCGCTTATATCGACGGCGTGGGCTCCAACCTTCTGCGCATTCATGGCGTAGAGTCGCTGCACGGCACCCTGCATAAGATCCTGCCGGACATGATTGAGGTGGGCTCGTTTATCGGCATGGCCGCTATTTGCCAGAGCAGCCTCACTATTAAGGACGTGTCCTACTATGACCTGGGCATCATTCCGGATGCGTTCCGGCGCCTGGGCATCAAGCTGGAGCAGCAGGGGGACGATATTTATGTTCCTGAGCAGGAATGCTATGAGATAGACTCCTTCCTGGACGGGTCCATCATGACCCTTGCGGACGCCCCCTGGCCGGGTCTCACCCCGGACCTCTTGTCCGTGATGCTGGTGGTGGCCACCCAGTGCAAGGGGAGCGTGCTCATCCACCAGAAGATGTTCGAGAGCCGCCTGTTCTTTGTGGACCGCCTGATAGACATGGGTGCCCAGATTATCCTTTGCGACCCGCACCGGGCGGTGGTAATCGGCCACGACCACCGGATTACGCTAAAGGCTGCGCGGCTGGTGTCGCCGGATATCCGTGCGGGTATTGCCATGCTGCTGGCCGCCATGAGCGCCAAGGGCACCTCCACTATCGACAACATTGAGCAGATTGACCGTGGCTACGAGGACATTGAAGGCCGCCTGAACGCCCTCGGTGCGCATATTACCCGTGCGTAGTTGTCATTTCGAGCACCCTTTTTGTCATTTCGAGCGAAGTCGAGAAATCTCATGAACTATAGCAAGTACTTTTCCGCCGACGTTCCGTCCTTCCTGCGGTCTCCCGTGCGGGAAATTTTCCGTAAGGTGGACCTTTCGGCCATCTGCTCCTTTGCGGGCGGCTACCCGGCGGCGTGCACCTTCCCCCTGGCCGATATCCCCGGCCTCACGGAGCGGGTACTCTCCAAGTATGGCACTAAGGCCCTGCAGTATGGCGCCACGCAAGGCGTCCTGGAGCTGCGGGAGCTTATTGCTTCGCGCTATGGCGTACCGGTGTCGCAGGTGCAGATTACTACATCGTCCCAGCAGGGAATTGACGTTTGCGCCCGCGTGTTCCTGGACCCCGGGGACGTAGTCCTTGCCTCCAACCCCATCTACCTGGGCGCCCTGCAAAGTTTCAAGGCCTATCGGGCGGAGGTGGTAGATTTGAATGATTTCATGGCGGGAGAGGGTGTTGTCTCGCAAACCGCCTCCGCTTCGCTTCGACCGGAGTCTCCTTGTCATTTCGACCGACCGGAGGGAGTGGAGAAATCTCCCGCCATCAAATTTATCTATGTCATCCCGGACTTTAAC
The DNA here is from genome assembly GCA_002354005.1 of Bacteroidales bacterium UBA2716. Classification (GTDB taxonomy): domain Bacteria; phylum Bacteroidota; class Bacteroidia; order Bacteroidales; family UBA932; genus Cryptobacteroides. The sequence goes on from DEKS01000137.1 coordinate 8,698, forward strand.
AATCCCACCGGGAAAACGTTGACCCTGGCGGAGCGGGAGGAGCTGGTAGCCCTGGCCCGGGAGCTGGACTGTCTCATTGTGGAGGACAGTCCGTACCGGGAGCTACGGTACTCCGGGGAGGCCGTGACCTCTATCCGTGAGCTGGCGCCGGAGCGCACCTTGCAGCTGGGGTCCTTCTCCAAGATTTTTGCACCGGGGTTCCGGCTGGGGTGGATTATCGGCCCGGAAGAGTTGCTGGAACAAATCTATGTGTGTAAACAGTGCCTGGACCTGTGCCCGCCGGTTTTGGACCAATACCTGGCGGCGGAGTTCCTGGGCTCCGGTTTGCTGGATGCCAATTTGGAGAAGAGTGTTGCCGAGTATCGGCGCAGAAGAGACCTTATGGTGTCCCTGCTGGAGAAATATATGCCTTCGGGCGTGTCCTGGACCTACCCGGAAGGCGGACTGTTTTTGTGGCTCACGTTGCCGCCGGCCGTGGATACCGTTGCGCTGTACGATAAGGCCCTGGCCGCAGGGGTGGCGTATGTGGCCGGTTCCTTCTTCTACACGGACGGCAGCCACCGCAACACCATGCGCCTGAACTTCTCCTTCGTGGCCGAGGCCAAGATGGAGCCGGGGATCAAGCTCCTGGCTTCGCTGGTGCGGGAGGCTGATTTTGGCGCAGGTCGGTAGGGTGAATGGTGCAGGTCAGTGGAGTGAATGGTGCAGGTTGGTAGGGTGAATGGTGCAGGTCAGTGGGGGATACATCGTTGCACTGGCTCATAAGTAGCTGATACACAGCGAATTGTTGAAA
>DEKS01000137.1:9496-9760 GCA_002354005.1 Bacteroidales bacterium UBA2716
CTGCGCAAATGGCGCCGAGGAATGTGTGGAAAAGGTTGATAGACAGAGAGTTATGGACCAGTAAGCTTGGTTTGGGGTGGCTGGCTCGTAAGTAGCTGATACACAGCGAATTGTTGAAAATCCTCTGCGCAAAAGGCGCCGAGGAATATGCGGAAAGTACTGATAGACAGAGAGTTATTGGCCAGTGGGATTGGGCTGGGGTGATTGGGTGATGGACTTGTTCGGCTGGCTCGTAAGTAGTTGATACACAGCGAATTGTTGAAA
>DEKS01000137.1:9772-16273 GCA_002354005.1 Bacteroidales bacterium UBA2716
CTGCGCAAATGGCGCCGAGGAATATAAGGAAATAATTGAATGATAGATAGTTACGAACCAGTGTTTTTTAAGTTCTCCGGAGCGGGGAACGACTTTGTATTGCTGGACGGGCGCCAGGGAGGGATGGAACCCTTCCGGGACCCGGCCAAGATTGGTGAACTGTGCAAGCAGTACCACACGGACGGCCTCATGATTCTTACTTCAGCCCCCACGCCCGCCCAGTCCGGGGAAGGCTCAGCCCGGGCTTGTCATGCTGAGCGAAGCCCGAAGGGCGAAGTCGAAGCTTCTCCCTACGACTTCGTGATGGAGTTCTACAACCCCGACGGCTCCGGCGGCATGATGTGCGGCAACGGCGGCCGCTGCATTGTGGCCTTCGCCAACTACCTGGGTATCAACCCCGCCAACGGTCACACCTACCGCTTCCTCGCCCCCGATGGAGAACATACTGCCGAGATTCTTTCGGAGGGGAGTGACCTCTCCAAACCGTCGCTCCGCGACCCCTCCCATTCGCAACGTCCTGAAGCACGGCTCTGGGCCCCTCCCTCTTACACGGCCGAGGGTGGCCATGGGTTTGGAGAGGTCACTACCCTCCGAACCTGGACCGTGCGGCTGAAAATGATTGACGTGCAGGGAATTACCCCTATCAAAGACGGCCTGTTCCTGAACACCGGCACACGGCACTATGTGCAGTTCGTGGACCGGGTGGACAGCATGGACATGGAAACGGAAGCCAAGCCCATCCGCTGGGATGCGGCCTTCCAGCCGGAAGGCACCAACGTGAATTTGGTGGAAGTTCGGGCCGATGGTCTCTACGTCCGCACCTTCGAGAAGGGGGTGGAAGGGGAGACGCTCGCTTGCGGCACCGGCCTCACCGCCTGCGCCCTGGCTGCCTACAAGGCCCGGATTCCCAGTCAAACCGGGAATGCCTTCCCCGCCGGGAATACCCGTCTTGCCCAGCCCCGACCGTGCATCTCCTATCGGCTCCAATGCCGCCGCGGCGACTGGCTCCAGGTGGACTTCCAGCCCGGCCCCAACGATACTTTCACCAACATTTACCTCACCGGCCCCGCAGAACTGCTGGTCGTTAATCCGCTATAAACCAAGCAGTTATGGAAAATCCTCGGCGCAAAAAGAGCCGAGGATTATTAGCAAAACATTGACTATCAAATAGATAAGAACCAGCAGACCTAAACCATGAGAGCAGCCATTTACGGCGCCGGGTCCCTCGGGACTATCCTGGGCGCATACATCACAAAAAAAGGCGGAAAAATTGACCTCATCAACCGCAACGTAAAACACGTGGAGGCCCTGCAGAAGAACGGGGCCAAAGTGACGGGCACCGTGAACTTCACCCAAACGGTCACCGCTTACACGCCGGACAAAATGAGCGGACAGTACGACATCATCTTCCTCCTCACCAAGCAGCAGCACAACACGGAAGTGGTCACCTTCCTGAAGGACTACCTGGCGCCGGACGGGGTCATCGTCACGCTGCAAAATGGCCTCCCGGAGCAGGGGATTGCCGATATCGTGGGCGAAGAAAGGGTCCTGGGCTGCACCGTCGCCTGGGGCGCCACCCTTCTGGAGCCGGGCGTGAACGAGCTCACCAGCTCCCCGGACAGCCTCACCTTCTCGCTGGGAACCATCGGCCCTAAATACCATCACCTGGAAGACGCCAAGGCGCTGCTGGAGATGATGGGCCCGGTGACCGTGGAGTCCAATTTTGTGGGCACCCGCTGGAGTAAACTCCTCATTAACAGCGCGTTTTCCGGTATGAGCACCGTGCTGGGCTGCACCTTTGGCGAGGCGGCCGCCAACCGGACTTCCCGCAAGATTGTCCTTGCGCTCATCAAGGAATGCATCGACGTGTGCGCCAAAGGCGGCATCAAGATTGAGCCCGTGCAGGGCAAGGACGCCGTGAAGCTGCTGGACTACCATGGCCCCATCAAGAAACAGCTCTCCCTGCTTATCCTCCCCATCGCCATTAAAAAGCACGCCAAACTGAAAGCCAGCATGTTACAGGACATCGAGAAGGGCAAATTGACGGAGGTCGATGCCATTAACGGCGCCATCGCCGCCTATGGCCGCAAGATAGGCTTCCCCACGCCCATGAACGAGAAAGTCACCGCCATCATCCATCGCATCGAGCAAGGCGAACTGAAGCCCTCCTTCGACAACCTGAAGCGCTTCGCCAGCTAATCGGTGCAGAATTTGCAGGAAAGAAAGCCGATGAAAAAGCTACTCCCCATCCTGTTTCTGCTGCTGGGCTTACGGGCTCAGGCCCAGGTGATTATCCTGAACGAGAACATGTTTCAAGACCGTATGACGGAAATCCGGGCTTCGGTGGTGGACTCGCTCACCAACGAGCCCGTCGCCTTTGCTTCCGTGTATGTGATTCCGGCCAAGGATACCACTATCACCAACTTTACCCTTACCAACGACAAGGGAGAGGCCAAGCTGGAGGAGGTCCCGTTTGGCCAGTACACCCTTCACATAGAGATGATGGGCTTCAAGCCCTTTGTGAAAAGCCGCTATTTTCGGGAACGGGTCACGGAACTGGGTACGGTGAAGCTGCAGCAGGACGAGCAATACCTGCAGGCTGCCGTGATTAACGAGGTGGGCAATCCCATCATCGTCAAAAAAGACACCGTGGAGTTCAACGCCTCCTCCTTCCGGGTGGGCACCAACGCCATGCTCAAGGACCTCCTTAAACGCATGCCGGGCATGGAGATTACGGACGATGGCAAAGTGAAGTTCAACGGGGAGGTAATCGACAAAATCACCGTGGGCGGCCGCACCTTTTTCTTTAACGACCAAAATACGGCGCTGAACAACCTGCCCGCCTCGGTGGTGGACAAAGTGCGGGTGATAAACCGCGACAGCGAACAAACCCGCGCCACCGGCCTCCAGGATGGGCAAAAGGAAAAAATCCTGGACGTAGGTCTCAAAAAAGAATACGAGAAAGGCTGGTTCGGCAACGTGGGAGCCAAGGGCGGTGCCACGGTAGCGGCCGCCAAGGCCGATGAACCCCTCCGGGACAACCGCGGCTTCCTGTTCGGCGCCAACGCCCTGTTATCGGCCTATAACGAAAAAGACCAGGTGACCGTAATCGCCAACGGGCAAAACGTGGACGATTCAGGTATGGTATTCATTGTTTCCGACGGGGACAATAATTGGATTTCCAGCGCGCAGGGCCTGTCTACATCGGCCCAGGCGGCGGTGAACGCCAACACCTCGCGCATCAAGGACGTGGAAACCACGGTGGGCGTCAACGGCAAATACACGGACACCGACTCCGGCACCCAGGCTTCGCGCACTACTTTCCAGGCCGACGGCGACCTCCTTTCCAAGAACGAGAACAAAGGCAAGCAATACGGCAGTTCCGTGACCGCCAATGCGGAATTGAAGAAAGAGACGGGGAAAATCTGGTTCCACGTCCGGCCCACTTTTACCCATGGGCGCACGGAGGGGTTTACAAACGGAAATTCACAAGTTACCCGGGAAGGAACCTGGATCAACAGTGCAACGTCTTCCACCCACTTGTTGAACCGGACCAATGAAGGGGAGCTTTCCGGCGATGTGTTCTTCCGTGAGCTGGGCGGGAAAAAAGACCGTACGCTCGTATTGTCTGCCGAAGGCAGTTTGCAGGCCGATAAAGGGAATAGCGAAGAGTCCTCCCGGCTGGAGACCGGCTCCGGCACCGACCTTCGCAACCTGCGGTACGACAATCGGAACAAGCAGTACTCCGTCGGGGGAACAGTCCGCTACACGGAGCCGTTTGGGGAGAAATGGCTGTTGTCGGCGATGGCCAGCATCCGCGCATCCCGTAGCGAGCGTGTCAGGGATGCCTCCGATGCCGGCGGTGCAAACGACTACTATTCGTCCCTGAGCCGGAATCGCAACATCTTGCAGGAATACCGGCTCACCGCGCAGTATAAATGGGCACAAGGCCGATATGTATCCGTGGGCGCACGCGTGTCCGGCCTTCTGGACGAGACTTTTTCCCGGAGTTTTGGCGTTTCGGAAACGACCGGCAAAAACGAGTGGCACTGGTTTGTCGCACCCAATGTGCGTTTCCGCTACAACAAGGACAGTGACCAGGTGGATGTATCGGCCTCCGGTTACGCGCGGCAGCCGGGAGCCCAGCTTCGCCTTCCCGTCCTGAATATTGCCGATCCTTCCCGCCTGACGCTGGGTAATATCTACCTGAAGCCCTACGGCAACATCAACCTGTACGCAAACTGGTACAGAAATAACCGGAAGCGCTTTTCCTTCGTGAATCTCTTCTGGACCGCTTCACTGGGCGTGTCGCCGGTGGGGTACGCCCGCTGGTACGACGCCTCCGGGGTTCTGTATTCCGTACCGGTAAATTCCCGCAGACCCTCCTTTGACACCCGGCTTTACGCAAACTATACTTTCCCGCTGGACAGCAAGAAACTGTGGTCCCTGTCCCTGGGAACCAACCTCTCCTTTAACGCCCAAACCAGTTATCAGGCGGCGGGGACCTTGCCGGGACTGGACAAAGACCAGTTTGACTATACGGCGTTCATGGCCGATTTCTGGGGCGATGCTGCCGGCTCCCGTTTCTATGGCGGGCAAAGTGGATTCAAAGAGAGCCTCACCACCACGTTTACTCCTGCCGGCAATCTGAGCCTCAAGTTCAATCCGGAGCACTTTTCCCTGGGGCTGCGGCTGTCCACGTCGGCCATGCTGGCCCGTTATTCGCTGGCACCCTCGCTCAACATGAATACCACCCATAACTCGGTAAGCCTGGAGGGCAGCTACACTACCCCGCACGAGTTTGAACTGTCCACCGATGTGGGCTATCATTTCTACACTGGCTACAAGGACGGCTTCAACCAGCCGGAGTGGCAGTGGAATGCGGAGGTCTCCAAGAACATCGGCGCCTTTACGCTCAGCCTCAAGGCACACGACATCCTGAACCAGACCCGCGGCCGCAACCACACGGTCACCGCCAACTATGAGGAGGATTCCTACCGCCTGGTGTTGGGCCGATACATCCTCTTTGGTGTAAAATGGAACTTTGGCAAGATGAACGCCGCCCATAGTCAGCGCGCCCAGCAGGCCGCCTGGAACATGGCCTGGTAATTCCGCTGCCCGAGCGCCACGGGAAGTGCCTGTTTTGTGGCGCTAAGCCTATTGCAGCACATTGCCACTGGTCGCTAACGCGCTGATACACAGCTGTTTGCAGAAAATCCTCGGCTCCAAAAGCGCCGAGGATTATTAGCAAAATGCTGATTATTAAACAATTATCGACCAGCCCGTTTTTCAGAATTATTGCGTATCTTTGTAAGACTAATTAGAAACGAACGCGTATGACACCATTCAAAGGTTTAGGAACTGCGCTGCTTACCCCGTTCAAAGGGGAAGAAGTGGATTATGAGGCATTTGCCGCCACGGTGGACTGGCAGGTGACTACCGGCGTGGACTTCCTGGTCCCGCTGGGCACCACCGGGGAAACACCCACGCTTACAGAATCGGAAAAACTCCAGGTGCTGGAGGTCACCCTGCAACACGCCGCCGGAAAACCGGTGATGGCCGGTGTGGGCACCAACAGCCTCACCGGCACCCTCGCCAATATGCGCCTCCTGCAGGATGCCAATGCCTATCTGATTGTGGCACCCTTCTACAACAAGCCGCCGCAGCGGGGCCTCTACGCCTACTTCAAAGCCCTCGCAGAGCGCACGGACAAGCCCATCGTCCTGTACAATGTGCCCGGCCGAACAGGCTGCAACATAGAGGCGGAAACCACCCTGGCCCTGGCGCGGGACATCCCCAACATTGTTGGCGTCAAGGAGGCTTCCGGCAATATCGGCCAAATTGAGGCCATCCTCAAGGGCCGTCCGGAGGGCTTCAGCGTGCTCAGCGGCAACGACGACCAAACCCTGGAACTCATGAAAATGGGGGCCGATGGCGTGGTCTCCGTAGCCTCCAACGTGTTCCCCAGCGCCATGGTGGATTTTGTGCATGCGCTGCAGGCGGGGAAGCTGGAAGAGGCGGAAAAGATGGACGCCCGGCTGAGCCCCCTGTTCAAGGCCCTCTTCGTGGAGCCCAACCCCATCCCGGCCAAGGCCGCCATGGCCCAGCTCGGACTCATGGAAAACAGCCTGCGCCTGCCGCTGGTTCCCGCCACCGCCGCCACGGAGGAACTGCTCAAACAAACCCTTAAAGACCTGTTCTAATGGAAATTACCCTGCAAGAGTTCAATGAAGTTATCGCCGCCCTGGAAAAAGGCGAGCTCCGCGTTGCCCGGAAAGTGGACGGCGAGTGGGTGGTGAATCGGCACGTAAAAGAAGTTATCCTGGCCGGCTTCAAGCTGGGCGCCATTACGGACATGAGCGAAGGACAATTTCCCTTCTTCGACAAAAACACCTTCCCGGTGCGGCAATTTAATGCCTCCGACGGCGTGCGCATCGTCCCCGGCGGCACCAGCATCCGGCGCGGCGCGTACCTGGCGCCCGGCAGCATCGTCATGCCCCC
>DEKS01000137.1:16330-18290 GCA_002354005.1 Bacteroidales bacterium UBA2716
ACCATCGGCTCCTGCGCCCAGGTGGGCCGGAACATCCATATATCGGCTTCTACGCAGATTGGCGGCGTGCTGGAACCCGCCGGAGCCCTGCCCACCATCATCGAGGATGGCGCGTTCGTGGGCGGTAACTGCGGCATCTATGAAGGCACCATCGTCCAGGAAGGCGCGGTGATTGCCTCCGGCGTTATCATCACCTCTTCCACGGCCATTTTCGATGCCACCACCGGCAGCTTCATCAAACGCAACGCGGACGGCCGCATTGTGGTGCCGCGTAACGCCGTGGTCGTGAGCGGCTCCAAGCCCATCATCCGGGACGGCAAGCCCCTGGAAAGCGGCGTGCACCTGTATTGCCCCGTGATTGTGAAATATCGGGACGAAAAAACAGCCGGCAGCGTCCACCTGGAGGACCTGCTGCGCTAGGACGCGCCTGGCCTGGACCCACTGCGGGCGCACTTTTACGGAAAAACGTAGCACTGGCGGACCTTTTGGCCCGCCAGCGGCGCATTTTGGGGCCAAAACGTGACGGCAGCGGGACCAACCCTTTACACCGCAGGAATCTATCATTTTTCCAAAAAGATACGTATATTTGTAGGTTATTAAGATGAGTCCCTTCCTAAGGGGGCGGGAGGTTAAACATTTAATTTATCATAAAATGATAGTAGCAGTAGTTGGTGCAACGGGCCTGGTGGGCTCGAAGATGCTGGAGGTGCTGCAGGAACGTCAGTTCCCGGTAACGGAGCTTCTTCCGGTGGCCTCGGAACGCTCCTGGGGCAAAAAAGTGACTTTCCAGGGCAAGGAATGGACGGTAATGAGTGCCTCCGAAGCCATCGCCCGCAAGCCCGTGCTGGCCATTTTCAGCGCCGGCGGAGCGGCCTCAGCAGAACTCGCTCCCAAGTTTGCGGCTATTGGCTGCTACGTGGTGGACAACTCCTCCTATTGGCGCATGGACCCTTCCGTTCCGCTGGTAGTCCCGGAAATCAATGCCGATGTCCTCACGCAGGACAACCGCATCATCGCCAACCCCAACTGCTCCACCATCCAGATGGTGCTGCCGCTTGCACCGCTGCACAAAGCCTATGGTATCAAGCGTATTGTGGTGAGCACCTACCAGAGCGTCACGGGTGCCGGCCAGCGGGGCATCGAGCAGCTGGAAGCGGAACGCGCCGGCGGCTCCGGCACCCAATTCCCGCACCGGATAGACCTGAACGTACTGCCGCACATAGACTCCTTCCTCCCGGACGGCTACACCAAGGAGGAAATGAAGATGGTGAACGAAACCCGTAAAATCCTGAGGGACAGCACCATCGCCGTGAGCGCCACCACCGTGCGTGTGCCCGTAAAAGGCGGCCATTCGGAAAGCGTGAACCTGGAATTCAACAAGCCCTATGACCTCGCGGAGGCCCGTCAGCTGATGGCCGATATGCCCGGCGTCGTCATTCAGGACGATCCTGCCAATAATGTGTATCCCATGCCCATCAATGCCTGGGACAAAGACGAGGTCTTCGTGGGCCGCATCCGCCGGGACCCTTCGGTGGAGAGCGGTCTCAACCTGTGGTGCGTGAGCGACAATATCCGCAAGGGCGCCGCCACCAACGCCGTACAAATCGCCCAGGTGCTCCTGGCCAAAGGCTGGCTGGGAAAATGAACTGGAACTTTTTCAAGGAGCTATTGTGCATCGATTCCACTTCCGGCAAGGAGCGGGAGGTGGCTCAGTGGCTGCTGACGCAACTGGAGGCCCCGGTGGTGGAGTCCATGGAAGTGGGCGACGGCACCCTGAACCTCTTCCTGAAGTGGGGCACCCCCAAGGTGGTGTTCTGCACCCACATGGATACAGTTCCTCCTTATATTGCACCAGGCTTTCCGGAGGAGATACTCTCCCGAGGACATGTGCACCCCCGCACATGGGTAGGGAGTCCCTCGGGAGAGTATCTCCTCCGGATCACCGGCAGGGGAAGCTGCG
>DEKS01000104.1 GCA_002354005.1 Bacteroidales bacterium UBA2716
TGCCAGGAACTGGCCAACCGCGGCGTGCGCGTAATCATCGCCGGCCTGGATACAGACTATCTGGGAAAACCTTTTGGCCCCATGCCCGGCCTCATGGCCATCGCGGAAGACGTGCAAAAAGTACACGCCATTTGCGTGAGCTGCGGCGCTCTGGCCAATCACAGCCATCGGCTTTCGGCCAGTAAAAAGCTGGTGGTGCTGGGAGAAAAAGACACCTACGAGCCCCTCTGCCGCGAGTGCTATCAACAAGCCCTTAAAGAAGACAACGAATAGAACCCAGTTACTATGAAGAAGATTACCCTATTCGCAGCCATTTCTGCAGCGGCCGTTTTCGGTTTTGCCGCCTGCCAAAAGGCAGAGGCGCCTGCAGAGATTGCTCCGCAGAAAGAGGAAATCCAGGCGCAAGAGCCTTCCGTAAAAGCTGTCGCCAAAATGCTCAATCAAGTGGCAGAAGCACCGGAAGTTCAGGATGCCGTTAAAAAGCTTGTGCTGGACATCAACAAAGGCAGCGACTGGCACCACCTCACCCTTGCTGTCTCCGGCACCAATGCCGATGGGAAACCGGTAGAATACGTTTCCGGTGAAGTGGGCCTCATCAAAGGAGAAAGCCGCCTCCTGGAAATTGACCTGAAACTGTTGGTTGGCGGCGTGATGCCCCTCACCGGCACGTTGGAACCTGTTGGTGTCAGCTTCTATCTGTCCAAGGCCCTCCTGGCCAAAACGGATGAGGACTGCGACAAGTACCTGGAGAAGGCCAACAAAGGCATCAATGTCTCCATCATGGGCATAATGACCCTGGCCCTGATGCGCACCCAAGACGCAGAAGGTGCCCGCAAGATAGACCTCTTCCTGGTATCGGCCAATCCGGAAGACGAGCCTGTGGCCCTATCCTCCCTCCTGGAGCTTCTGATGCCCAAGGAGTAGCACACGCTGCAAACACTCTTAAACCTCCGGTTTTCGCCGGAGGTTTTTATGTTTCCGCTGCACTTAGGTGGTAAAAGTTTTGCCACCCACAAGCAAAAAGGGCCTTTTTCGCAAGTGGGTGGTTATTTATTCGCCAGCCACTCGCACCAGGAGGCACAAAAAAAGGAGAGCGCGGGGCTCTCCTTGAACGGTAAATGGGGCCGAAGAAGGACTTAGTCCTCCACGTGGGCCATGGCCTCGCGGATGCGGGCTTCGATTTCCTCTGCCAGCTCCGGATTGTCCATCATGAGCTTTTTCACGGCCTCACGACCCTGGGCCAGTTTGCTGTCATTGTAGCTGAACCAGGAACCGGACTTTTGGATAATGCCCAGCTCCACACCCAGATCCACAATTTCTCCGCTGCGGGAAATGCCTTCCCCGAACACAATGTCAAACTCGGCCTTCTTGAAAGGCGGGGCCATCTTGTTCTTGACCACCTTCACTTTTACGTGATTGCCCAGGGCATCGTCCCCGTCCTTGATTTGCGTGGTGCGACGGATGTCCAGCCGCACGGAAGCGTAGAACTTGAGGGCGTTGCCGCCGGTGGTGGTTTCCGGATTGCCGAACATGATGCCAATCTTCTCACGCAGCTGGTTGATGAAGATGCAGCAGGTGTTGGTTTTGGAGATGTTGGCCGTGAGTTTGCGCAGGGCCTGGCTCATCAGGCGGGCCTGCAGACCCACTTTGTTGTCTCCCATCTCCCCTTCTATCTCTGCGCGCGGGGTGAGGGCGGCCACGGAGTCAATCACCACTATATCCACGGCACCGCTGCGGATGAGGTTATCGGCAATTTCCAGGGCCTGTTCCCCGTTGTCCGGCTGGGAAATGAGGAGGGTATCCAGGTCTACGCCCAGCGACTTGGCATAGGTGCGGTCGAACGCGTGCTCTGCGTCGATGATGGCCGCAATGCCGCCGGCCTTCTGGGCCTGCGCAATGGCATGGATGGCCAGGGTGGTTTTACCGGAGCTTTCCGGTCCGTAAATCTCGATGATGCGGCCTTTGGGGTATCCGCCGATGCCCAGTGCATGATCCAGCGCAATGGAGCCGCTGGGAATCACCTGGGAAGCGTCCCATTCGGGCTGGTCTCCCAGTTTCATGATGGTGCCTTTACCGTAATCTTTCTCAATCTTGTCGATTGTTGCCTGGAGCGCTTTTAGTTTTGCAGCGTTTACCGAGGCGCCTTCTGCTTCTTTTGCCATACTTTTACTCAATAAATTAAAATGATGCGGGCATCCTGAACCGCATCTACAAAGATAAGAAAACTACGCGAATTCCCCGCAAAAAAATGCACTAAATCTCCGACAATTCCAGCCAGCGCATTTCGGCCGCGTCCAGTTCCTCCTGCAGGGCGCCATACCGGGTCGATGCCTCCTGCAGCGCCACGGCATCCAGCGTGCCACTGGAGAGCCGGGCCTCCAAAGATGCCTTTTCCGCCTCCAGGGCCGGCAGCCGTTCCTCAAGAGATTTGAGCTCCTGCTGCTCCTTCCAGCTCAGCTTACGCTTTTTGGGAGATACACTCGCTTCGCTCGGTATGACAGGAGATGCGCTCGGTATGACAGAAGAGGCGCCCGGTATGACATTCTTGTCATTCCGAGGCCCCTTGGGGCCGAGTGAATCTCTCTTCTTCTGCGCCGCCTCGTAGTCCTTGATGAACGTCCGGTATTCCGTGTAATTGCCCACGAAGTCCTTCACCACCCCGTTGCCGCAGAACACGAACAAATGGTCCACCAGGCGGTCCAGGAAGTGGCGGTCATGGCTCACGATAATGAGCGAGCCCTTGAACTCCATCAGGTATTCCTCCAGGATTTCCAGCGTGACGATATCCAGGTCGTTGGTGGGCTCGTCCAGGATGAGGAAATTGGGCTGCTGCATGAGGATGGT
>DEKS01000169.1:0-2067 GCA_002354005.1 Bacteroidales bacterium UBA2716
GTATGGCGCGGAAGTTTCGCGGTTCGCACCTGGGTAAACTATCCGTTTCAGCAATCAAAGTATAGGGGAGGAAAGTAAAAGAAATTACGCATAAATTTCGCAAGTTTTATGCGTAAATTTATGCGTAAGTGCCTTAAATGACTGATTATCAGTCTGTTTTGTGGAGCATAGGAGAATCGAACTCCTGACCTTTTGAATGCCATTCAAAGTAAGATTCACCAGGTGGCTGATTGTCAGTTATTTACGTTGTCCGTGCTTGCGTTTTTGCAACATTTTTGCAACAAACCGGACCTTGTTGTCTTTACAAATTTACGACATTTTTAATTCCCATGCAATAGGCGGATAAAAAGACATACGGCTCGATAGTTTCCACGCCGCCCTGCATCGTTGGAATGGCATAGCTCTGTCCTCGTAGCCCAACCCCACAACCCAGTACGGCGCCAAAGTCCCCAAAAGTTTTTCCAGATGGGTAGATTCCAAGCCATCAGGCCGTTGGGGAGATTTTGGAGTCAAACACCCTATGCTCAAAGAACTCCGCATACCGCGCATTATGCAAATCGCTTCCAACCCATTCGTACATTCCCTCCGCCTGCAACGCCTCTGCCCGCACGGAAACCGCCTCGCCATACATCCCTTCCAGCGTCCCCAGATTTCGCTGGAATTGCGCCCCGGTATCTTTCAAAAGCCGATAATCCTCCATCGTCAGGTAAAGATACCGTTCCGGATGCGCCAGCACCGGCTGGTAACCTTCCGCTAGCAGCCAACGTATCTCGGCCGATGGTACAATATCTCCAATCTTTGTCGGGTCATGGATGGGCAGCTCCACCAGAATGTGGTTCCCCTCCCAGGGCAGCAGCCACCCGTTCTCGCGCACGTCCCGCCAGGTCTCTGGAATAAGCCGGTACTCCATGGACGGCACCAGCTCCAGCGAAATCCCGCGCTCTAGAAGCTCCTTCCGGAGCAGCTCACAGGCCGATGTCACCGTCTTGGGCGTATTCCGGTAAAGGAAAGAACTGTGCGAGGTGCACACCACCCGCTCATATCCCCAGGACGCGAGCTTCGATGCCAGAAAAACGGATTCCTCCAGCGTCTGCACCCCGTCATCAAGCCCGGGCAGGATATGGCAATGACAATCGACTTTCATGTACGCGAAGGTACGAAAAATATCGCAACCATTGCACCTCTATGACATGCCGTTCAATAGTGCCTTAATTCATTCAGATTAAACCGAAACACTGAAACACTATTTTGTGTACGTTTATTCTGCGATTAGATTCGACAAAATTAGATAAAATGCGATGCTGAAACTTCTGAAAGGTCAAATCCGGCCTCCGATCCACTCTCGGCATAACCCCAAACACTCTTCCTCCGCGCAAAAGAGGAATACTTGCTTTCTATAGGTACATAATCAAGATTTCCACGAAATGTGTATGGTTTTGTGTACGTTTATCAAACACATCCCGGGCCTATAAAAACGATGACAAAGAACTCAGACCTCAAAAGACAGAGGAACTTGTACAAACCTTTTTGCGCGAGTTACGCAACTACCGAAAGAAGAAAATTGCTACCGGAAACATGATATTGTATTCTACCTATATTGACGCTGTATATCAAGTGTTCTTCCATGACTTTATGCTTCACAAGGCTCAATTTGGGAGTCATCGCTTACATCTGAGATACCATCCTGCATTTCAGGAAAGGCCCTATGCCTTCTATCACATGACGCATAAAGGAAACATAGAAGATGAGCGTTTGCCGGATCTCCGTAGATGTGAACGTATGCCCTGGGCGCGTCCGACCGTCGAACGGACCGAGGCTCTTGGTCTGCGTTTTTGGGAGCAGTCTGAAAGACGAAACGGAAGACGTATATGCATCTGGCTGGACGTTGATAACGGTGACGATTACTTCGTTATCCTGTATGTTCATCGCCGCTACGTCCGTCTCCTGACTGCTTTCTATGGTGATTCTCCCAACTATGCCAAGAAGCGTTTGAAGGAGTATGAGGACTGGAAAGAAAAGGTGGGGCGCGATTTCACTCCGGATGAACTGGTCAGCGACATCATTTCC
>DEKS01000169.1:2083-4720 GCA_002354005.1 Bacteroidales bacterium UBA2716
GGCTCATGTGCAAAACCCTGTGTTAAGAATTGAAAGGAAGTATGTACCTTTGTGTGTTGAACCAAAGGTATGTGAATATGTCATTAGAACTCTACAAGGAAGTGCTGCGCATGGTCCTACCCGATGCGCTATTGGATTACTTTGATTTGGTGGATGTGCAGTTCCGTGCGATTCCCGCCAATGAGCGATTGGGTCTTGAGAGCGGCGAGGTTATCTTTTATCTGGATGAGTTGGATGACTTCCGCTGCAAGGAGGAAGGTCATACGTACCGGCCGAACGGGTTCTACGAGGCATCCAGGGTAAAGGACTTTCCTCTACGGGACAAGCGAGTTACATTGATTATTCGTCGCCGTCGTTGGGTTGACGAGCAGACGGGAAAGAGTGTCGGGAACAAGTACAGCATTACCACGGAAGGGACACGGCATACTCTTGAGTTTGCCGCTTTTTTAAAAGAGACATTTGGATACGTACCCGATCGCGGCCTCTTCACTTGAGCGATACTATTACACAGACGGTCATCAGCTGGAGCGTCAATACAAAGAGCACTTGAGCGGTTACGAGGATTGGATAGACCAAGAGCATGCAGATAAGTGGCTTGTTTTCCCGGACAACATCGGCCCCAACATGAGTATAGACGAGACTTCGCTCAGTGACGGCGAGTTGTATACCGTAGTCTCCAACAAGGATGCCCATGGCCGGAAAGGTGCCTTGGCGGCGATTGTATGGGGGACGAAGGCCGAGGTCGTTGCAGATGCCCTGCGGAATATCCCGCTGGAGAAGCGTCAGCTCGTGGAAGAGATAACGTTGGACTTGTCGCCATCCATGCGCAGCATCGTCCAGCGGTCATTTCCCAAGACAGAGCGTACCATTGACCGCTTTCACATCCAACAGTTGGCATCAGATGCCATTCAGGAAATCCGCATTGGACACCGCTGGGAGGCCCTGAAGGCTGACCACAAGCGTAAACTTGGCGACCCTGATACCGGCGAAATACTCCCTCCGGAGATCTTCCCCAACGGTGACTCAAGACCACAACTGCTGGCTAGAAGCCGATACCTGCTCTTCAAATCGTATGAGAAGTGGACTGACTCTCAGAAGGCCAGGGCAAAGATCCTCTTCCATGAGTATCCTGATATCAAGTTGGCCTATAACCTTGCTGAACGCCTTCGACAGGTGTTCAGCAAGTGCCCCAGACGCTCTCTGGCGGCCACAAGGCTGGCCAAATGGTATCGTGATGTTGAAGAATCGGGCTTTGACTCCTTCAGGGTCATTGCCAGAACATTCTTTGACAATGAAAAGGAAATACTCAACTTCTTCGACCATCGAGCAACCAACGCCTCCGCGGAATCCTTCAATGCAAAAATCAAGGCCTTCAGAGCACAACTCAGAGGGGTTACAGATGTTAAATACTTCCTCTTTAGGCTACAGAATATCTACGCCTAAACACATACTTTTCCTCATGAGCCTCATTTCCCGGATGCCGGAACCCGAGGAGGAGGGACAGGCCCAATAAAAAACAAGGACCGCCTTTCGACGATCCCGAGACCTCCTTTGACAACTTGGTCAATGAGATGTGACAAAGTTACAAACTTTTTTCGATTCAACAAACTTTTCGCAAAAATCGTGCAAAAATCAACTGCCGCCACCTCGGGACGCGAGATAGCGACAGTTTTTCTGTCATACCCGGACAGACCGGGTATCTGTCTTCCTGAGGCTCAGCCGAAGAATCTACTTGGTATATAGTCCCATCCTCCGGAACGTCACATCGCCCTCCAGCAGATTCGGCCCGTCCGTATTTACCTCAAATCGCTCAAGCACCAGCCTGTCCTTGCTGCATTCCTTGACCCAATAACCCACTGCTGGCGTATAGGCCGCCTTCCGGTCCTCCTGCTTGAAGTCATGATCCAGTTCAAAGAGATAAAGCGCCGGAGTGGAACTGCCTACGCCGGGATAGCCGTTCTGATGCTGCTCGTAGATATACTTGGCCTCTGAGTCTCCGGAGAACACATCAGAAGCGTAGATGGTCAGGATGAATGGACTCTGACTCTCCTTGTTGATGCTCGAGAAAGTCCATATCACCAGCCCTGCATCCTGCACTCCTTCCGGATACACTTTCTCCCAACTGCCCTCCAGGTTGTTAGCTAAGTCAATCTCAGGAATCAGATTCTTCTCACACCCGCACAGCCCTGCCACCAGCAGCGCCGCGCAAATCAATGTTCTCAATATCTTCATTGTTTTCGTATATTATTTGGCCGATATGGTCACATCAGCGGCCGGCATGGTGAGGGTATAGGAACCGTCGCCGTTGTCTGTCAAGGCTACGGGGTTGCTCGCACCATCGACGGCATTGTAGGAAGTGCCGCCAGACAGGGTCAGGGTGACGGACTTACCGGAAACAAAGTACTTGACACCTCCGTGCAGCAGGTCTGCAGCCGTGGAAGGAGTCATGGTTACACCACTGGCGCCGACAATCTTGTAAGCACCCTTAGCGCCCTCATGGTCAACGCCGTTCACACCGCCGGAGACTATGCTGGCCGAAGTATAATAGTTGGACACATAATTGAACTGGCCATACGTGTCATTATGCCGTCCCCCTGCGATTCCACCTTTATATGAAGTACCGGAAACAGCCCCCAG
>DEKS01000055.1:0-1233 GCA_002354005.1 Bacteroidales bacterium UBA2716
TGCTGTCGTAGGGGAGTAGACCGGTCGGGGCGTTTTCTTATCCTCGATATTCAGAAGGAGAAGATCCGAGGTATCGCTGGACGTAGCGGCTGAAGTAGGCCGGTGAGGAGAAGTTGAACAGCTCGGAAATGTCCAAAAAACTGAGACTGCGATGTTCTTGCGGTATTCACCACGCTCCAGCATCCCAATGAACCGGCTCATTGTGAGGGCCGATTGGCTCTGGATTTCTTCTCCGGCCCCGTTGATGCGGGCATGGAAATCAAAGAAGTCCAGACCTACCCGTTTATATGACTACATTTATCCAGAAAAAGCAGGAAATTCCAGGAATATATAAGTTGGAGATATGAAGATAGAAGATTGACTTAACGAACCAAAAAACAATCAAAGCCCTGACTGTAAAAGATATGTCGGAAAAATATTTCATGAAAAAGCGCTATCTTTGGACATGCAAACAGCCATCATCATAGCAGCCACATCCGCTATTGCCGTGGTAGTTACTGTCATTATCGGCAAGAGAAGGAAGATGCCACATAGGATTATGCGGGAAGGCAAGCTTCTGAAAAGCGAAATGGTTAGCTTGGACGGAGAGTTGTTTTATGTGGAGAAGGTGGCTTTCAAGGACTGGCATGTAAGTCTTCATAACTTTTATCTGATTTCCGACAGACTGGGGAAGGGCCATACCATCGTTGAACAAAAATGGAGCTATGAGGATTTTTGCGACATCACTATTCGCCTGGATGACTACACCTACGCGCTCAATCGGCAAGTGGAAGTAATCGCCCTTGTCCGTAGTTTCAGGCCCATCCCGGTTGACGAATTTGACCGCATTGCCCGGCCGTTGATCATGTAGCTGCAGAACTCATTAATCCCGCCCGGCTCCTTCTCCCCAAAAATGTGTGAATTTGTCTGTTAGAAAAATCGGGATTGGGCTGGGGTGCGGTTAGCTGGTCGGAATTTTACCAGCTAACCTCAAAAAAGCCCGTTTTTGCGTTTAGGTGGTCAAAAAATTACCAGCTAACCGCACTGTGAATATGTGCTAAACTAATTTATCGAAATGATTACACCCCGACAATCCAGTTACGGATTGCCGGGGTGAATCTTTTGTAAAAAAATTGCTACCTTTGCACCCGCGAAAAGGCTCTTTTCGCAGCTTGGTAGAGCTGCAATCTCCACTGTTATTTAACCTTGTTTTTTATGAAAAAGAGATTGCTGTATACCATTCTCTCCATCAGT
>DEKS01000055.1:1284-5938 GCA_002354005.1 Bacteroidales bacterium UBA2716
GCCCATTTCGAGGGACGTAATCCGCTGATCATCCAGCTCATCGTGAGCCTCCCGGCCCTTTTTATCATTCTTACGAACCTGGTATTTCCCTGGCTCTGCCGCCTCATGAAAACCCGCACGCTGGCGCTGACAGGGCTTGCCTTATATGTACTCTCCGGTGCCGGAGCGTTCTTTGTGGACAATATATGGCTGTTGCTGGTTCTCCGTGCCCTGATGGGAGTGAGCGTCGGGATGATCATGCCGCTCTCAACAGGCCTTTTGGCCTATTATTTCCCTCCGGAGGAACAGGCCGGTCTGATGGGCCTTTCGGCCGCCATGAACCAGATGGGCGGCGTGGTCGCTACCTTCCTGGCCGGGTTGCTGGCCGGAATCAGCTGGAACTATGCCTTCATAGTGTATCTTCTTGGACTCATCGCCGTTATCCTGGTGGCATTGTTCCTGCCGAATGAGCGCCTGTCCGGGCGCGGTGGCGTATCCCTTTCGCTACTGAGACGCTTCCATCCGTCCGTGGTGGGCATGTTCCTGGTGATGGTTCTCTTCTTCATCTATCCTACCAACTTTGCCTTAACGGCCTCGGGATCGCTTTCGGAGATGGGCGTAACGCTTACGATGGTCGGGCTGGACGTGGTGGCTTTTCTGGTGGGACTGGTTTTCGGCGCCCTGATGAAACGCTTTGCGGCACAGATGAAGTATGTCGCGCCGCTGGGATTTGCCGCAGGCTATCTATGCCTGGCCATTGGCGGAAGTCTTGTCTGGCTCCTGCTTGGATCGGCC
Source organism: Bacteroidales bacterium UBA2716 (assembly GCA_002354005.1). Taxonomy (GTDB): domain Bacteria; phylum Bacteroidota; class Bacteroidia; order Bacteroidales; family UBA932; genus Cryptobacteroides. The sequence goes on from DEKS01000055.1 coordinate 2,059, forward strand.
TTCATCGGCATTGCAAATGGCATTGGAGTGCCGTACCTGAATACCATCGGCAGTGTGAAAGCGGGCAAGGAAGCAGCTACGACCGTGATGCCATTACTATCTGCAGCTCTTTATCTGGGGCAATTCCTGTCACCGCTTATTGTGTCACCTGTCGCTTCCGTCACAGGAACGTCACCCTATTTCGTGGGCGTAGGAATCGCGGCCCTGTATCTGTTGCAGGCGATTCTTACGCGTAAAAAGCAGATGCTTCCGAAGTGATTATTTTGTATATTTGTCTGAAATAACATCCATTTTCCACCCATGTATAAAGTTGTTTTTCCTCTGATTTCCTTGATTCTTACCGCTGCCTGCGGCACCTCCGTTCCAGCCGATGGACTCGTCTTTGACCCCTCTTCCGGAAAGGAGGGAAGCATTGAACTTCCTACCGGAGAAACCGTAAACTATACTGCCTACGAGAAACTGTATTTCGTGACAAACGTAGAGGACCCTACCTACCAGTATATGAATGTCTATGTGCCGGAAGGGGCCACCCAGAGGACCCCCATTTTCCTGCGTACGTATGTCGGCGGATATATGGCTTCGGAGGCCGCTGCACCACAAGCCAGTGATGCTTCCGGTCGCGCGCTGGCGGAAGGGTATGTCGTGGCTATCCCCGGCAGTCGAGGCCGGAACTCCAAGGTAGGGGAGACCTGGACTGGAAGGGCCCCGGCGGCCATCCTGGACCTCAAGGCGGCGATCCGTTACCTGCGTCATTTCGACAGGCAGATGCCTGGCGATGCCGAGCGGATTATCACCGACGGCACCAGCGCCGGCGGCGCGATGTCGGCCCTGATGGGCGCGACGGGCAACTATCCGGATTATGAACCACTGTTGGATGCGATGGGTGCGGCGAAGGAACGTGACGATGTTTTCGCATCCGTCTGCTTCTGCCCTATCATCGACCTGGAGCATGCCGATATGGCCTATGAGTGGCTGTTTAAGGACACCGACAGCCGTCTTGCCGGTAGCGAGGAGCAGCAGAAGGTCTCGGCCGAACTGGCCGCCCAGTTCCCGGCTTATCTGGCCGGTTTGAATCTGCACAAGCCAGATGGCACTCCGCTCACGGGTGATAACTTCCTGGATTATATCAAGGAACTGCTCATCGCATCGGCACAGAAGGCCAAGGATGCCGGAGCAGATATTTCTGCCGACCTGGGTTTCAAGTTCAACAGCGAGTCGCGCGGGCGCTTCGCCGCCCCCATCAATGGCGGTATGCCGCAAGGAATGAACGGAAGCAACAGGCCGATGATGCGTATGGGTGGCGGACGCGTGGGCGAATACATCATTGATTTGGATATGCCGACATATCTGAATTATGTCGTCAGCACGCAACCGCTGAAGGGTGTTCCGTCCTTCGATTCGAAAGGAGTGCTGGGCAGCCGTGCTTCCGGCGAGAACGAAGAATTCGGAGATGCGGCCGGTAAGGCAGTCAATTTCACTGAATATTCCGCCTCGCTAACCGGAGAGTCGCTCACGGAAGAAATCCAGCGGAATGTTTTCCTGATGAATCCGATGAATTTCGTGGGCAATTCCAAGGCAACCAATGCGCCTCACTGGTATGTGCGTCACGGAGCCCGTGACCGCGACACTGCTTTCCCCGTTCCGGTTGTCTTTGCCACCAAGCTGCAGAACGCCGGACTGGAGGACGTAGACTTCCTCCTGGCCTGGAACCGCCCCCATAGCGGTGACTACGCACTGGATGAGGTCTTTGACTGGATTCGGCAGATAACGAGCCGATAAATTCCAATTAGCATGTCATTCTTGTTTCTCGGTGAGACTCAAGCCTTCCGGATGGATGGAAGGAAGTCCCTTTGCTTTCGGAAAATAATGCATATCTTTGTATGCTATGAACCACAAAACTTCCATCATAAACGGCCGTGAGTGCTTTCTGTCAGACGCTATTAACCCAAAATATATTCTGATTCAGACGCTTGGGAATCATGAGCGCGGCATCTTCGACCGTACGACGGAGTTGATTGCCGAGAGCTGCGGGGTTCCTTTCGTTCTGGCGGCATTTCAGGTTTTCGACTGGAATCTGGACCTTATGCCTTGGCACGATGATGCCATCAGCCGGAAACCGGAAGTGGGAACCAAGACAGGAGAAACGCTTGGTTATGTGACGGAGTCGCTTCTGCCCGCGCTGGAGGCCGATTATGGCAAGCTCCCCGTCATCCTTGGCGGTTACTCCCTGGGCGGACTTTTTGCCCTCTGGTCATCCATGCAGACAGACCGTTTTGCCGCCATCGCTGCAGCATCGCCTTCCCTCTGGATCAAGGACTGGCTGGACTATGCAAAAGGGAATCCGGTGCAAGCCGGGAAGGTCTATCTGAGCCTGGGAGACCAGGAAGAGCACGTGAAGAACCGCGCCATTGCCCGTGTAAGCGACAGCGTGCGAGGCGAATATGAACTGCTCAAGGCTCAACTTGGAAGAGAAAACTGCACGTTGGTCTGGAATCCGGGGAATCATTTCCAGGACGGAGACAAAAGACTGGCGGCCGCTTTCTCATGGTGCATCAAAGAATTGGAGGTCAAGTGAAAGATATCTATACATTCAAGTTCTGGAAGCACAAGTACGGGCCGATGCCAAACGCCTGGTGCCTGATGCCCAATGGATAGGCGAAGCGCTCTGGATCAACAATTCCAACCGCAGCAAAAGCGATGAACTTGTAAAAGAGTGGTGGAAGCAATAAAGTCATTATAATATGAATCTTATCATTATGGCAATCATGGCCGTATCTCTTACACCCAGACAACAGGCCCTTTCGGCCATAGCAGCATGCGAGGCAAAGGGCGACCAAGTGGCACTTTCTGCGTGCCTGAATGAAGGTTTTGATAACGGTCTCACTGTCAGTGAGGCCAAGGAAGCCCTGTCGCAACTCTATGCCTATACGGGCTTTCCGCGTTCGCTTAACGCCCTGGGAACCCTCCAGACCGTCCTGAAGGACCGCGAAGCCAAGGGGCTTCGGACGGAACCCGGAAAGGAGGCAGATCCGCTTCCGGCCGATTATGACGCGCTCCGTCAGGGTACCGAGGTCCAGACCGCCCTTTCCGGGCAAGCTTTCCATTATACCTTTGCGCCGCAGACGGACTATTATCTGAAAGCGCATTTGTTCGGCGATATCTTCGCCCGCAACAACCTCAGCCATGCCGACAGGGAGATTGTGACGGTGAGCGCCATCGCCTGTCTGCCCGGCTGCGAACCCCAGCTCAGGGCCCATGTGGCCGGAGCCCTCAACCTGGGGGTAAAGGAAGCTGAGCTCAGGGATATCCCCGCCGTACTGGAGGCGGCAGCGGGCATGGAAGCGGCGGAGCGGCTTAAGTGTGCAATGGCTTCCGTGTTCGGAGAAAAGCATGAGCCGGTTCAGACGGTGGATTTCAGCGTCTGGCCCAAAGGCGAACCCAATACCGCCTATGCGCAGTACTTTGTGGGCAACAGCTATCTTGCCCCGCTTCCCGGCGGAATAGCCAACGTAACCTTCGAGCCCGGATGCCGCAATAACTGGCACATCCATCACAAGCAGGTTCAGGTGCTCATCTGCGTAGCCGGACGAGGCTGGTATCAGGAATGGGGGAGACCCGCCGTCGAACTCCGCCCGGGCGTCATCATCGAGATTCCCGAGGGAGTGAAACATTGGCACGGCGCGGCCAAGGACTCCTGGTTCCAGCACCTGACCTATCACAAAGACGTGCAGGAAGGTGCTTCCAACGAATGGCTGGAACCGGTTTCAGACGGGCACTATAGCAAACTGTAGCTTGAATGAAAAAGTATCTCATCACATTATTGGCTATGTCGATGACAGCAAGCGGGCTGTGGGCGCAGATCGATGTCCACAGCCATGCC
>DEKS01000124.1:0-2279 GCA_002354005.1 Bacteroidales bacterium UBA2716
CTAACTTTCGGGGTTCATGTCATCGCCCCACTTTTTTATTTTGCCTTGATTAAATATTCCGTGGAAATGCCGCCGAATTCTTCCAGTACCATTCTGGAAAGCTGGCCGTTTTTCTTGTAGTCCAGCTCCATGCCGGAATAGCCTTTGGGTTTGGCTCTGCGCACCTTGATGACCACATGCTTGCCGCCGTCCTTGTTGTCGGAAACGGTGCAGTCTGCATTCAGTTCCTCGGCAATGGTGTCGTATTTGCCGGCAAGACCGTAGATGATGGCATTGCTTTCCACCTTGATGGACTTGTTGTTCTCCCGGTTTACGTCCAACGCCACGCCGCGCATGTCCATGCGCAGGTACGGGCCGTCGATGATAAAGTAGTCGCCGTCCGGTTTGGTATAGAGCATGGCCAACTGGTCAGGGGCGGTGAAGGTGATGGTGCCCTCGCTCTTGATGACACGGCCGGAAATTTTCAATGTTTTAGCCTGGGTAAATGTGCCTTCCAGGTTCTGTGCTCCTGCGGCGATACCGCAGAGAAGCAGCGCAAATGTAAGGATTTTCTTCATAGCAGAGGCTAATCGCTACAAAAACAGTGCCCGCGCAATTTTGACATTTTGTCAGTTTCCTGTAGCGGGCGCGATTGTTGATAAGGGGAAATTGATTATTTTTGTATTCATGCAACTGAAAGTTACCGAAGACCTCAATCTGGTCATTAAATACGCGCGGGAGGAAGCCATGCGCACCGGCAGTTATGGGATAGGCCCGGACCATCTGTTTCTGGGCATCATCCGCCACGAGGAGAATCCGGCGTTCAAGGCGCTGCAGGACCTGGCCATTGAGCCGGCCGACCTCAAAGCCTTTATCGACCAGCGCATTTTCACCAACGAGACCATCCCGTACGAGCAAATTGACAACATCAGTTTCTCGCGCCAGGCGCAGAACGTGCTCAGTATCACCGTCATGGAAGCCACCCGGCTCAAGAGCCCGGCGGCCGCACCCCAGCATTTGCTCCTGGCCCTGTGCCGCACCACGGAGAGCTACGGACAGGTGTACTTGCGCTCGCACGGGATAGACTATGGACGCCTCTTGGCCTACATGGAGGACGAAGGTCTTCTGCGCCCGCAGCAGCAGGAGACGCAGGACCAAGAGGACCCCAAACAGCCCTCCCAGGGACCGGAAGAGGAACCCGCAGAGGAGAAAAAACTGGACATTGAGGAGTTTGCCTATGACCTCACCCGGGCAGCCCGCGAGGGCAAGCTGGACCCGGTGGTAGGCCGCGACACGGAAATTGCCCGCGTCATCGAGATTCTGGGCAGGCGCAAAAAGAACAACCCCATGCTCATCGGCGAGCCCGGCGTGGGAAAAAGCGCCATTGTGGAGGGTATCGCCCAGCGCATCGCCACCGGCGACATCTCCGCCGCGCTGGCAAAAAAACGCATCCTTTCCCTGGATATCGCCTCCGTAGTGGCCGGTACCAAATACCGGGGCGATTTTGAAAAACGCCTCAAGACCATCATCAAAGAAGCCTCGGAGAACCCGGACCTGATCCTGTTCATTGACGAGTTCCACACCATCGTGGGGGCCGGCGGCGCTTCCGGCAGCCTGGATGCCGCCAACATGCTCAAGCCGGCGCTGGCGCGCGGAGAATTCCAGTGCATCGGTGCCACTACCCTGGACGAATTCACCAAGATTGTGGAAAAGGACGGTGCGCTGGACCGCCGTTTCCAGAAGATTGTGGTGGAATCCACGGACGTTCCGCAGTCCATTGCTATTCTGCAACAGCTCAAGCCCAAATACGAGGAATTCCATGGCATCACCTACACAGACGATGCCGTAGAGGCCGCCGTGCGCCTGACCGACCGCTACATTACGGATAAATCCCTGCCGGACAAGGCCATTGACGCCCTGGACGAGGCCGGTTCCATGGTACGCCTGTCCCTTACCAAGAAAAAGGGCCGCAGCCATGTGGTAGAGGCCGAGGACATTGCCTCCGTGGTTTCCAAAATGACAGGCATTCCGGTGAACAAGGTAGCCGAGAGTGAAGGCAACCGCCTGGTAAAGATGCGCGGTCGCCTCAAGCAGCGCATCATTGGCCAGGACGAGGCCGTAGAAAAGGTGGTGCGCGCCATCCAGCGCAACCGGGCCGGCCTCAAGGACCCGCACCGGCCCATCGGCACGTTCCTGTTCTTTGGCCCCACCGGCGTGGGGAAAACGCAGCTGGCCCGTTCGCTGGCAGAGTATCTGTTTGACAGCGAGGACAATCTGGTGCGCATAGACATGAGTGAGTA
>DEKS01000124.1:2285-5834 GCA_002354005.1 Bacteroidales bacterium UBA2716
ATGGAGAAGTTCAGCGTGTCGCGCCTGATTGGGGCGCCTCCGGGTTATGTGGGCTACGAGGAAGGCGGTCAGCTCAGTGAACGCGTACGCCGCAAACCCTATTGCGTGGTGCTGCTGGACGAGATTGAGAAAGCGCATCCGGACATCTTTAACCTGCTGCTGCAGGTGATGGACGAAGGCCGGCTCACAGACAGCAACGGACGTACGGTGGACTTTAAGAATACCATTGTCATCATGACCTCCAATGTGGGCAGCCGCGAGATGGAGGAATACGGCAACGGAATTGGTTTTGCCACAGCGGGCAAGAACGTGGAAATGGATCGTCGTTCCGTGGTGGAAAAGGCGGTGAAGAAGGCGTTCCCGCCGGAATTCATCAACCGCGTGGATGACCAGGTGTACTTCAACTCCCTCACCCGGGAATCCATTGAGTCCATCATAGACATCGAACTCAAAGACCTGCGGGCACGGGCGCTGGAAGCCGGTTACAAGCTCACCATCACCCCTTCCGCCAAGCGTTTTATTGCCGATGCCGGCTACGACCCCGCCTATGGCGCCCGTCCGCTCAAGCGGGCCGTGATGCGCTATGTGGAAGACCCGGTGTCCGAATTCATCATTGGGGACCGCATTCTGGCGGCCAGACAGAAAGACCGCAACGCCGTGCGAACCCTCCGCGTGGGCCTGTCCCCGGACAAAGAATCCACCGTGGTGGACCTGAAGACGGAGTAAAGACAAAGAAGGCGGGCCGGCGGCGCATTAGAGGCTGGCGGCCTGCTCGAACTCCAGATCCAAGTCGCTGATGATGTCCTTCAGGGCCTGGAAGGAAGTGGAGGAAGAAATCATGTTTCCGAGAGCATCAAGGTTGAAATCTGTGTTGCGCATGGTACTGTTCTTTTAAGTTTCTGGTGCAAAGATACAGCCACCTTGCGCCAAACCACTGCGCAAGCAGAAAATTTTACAGATTTTCCATGAAATGGCGGATGCGCCTGGCTCCTTCCCGGCTGACATCATCCTCCAGCGTAAAAGCCAAACGAACGTAGCCGTCAAAGGAATCGCCGAAGGCCAGTCCGGGCGTGAGTGAGACATGCTCCTTCTCCAGCACGGAGAAGCAGAAGGAACGCGAATCCAACCCCGTTGCCGATATGTCCGTGAACAGATAAAACGCGGCATCGGGGATATGATACCGAATCCCGGGAATCCCTTCCAGGGCATCCACCAGCGTTTTCCTTCTGGCCAGGAAAGTATTCCGAATAGGCGTAATATAGTTTTCCGCATGGGTAACGGCCTCAAGGGCGGCCCATTGCGAGATGCCACTGGCACAAACCGCCACATTTTCCTGCATTTTGGCCAGCCGCTTGATAAAATGCGGCTCACCAATCACATAGCCCACTCTCCATCCGGTCATGCAAAATGCCTTGGAGAACGAATTGAACACAATCAGGTGTTCTGCGGGGTAGAAAGCAGATATGGAATGGAAGGGCTTGTCATAAACCAGGGTCGAATAGACCTCATCGGAAAAGACATACAAGCCTTTTTCCTCGGCCAGATTGGCAATTTCCTTCAGCAGTTCAACGGGATAAACAGTTCCGGTGGGATTGTTGGGCGAATTTATGACAATTATCCGCGTCCTATGGTTGATAAGCGACCGTACATACGCCAGGTCCGGAAGAAAGCCCTCCGTAAATGTTTCCGCCATAACAGGCTTCGCCCCACACAGCAGCACGTTGTTCGGGCATTGAGACCAAGTAGGGCCGATGATAATTACCTCGTCACCGGGATTCAGGAGCATCCTGAAGGCCAGGTGAATCGCCTCCGTTGCGCCAACGGTGACCGCCACATTCTCTGCCTTAATATCCATGCCCGCCTTTTGGGACTCGTAAGTGGCGATGGCTTCCCTAAGCTGCAGGATGCCGGCGCTCGCCGTATAGCGAGTCCGGTGCTCCCGGATACACTTATACGCCGCCTCGCAAATTCCGTCCGGAGTAGGAATATCCGGGTCTCCCAAAGAAAAATCTACGACGTCGTCATATTGCTGCGCCAGTGCGAGAAATTTCCGTCCCAAAGTTCCGCGGATATTCCAGGACAAATCGGAAAGTATCATAATTGCAAAATTTAGGTCTTACAAAAAAAGCAAATAACTTCCAGATTATTGTCAAAATCCATATACCAGTCCATACTTGTCATGAAGGCCCTTGAGTTTTCCGTCGGACTTCATTTCCTGAATCTTCGCATTGACCTTCTTCAGAAGATCCTCCTGCCCTTTCCGCATGAGGACACCAATCTGCCCCCGGGTGAAGGGTGTGCCCAGAAGCGGGGCTGCAAGACGGGTGTCGTTCTGGACATACCAGGGCGCTTCCGTAATTTCCGTTATCATCACGTCGGCCTCCCCCGCAGCCACCTTGGAGGGGATTTCTTCGTTCTTCTCGAAGACGATAAGCGTACATGACGGAAGGTTCTCCCGGGCGAACTTCTCGTTGAGACCTCCCGGATTGACCATCACCCGGACCTCCGGCTTGTCGAGGTCCTCGAGCGACTTGTATTTATCGGCCTCCTCCTTCCGGCAGAGGATGGTTTTACCGTTACAGAGGTAGCCTTCGGACATGTCCATGGACTGGAGCCTCGCATCTGTGATGGTGATTCCGCCGATGGCGAAGTCAAACAGTTCCGGTGTCTGGACATCTGCCGACAAGGTTGGCCAGGAGGTGGGGACATAACTGACACTGACACCCAGTGCGCCTGCAATCTCCCCTGCCACATCAATCCCGAATCCCCAGTACTCTCCGGTCCCCGGTTCCTTGTAACTCAGCGGCCGATAATCCCCCGTCGTACCGACAAGAAGGGTCCCCCGTTTTTGGATCTTATCGAGCGTTGGCGTGCTGGACACTCTTTTTTGTAATCCGCAGCCAATGGCTAAAAAGCACAGGATAAAGGCGGAGAGAAATATCTTAAGGTATCTTTTCATTGCTCTATCTTGACAAGTTTGAGTTCGAAATAAGTGTCTAAAGGTAGTAAAAATCTGCGAGATGCTCAAATCCATGCATTCCTTAACGCATTATTGGCCAGTTTTCGTATGCCGTAGTGTCCACCTTTCCGTTCACCTCGGCATGCACGACTGCCGAGCGAGGCGCCGCAGAAAGTTGTTACAAGGCATTTTCCTATCTTCATGTAAAGGTACGATTTTTACGGTTGCTACACAATTTAATTACATAACGATATGATTTACGGATATATTCGCGTCAGCAGTGACAAACAGACAGTTGAGAATCAGAGGTTTGAAATCAACAACTTCTGCTCTAGGGAGTCAATGTGCATTGATGGATGGATAGAGGAAACTATCAGCGGAACGAAGAATTACAGCAAGCGGGAGCTGGGGAAGCTCCTGAACAGAGTACAGAAGGATGATTTGATTATTTGCGCTGAGCTTTCTCGGTTAGGGCGCAATCTATTTATGATTATGGAAATACTCAACATCTGTATGACAAAAGAATGCCGGGTATGGACAATCAAGGACAATTATAGACTTGGAGAGGACATTCAGAGTAAGGTGCTTGC
>DEKS01000124.1:5841-6127 GCA_002354005.1 Bacteroidales bacterium UBA2716
TTCGCATTTGGCCTCTCTGCCGAGATTGAACGAAATCTAATCAGCCAGCGGACAAAGGAGGCGCTGGCCAGGAAGAAGGCGGAAGGGATGGTATTGGGACGGCCCAAAGGCAGGAAGACCGAGGAGGTCAAGTACAAGCTGTTTCCAAAGCGGACGCTCATCGTAGAACTGCTCCGGGCTGGGGTGTCGCAGCGAAAGATAGCAAAGATCTGCAAGGTGGACAGGAACACCCTGGGGCGGTACATTCATTCATTTCTGAAAAAATAGGAGCGATTACGTGCAGACA
>DEKS01000122.1:0-14789 GCA_002354005.1 Bacteroidales bacterium UBA2716
CCCACCAACGGCCTGGACATTCCCTCCAAGTCGCAGTTCCGCAAAGCCATTACCCGTTACACCAATGAGGATGCCTGCGTGGTCATCTCCACCCACCAGGTGCGAGACCTGGAGGAGATTATCGACCCCATCATTATCCTGGACAAGGAAGATGTACTGGTGAATGCGAGCCTGCAGACCATCAGCGAAAAACTGTTCTTTGACTATGGTACCACCCTCCATCCGGAGGCCCTGTACCTGGAACATACCCCCAGTGGCGCCATCCAGGTGTATCCCAATACCACCGGCGAGGAATCCAAGGTGAACCTGGAAGCCCTCTTCAATGCCGTGCACGCCCACAAAGATGTTGTTAAAGCCTTATTCAAGTAGCCCTATGACAAACGAAATTTTCCAAGGCCAGCGTTTCTGGACCTATTTCAAATATGACCTCACGCAAATGTGGCGCAACCACGTAAAGGCAGCCGTGGGCATCGGCCTGGCCGGTCTCATCGTGTACTTTGTGGTGGTCCTGTTCAACCTCGCCTTCAACGGCACCTGGCAGGGCCCCGGCATCACCGGCCGTTTCTTCACCTTCTTCCTGGCCTCCGCCGCGCTGGAGCTCTACTATACCCGCATCTACGGGTACCTGACAGACAAACGCAAAGGCAGCGCCTGGCTCATGCTGCCTGCTTCCACCGTGGAGAAGTGGGTCTCCATGCTCGTCATGGCCTGCATTGTCCTGCCCGTGCTGTTCCTCTGCGCATCGTTCCTGGTAGACAGCATTCTTTGCGCAGTGGATCCTTCCCTGGGCCAGTCCATGCTGGGCGTCATCGGCGGCGGCTGGAAGTCCATGATGGAAGCCCTTACGGATGTGAATTCCGACTACACGCTTACCCTCAATGTGGCTCCGCTGGGCTGGGCCATGGTGCTGAGCCTCATCGGGAACCTCCTGTATTTCCTCCTCTGCGGCATCTGCTTCAAACGTAACAAAATTCTGGGTGCCTTTGCCATCGCATTCGGCCTGAGTATCCTGTCTTCCATTATCATGAGCTACTTCAGCTTTGGTTTTGTGACCCAGCTGGATGTGGACGATATGAACATTGCGCAAAGCAACATCAATACCTTCTTCTGGTGGATGAATGCGATTACGGCCCTTTTCACCGTTGCCATGGTCGGCGGCATCTTCTGGCGCCTCAAAACCCTCAAGCATTAAGCCATGGATTTTCACAGTGACAAACCCATTTATCTGCAAATCGCCGATACCCTGTGCGAAAGCATCCTCTGCGGCACCTTAAAGGCCGAAGACCGGATTCCTTCCGTTCGCGAATACGGTGCGCAGATAGGCGTAAACCCCAATACCGTGATGCGCACGTACGAGAAACTCACGGACGACGGCATCATCTACAACAAGCGCGGGATTGGCTATTTTGTATCGGCCGATGCCCATGAAAAGATCCTGGAGGCTCAAAAGGCCGATTTCCTCTCCAAAGAAGTACCCGCCATCCGTCGCAAGATGGAACTGCTGGGACTGGACGCAAGCATCTTCAAAAACTAAAAACGATATGAAAAAAGTACTAAGCGCCCTGTGCGCACTCGCCCTCATCAGCTGCACCTGGAACGTGCACATCGGCAATGGCAAAAACAGAAAAACTCTCACCTGCAAAGGCCCCGTTGTAACCCGGACTTTTGTTCTGGCCGATTTTAACGCAATTCTCATCAACGGTCACGCAGACCTGGAATTCACCCAGACCGACGGCACTTTTGGCGTAAGCGTAACAGCCAACGAAGAAGTGTTCCAGCACCTGAACTACCGCGTGGAAAACGGTACGCTTATTCTGGAAACCATTGATAAAGTCAATATCCGCGCCGACGAATACGACATCTGTATAAGCGCACCTGCACTCACAAGCATCGAGGTGAACGGCGCTACCGATACCAAGATTGACGCGCTGAACCAGCCGGGGAATCTGGAGATGGAGATCAATGGCGCCGGCGACATGGAACTCAAGAATATTACCGTTCCGGAACTCAGCGTAGAGATTAACGGCGCTGCAGACCTGGAATGCAAAGGGCTGAACGTGGGCAAACTGAGTATAGCGGTAAATGGTGCAGGCGACGTGGAGCTTTCCGGTAAGGCGCAAAGCTGCACCCTGAATGTGTCCGGCGCAGGGGACATTGATGCCCGCCAGCTGGATTGTGAGGCTATTGAGACCCACAAGGCCGGTCTGGCCTCCATTAAGACTAAGTAGAATGCTGCGCGCGCCAGGCTGCCGGGGTGAGGCCCGTCACCGATTTGAATTGATGGGAGAAATTGCCTCTGTCCCGGTAGCCCACGCGCAGCGCAATGTATGAAGCAGGCGTTTCCGGTTCTGCCAGAAGCAGCTCCTGCGCATCCTGAATGCGCAGCTGCGTACGGAAAGAGCGAAAGTCCTCTCCACGCATGGCAAAATACCTGAAGAGTGTAGCGGAATCTGTACCGATATGCGCAGCCGACTCCTCTATGGTCCGGTCCGGAAGACGGTAACCTTTACCGTTCACCCAGGTCCGGACCAGTTTTTCTACCCGTTTTACGGTGTCCGGAAGGAGGGGTGTGGACGCGGAAAAAGAAGGAGCCTGCTCCTTTTTGTTGAACAGGCTCCTGAAAGAATTTTGGAAGAATTTCTTACCAGCCCAGGACATAGGCGAAAATGAGCGGTGCCACAATGGTGGCGTCACTTTCCACAATGAACTTGGGCGTATCCGGTGCCAGCTTGCCCCAGGTGATTTTCTCGTTGGGAACAGCGCCGGAATAGGAACCGTAAGAAGTGGTGGAGTCCGAGATTTGGCAGAAATAGGCCCAGAGCGGAGTGCCTGTCCAGCCCAGATCCTGTTCCATCATGGGAACGCAGCAGATGGGGAAGTCACCGGCGGTGCCGCCGCCGATCTGGAAGAAGCCCACGCCGGCGCCCTGGCTGTTTTTCTTGTACCAGTCCACCAGGAACATCATGACTTCTACGCCCTGGATGACCATGTGCGGGTCATACTCACCGCGAATGACGTGGGCGGTGAAGATGTTGCCGGTGGTGCAGTCTTCCCAGGCCGGGCAAATGATGGGGATGTTCTTTTCACAGGCGGCTACCACCCAGCTGTCCTTGGGGTCAATCTCATAGTACTGCTTGAGAACGCCGCTGCGGATCATCTGGTAGATGAACTCGTACGGGAGATATCTCTTGCCTTCTGCCTTGGCCTTGTCCCACACCTCTACCAGGTGTTTTTCCAGGCGGCGGAAAGCTTCCTCTTCCGGGATGCAGGTATCCGTTACACGGTTGTAGTGGTTGTCCAGCAGCTCCTGCTCCTGTTTGGGGGTGAGGTCGCGGTAGCCGGGCACACGGTAATAGTGGCTGTGGGCCACCAGGTTCATGATGTCTTCCTCTAGGTTGTTTGCACTGCAGCAAACGAAGGCGATTTTATCCTGACGGATCATTTCTGCCAGGGAGAGGCCCAGTTCTGCGGTGGACATGGCACCGGCCATGGCCAGGAACATTTTGCCACCCTTGTTCAGGAGATCTTCATAGGCCTTTGCAGCGTCTACCAGGGCTGCGGAATTGAAATGACGGTAGTGATGGGTAATGAATTGAGAGATAGGTCCCTTTTCCATTTTTTAAACAGGTTTTCACGGGGCGAAGCCAGTCTTTGACTTCCAACCGCGCGAATTGTAGGCAAAATTAGAAAATTATTACTAAATTTGCAAGCGCGAAGAAATTCCTTAAAAAGAACGATAACTTTTATTTAGTGTAATTATGACAATTGACGAAATTTACGAGAAAGTGAACGAGTTCCTGGTGGAAGACCTGGAGATTGAAGAAAGCAAAATCAGCGAGGACGCCCGTCTGAAGGAAGACCTGGGCATCGACTCCCTGGAAGTGGTGGACGTAGTCGTCCTGGTGGAGGAGCAGTTTGGCTTCAAGATGAAACCGGAAGACTTCAAGGAACTCATCACCCTGGACGATTTCTGCAAGTTCATTGCCAATCGTATTGGCTAATCAGGAAGGCACACGCGCCTGGCGTGGCTCCACGGACGGTGCACCTTGGATGCAGCGCTCGCTGCTAACCGTAGTAAGGGTGGCTCCGCTGTGGCTCAGCTACAGCCTCATGTCGCTGGCCATTCCATTCTATGTACTGTTTGACGGGCGGGGCCGCAAGGCCTCGTACCGTTTTTTCCGCAAAAGAATGGGGTATGGCGCAGTGCACAGTTTTTTTTGTGTCTTTCGCAACATGTACAGCATGGGCACGGTGGTCATCGACCGCTTCAGTGCCTATGCAGGCAAGCGTTTCCGAATGATTCCGGACGGGAAGGAATCCTTTGACCGGCTCGCCCAAACGCCCGGTTCTTTTATGATGCTGGGCTCCCATCTGGGCAATTTTGAGATGGTGGGATACATGCTCCCGTCGCCCCGTCCCCTGAAAGTACTGGTTTACGGCGGCGAAACCCATACCGTCATGCAGAACCGCACCCGGATGTTCGCCCCCGGCAACATCGAAATGATACCGGCAACGGAGGACATGGCGCATTTGTTCGCCCTGAACAATGCCATGGCAGGGGGAGAGATTGTCTCCCTTCCGGCCGACCGTCTCCTGGGCTCGCACAAGGTCTTCCGTCTTCCGTTCCTGGGGGCCGATGCCGCTTTCCCGCAAGGGCCGTTCACGCTGGCTGCCCTTCGGGATGTGCCGGTGGTGGCCACCTTCGTCGTCCGGGAAAGCCGCGGCAGCTACCGTTTGGTGGTACGCAGGCTCCCGATGCCGCAGGAAGGAACATCGGCCCGGCGGGCACAAGCACTGGCCGGAGCGTACGTCTCTTTACTGGAATCCATGGCGCGCCGCTATCCGGAACAATGGTATAACTTTTATGATTTTTGGTCCGAATGAAACCCCTTAGCGACATTCCCATCGGGGAATTACTGCCCCAACAGCCGCCGTTCCGCTTTGTGGATTCCCTGGAGGAATACACGGAGGAACTCGCCCGCATCCGTTTCACCCCAGCGGAAGGCAAGAACCTTCTGATGGAAGACGGTTGCCTGAGCGCAGCCGGGCTCATGGAACACATGGCCCAGTGCAGCGCTGTACGGGTAGGGTATTACAACAAGTTTATCCTGAAACTGCCGGTGAAGATTGGCTACATCGGCCAGTTCCGCAAACTCCGCATTACCCGCCTTCCCAAGGCCGGAGAAACCCTGGAGACCACCATCTATCTCAGGGAGGAAGTCTATAACATAACCATGGTAGACGCAGAGGTGCGTGTGGGCGATGAACTCCTTGCCACCGCTTCCCTCAAGAGCGCCGTCAAGGATGACTAAAGTCTACTGCACAGGATGCGGCGTGGTAACGCCGGTTGGGGACACCCCGGAAGCGGTGTTCCAGGCCGTGCGTACAGGCCGTTCTGCCCTTCGCCTGTATCAGGCCGGTCCGGAGCCCTATGTGGCTTCGCTCCTGAGCCGGGAGGGTTTTGACGGCCCGTCCTTCTTTGAAGACATTGCCGTGAAAGCGGCCCGAAAGGCCCTGGAGCAGGCCGGATTAGAGCCGTCCTGTCCGCGTGTCGGCCTGGTGCTTTCCACCATCAAAGGGAATGTGGAACTGCTGGACCGGGAGGATGTTTCGCTGGCTGCCTCGGCTGCCCGCATTGCCGCTGCACTGGGAATGAGCACCCCTCCTGTAGTGGTCTCCAATGCCTGTATTTCCGGCCTGGCCGCGCTCCTGCAAGGCATGCGGATGCTCCGTGACGGGGCCTATGACCATGTGCTTGTGGTGGGGGCGGAGGTTCAGTCCCGCTTCATCGTCAGCGGATTCCAGTCCCTGAAAGCGTTGTCGCTGCAGCCCAGCAAGCCGTTCGACGCGGCGCGGGATGGGCTCAACCCGGGGGAAGCCGCGGCCGCCATGGTGCTCAGCGGAGAAAAAAAATCTCCGTGGGAACTGGTGGACGGAGCGGTGCGGAACGATGCCAACCACATTTCGGGCCCGTCAAGGACGGGTGAGGGCAGCTACAACGCCCTCAAATACCTGCTGCCGCTGGTGAACCGCGAGAAACTCGCGTTTGTAAACGTCCATGGCACGGCCACCCTATACAACGACGAGATGGAAGCCATCGCGCTGGACCGTGCCGGCCTCCTGGATGTACCCGTAAATGCCCTCAAAGGCATTTTTGGCCACACCATGGGTGCCGCCGGCATCCTGGAATCCATTGTGTCCATGCTCGCTTGCGACAAGGGCGTAGTGCTGCCCACCCGGGGCTTTTCGGAGCTGGGTGTGAGCCGGCCGGTGCGGGTATCGGCACAGGAAATGCCCACCCAAGGCTCGGAATTCATTAAACTGCTCTCCGGCTTTGGTGGTGTGAACGGAGCTCTGCTCTTTAGAAAAGGAGGTGCGCAGTGAAACACGTAACCATTCCTTCCGGTGCAGATTTAAGCGCCTTGTACCGGCAACTGGCGGGGGACTATCCCAAGTTTTTCAAGATGGATGTCCTTTCCAAGCTGGGCTTTCTCCTTACGGAAATGCTTGTGGCCGATGAGCCGGACCGCTTCCGGCCGCGCGAAGACCGCGCCGTGCTGGTCTTCAGCCGGGAAGGTTGCGTAGCCAATGACCGCCACTATGCGGCCACCCTGGCCGATTTTCCGTCGCCGGCGCTGTTCGTGTACACGCTGCCCAATATCGTCACGGGAGAGATTGCCATCCGGAACAAGTATGAAGGGGAGACATCGGCCTATGTGCTGGAAAAATACGACGAAAAACGGCTGTGGGCCCTTGTGAAGGAGGCTTTTCAGGACCGCATCACCCAAAGCGCGGTGGTGGCCTGGATAGACTGCCTCTCGGATACCGCCTGGCAGGCCGAGGCCTGGCTGGTGACCCGCGAAGAAATTCTCAAATGATTTTTGTATTTTTGCAAGATGAACGAATTAATCAATGAACTTAAACTGAAGGTCATCGATGCCCTGAACCTGGAGGGCATGACGCCGGAAGACATCGACGATAATGCGCCGCTCTTCGGGGATCAGGGCCTGGGCCTGGATTCCATTGACGTGCTGGAACTCATTGTGCTCCTGGAGAAAAACTATGGAATCCGGCTTGCCACGCCGCAGGAGGGCAAGGAAGTATTCAAGAGTATCGCCGTCATGGCGGAATATGTAGCTGCCAATAGAAAGAAATAAGTGAAGGAGTGCATTGTCATAACGGGCGTGGGGGTGGTAAGTGCCATCGGGTGCGGCAAGGCCGATACCCTTGATGCACTGCGCAGCGGCCGCTCCGGCGTGGGGCCTGTCCGCTACCTGGAAACCTCGTTAAAGGAGTATCCGGTGGGAGAGGTTGCCATGAGCAGTGCCCAAATGGCTGCCCGCTGCGGAGCGCCGGCTACCTGGCCGCGGACCACGCTCATGTCCATCCTGGCCATCCAGGAGGCGCTGGCGGAGGCCGGTTTACGCAGTATGGAGGGATATTCCTCCAGGCTGCTCATATCCGGCACCACCGTAGGCGCCATGGACCTGACGGAGAAAATCTATCCGGAGTATTCCCCGGACCACAGCTGCGGGGCCTGCACAGACCTGGCGGCCTTGTTTGTGGGCGGTTTTGACGATGCCACAACCCTTTCTACCGCCTGCTCGTCGGCCGCCAATGCCATCATCTACGGTGCCAACCTGCTGCGTTCGGGGCAGTGCCGCTGTGTAGTGGCGGGTGGCAGCGAAAGCCTGTCCAACTATCACCTGAACGGGTTCCACTCCCTGATGATTCTGGACCGGCAGCCTTGTCGTCCCTTCGATGCCAACCGCGCCGGCCTGAACCTGGGAGAAGGAGCCGCCTACCTGGTGCTGGAGACCTTGGAGGGAGCCCTGAATCGCGGTGCCAACCCCCTTGCGCTGCTTTCCGGTTTTGGCAATGCCTGCGACGCATTCCACCAGACCGCCTCCTCGGAGAACGGAGAAGGTGCGTATCTGGCTATGACTGAGGCGCTTAAACGTGCTGGGTTACATCCATCCGACATCGACTATGTCAATGCGCACGGCACCGGAACGCCCAATAATGACGCATCGGAGAGCGCGGCTCTGCGGCGGGTTTTTGGCGACAATATGCCTCCGGTAAGTTCCACCAAGCCCTTGACCGGACACACCACCAGCGCTTCCGGCTCCATCGAAGCCGTGTTCTGCCTGCTGGCCATGCAGGAGGGTTTTGTTCCGGCGCAGCTCAATTGGCATACGCCGGATCCCGCCTGCATTGTCCCGGCGAGTCCCTCGACCGGGCATCTCAAGCATGTCCTCACCAATGCCTTTGGCTTTGGCGGAAACGACACCTCCTTAATTTTGAGTGCGTATGAATAAGGAAGTATACATCCGCGCCGTAGTAAAGTTGGGACCCGAGGACCCGGACTTCCGCGAGGTGATTTCCCCGCTGGAAGCACGCCGGATGGGACGGCTGCTGAAAAGGGCGCTGTGGTGCTCGGTAAAGGCGCTGGAACAGGCGGGGGTAGCCATGCCGGACGCCATCATCACCGCCACCGACTACGGTTGCATGGAAAACTCCGAATCCTTCCTGGAAGGGGTCCTGCAGCGGGATGGCGCTTCTATGCGTCCGGTCCACTTCATGCAGAGCACGCACAACACCATAAGCTCGCTCATCGCCATCCGCCTGTGCTGCCACGGCTATAACGCCACCTATTCCCATACCGGCGCCTCGCTGAAAAGCGCCCTGAACGATGCCATGATGCAGTTGCAGCTGGGAGACATCGACACCGCTCTTGTGGGCTGGTACGACGAACGGACTCCGCAAATGGACCTTCACCGGCTACCGGGCGCAGAACGCGCCGTAGCCATTGTTTTATCTACAAAACCATGTTAAGACTCATTATTTTATCTATCACGCAGGCTATACTGATGTGCAGTGCCCAGTCGCTCTTTAAAGTGGCGGCCGAGCAAATGGGCACCTTCAGCTGGACCTGGGCTTTTTTCCGCGACGGCATCCTTACCAACTGGTGGCTCATCGCTTCCGGCCTGTGCGGGATCATAGGCACGCTGGAGTGGATGTACATGCTGCGGAGTTTTCCCTTCAGCCAGGTGTATCCGCTCTCTTCGCTCAGCTTCCTGTTCGGCATGCTCGTGGCCGTGATTTTCTTCCACGAAACCGTGGTCTGGACCCAGTGGATGGGCCTTTTCCTCATCCTGGCCGGCTGTTATTTCATTGTTAAATAATGCGTCGAGTCCTCATATCCCTGCTGGCGCTTGTGGTGGGCCTTCCTGCCTTTTCGCAGGATTTGCTCTCACGTATCCGCGAGGTGAACATGACCTCTACCGTGCAGGCGGCCTGGCACAGGAGTTACCATTCTCCCTTACTGGAAGCGCCGCTGGAGTCGGACGGGATGGTATACATCCAGGAGCCGTCCTTTCTTCGCTGGGAAACCGTTTCACCCGTTTCCCGCGTCACGGTTTTTGGGGACCACTCGCCGCGCGGCCGCTTCCGGATGCCCACGGAAAAAGACTTTACGGCAGAGATTCTGGAAGGGGAGGAGTACACGGTTATTCTGACGCCTGTACGCCGTGACCTAAAGCAACTCTTTAAGCAAATCCGCCTCACGGTGGATGCCCGTTCCCTGGAACTCTCTCAAGTGATTATCGACGGCCGGGACGGTGACCGGACCATCCTCTGGTTCAAAGAAGTCAAACACAACGTAGCCCTCAGTGCTGCGCTCTTTCAATTATAGCCTATGTTAGAAGGAATCTTATACAACGTTGTCTCACGCGAAGAAGGAGCGGCCACCGTACGCCTCCTGCCGGAAAGTCCCATTTACAAAGCCCATTTTCCGGGTTATCCCGTCACGCCCGGCGTTACGCTGGTGCAGATGGCCCTGGAGCTGATGGGCCGGAAACTCGCCGCTGCCAAAGACATCAAGTTTGTGGTGCCGGTCCTTCCCACCGCCGACGGCCCGGAGCTGCACTACGCATGGTCGTACAGAGATAATGCCACGGCCGATATTACGCTCTCCCTTGCCGACGGTACGCTTTGCGCCAAAATGACCGTAAGCCTCCAGTAGTGTCCGTCACCGCCGATACCCTCATCCTGATTCCGACGTACAACAACGCCGGCACGCTGGGGGATGTAGTGCATCGTGCCCTCGCTACCGGCCTTCCCGTAATGGTGGTGGACGATGGCTCCACAGACGGCACAGCGGCCATTCTTGGGGAACTTCCGGAGGTGAGAGTGCTGCGACTCGCGCAGAACCGCGGCAAGGGAATGGCCCTCAAGACCGGATTCATGCAGGCAAAAGAATGGGGATACGACTATGTTATCACCCTGGATGCCGATGGCCAGCATTTCCCGGAAGATGTACATAAGTTACTGGAACACAAAGCCTCGCGTACACTAGTAGTGGGGAGCCGGGCACAACGTGGGAACAGCGGAGGAAGCAGTTTTGCCAACAATTTTTCCAATTTCTGGTTCCGCCTGTTCACTTGGAAAAACCTGCCGGACACCCAAACCGGTTACAGGCTCTATCCTCTGAAGAGCCTCCCCGGCCTGTGGCTCCTGACCGCCCGCTATGAAGCGGAGCTGGCACTGCTGGTGTTCAGCGCCTGGAAAGGGCTCACACTCACGCCGGTTCCGGTGCAGGTGAGCTATCCGGAAAACCGGGTGAGCCACTTTCGTCCCACAAGGGATTTCCTGAGAATCAGCGTATTAAATTGCGTCCTTCTGGTAGCCGCTCTTCTGTACGGCTGGCCCCGCATGCTGATAGGGAAATAAATCCTTTTCCTTTTAAGTAAAAAGCAGTATATTTGTAAGTTATACAAACACTGCTTTGAAGGCACTTATTCTCCATATTTATGACTGGTTGTCGGCTCGCAGAAGGGTGGCGGCAGGCATTCTTGCCTTGGTGCTGATTCTTAGCGCGTTAAGTGCCTTCCGGCTGCATTTCCAGGAAAACATCACCGATTTTCTTCCCGCCCGGGAGCAGGAAAAACTGGAAAAGAGTGGGGGAGAAGGCCAGATGGCCCTTTTCTTCACCGGCGGTACAGTGGACCAAAAACTGGACGCCATGTACGCCTTTGCCGATGCTTGGAACGCGGAGCATGCCGATATCCCTTTATCTCCGGAAGCGGACAATTCCTCCATCCTGGCCGTTTTGGACTTTTTGAGTGGCAACTGGCCCTATTTCCTGGAAGAGCAGGACTATGCGCGCATGGACTCCCTTCTCGCAACACCCGGCTATGTGACGCAGAAGATGCAGGAGGACAAGCTGTCGCTCTATGGAAGTACCCTCCAGGCCCGGTACCTGCGCTCGGATCCGCTGGGGCTTTTTTCGCCCGTGGTGCAGCGCCTGAATAAGGCCCGCGGAGCATCGCAACTCATGGAAAATTGCCTGTTTACAGCAGATGGCAACACCGGAATCATCCTGTTCTATTCGCCCTACGGAAGCAGTGAAAGCGGTAAGAATGCAGTCCTCACGGCCGATCTCAATGCCACCAAGGCCCGTATCCGGGCACAGTATCCGGAGGTGACCCTCACTTCTACCGGCGCCCCGGAAGTGGCGGTAGAGAATGCCACCCGCATCAAAAAAGACTCCCTGCTGGCGCTTTCCATCGCGCTGATTCTTATTGCCCTTATCCTCTGGTTCAGCTACAAACGCTTCTCGGACGTGCTCTGGATTCTGCTGTCCATCGGTGCCGGAGCCGTGTTTGCCCTGGGCCTTATCGCCCTGTTCAAGAGCAGCGTGAGCCTCATTGTGCTGGGAATTGGCTGCACCATCATCGGCATTGCCGTGAACTATCCGCTGCACTATGTGGACCATCTGAAGTACCAGCAGGACAAGCGGAAAGCCCTGGCAGAGCAGGTGAATCCGCTGCTGGTTGGCAATATCACCACCGTGGGGGCTTTCCTGAGCCTCATGCTCATGAAAGCGGATGCCCTGCACGACTTTGGCTTCATCGCCGCTGCCATGCTGGTGGGAACCATTCTCTTTGTACTGGTATTCCTGCCGGTGTTTGTTCCCCGGCGGAAAGGGGAGCCCCGGAACCTTGTTAAACTGGACTTCGACCGCTATCTGCACCCTGGCGCCAATGTCCGCCGGAGCATCTTTTTCTCCTTCCTTGCTGTGAGCGCGCTGCTTTGCTGGCAAAGCCGCAAGGTGACGTTCGACGCCAACCTGCACCATATCAACTATATGACGCAGGAACAGGCGGAGGGATTTGCCGTACTGGAGGCCCTTCGCCCGCAAAACGTCATGCCGGACTTTGACCGGGCGTCCCAAGAGGCGGCAATCGGCCGATGGAATGCCTTCCGGGAAAAGCACCCGGACCTGATGGATACGCTGGAGGAAGAAGCGCTCAAGGCCGGCTTTACGCCGCATGCCTTCCAGCCCTTCCGGGATGCCCTGGACAAAGACTGGCAGCCGCAGCCGCGAAGCTACTTTGCTCCGGTAGATTTTGCTCCGGAAGCTCCTGTTGCACAAGCGCTTATCCAGGATCTTTCACAGGATTTCGGGACGGTGGGCCTCCTTTGCTCGCTCATTGTCTTCCTCTTCCTGTGGGCCAGTTTCGGCAGCCTGGCTATCAGCCTTATGGCCTTCCTGCCGCTGGCGGTGAGCTGGTACTGGATTCAAGGCATCATGGGCCTCAGCGGCCTGCAGTTTAATATCGTCAATATCATCCTTGCCACCTTCATCTTCGGGATGGGGGACGACTACAGCATTTTTATCACGGAAGGCCTTCTGTATGAGCGCGCTACGGGCAAAAAAATCCTGCACTCCTACAAGAACGCCGTCGCGCTCAGCGCCCTTATCATGTTTGTGGGCATTGGCGCATTGGTTCTGGCCAAACACCCGGCCATGCGTTCCCTGGGGCTGGTGACGGTGATTGGCATGCTCACCGTGGTGGGAATGGCCTACTACCTGCCGCCGCTGGTCTTCCGCTGGCTCACCACCAAAGGAGGAGCGCCGCGACAAACGCCGCTTACCCTTGGAAATCTGCTTCGGACCGCGTTTATCGGCCTGACCATGGTCCTGTCCATGACGGTACTTTCGCTCTTTAGCATGCTCCTTCCCGGCGGCGTATTCTTTAACCGGATCATCCGGCGCGTCGCATTTTGGGCCATCCGCATGGTTCCGGGATGCCCCTTTATCCTGAACAATCCGCACGGAGAGGACTTTTCCAGGCCGGCCGTGTACATTTGCAATCACCAGAGCCACCTGGATGTTCTGGCCCTCATTGCCCTGCAGCCCAAACTCATCTTCATGACCAACGACTGGGTGTGGAAATTCCCGTTCTATGGGGCTGTAATCCGCAAAGCCGGCTACTTTCCCACTTTCTGGGGCTTGTCCCGAAACAGCGTTCATATGAAAAAACTGGTAGCCAAGGGCTATTCCATTGTCATTTTCCCGGAAGGAACGCGGTCGGAGGACGGCTCCATCCAGCGCTTCCATCGCGGCGCGTTTACTACCGCCAGGGAGCTGGGGCTGGAAATACTTCCGCTGTGCATTCATGGCTTCCACAACGCCCTTCCCAAGCACGATTTCCTCCTGAGGAGATGCCCGCTGTATCTGGAAGTGGGCCGGCGGGTACAGGTTACGGGAGACCCGGCGGACTTCACCCGAGGGATGCGTCATAACTACGTGGACTGGTATGCCCGCATTCGCGCGGCGCGGGAGACAGCCGCCTGGCTCGCGCCTTTTGTAAAGGAACAATATTTGTACAAAGGACATGATGCCCTGATGGAATGCCGCCGGGTGCTCAGAAAATCCCATTTTGCGCGTATAGACGCACTGGAAGGGGAGTCGCTGGAAATCCGGAATGCTGGCTGTGGCGTGGAAGCGCTGCTCATTGCTCTGCGGCATCCCGATATGACCATTACGGCCCATGAGGCCGATGAAGAAAAATACCTGACGGCCACCCGTTGTGCCGTTATACCCACGAACTTACATTATTTAAACGACGTATGAAAAAGTATGTGCTGATTGGAACGCTGATACTGCTTACGCTGGCAGCTGCAGCGCAGGAAAAAATTTGGAACGGGACCCCGTGCAAATCCCGGCAGGTGACCCTGAAGGAGTATTTACCGGAAGGGGAGCCGCGCGCCGCCATTATCGTGTGCCCCGGTGGCAGTTACCACTGGCTGGATTCCGGCAATGAGGCCACCCTGGTAGCCGAATGGCTGGCATCGGAAGGGTATGCGGCGTATGTGCTGCGCTACCGTACGGCCGGTAAGGTGGAATTCATTTCCAAGTACCGCAGTGTCCTCCGCGGCCACCGCCATCCGGACATGATCTGCGACCTGCAACGCTCCATTCAGCTTATCCGCGAGCGGTATAACGGTCCCGTGGGACTGATCGGGTTCAGCGCCGGCGGCCACCTGGTTATGACGGCGGCAGAATTCTATCAGACCAATTTCCTCTCCCGATATGAAATTGAACCCACAGTATCCCTGCGGCCGGATTTTGTGGCGTCCATCTATCCGGTGGTCACACTGAGCGACGACCGCTACGTGCACAAACGCTCCCGTCTGGGCCTGCTGGGGGAAAACAGCGTGAGAAAGAAGGAACTGCGGGATTCCCTCTCCATGGAAAAACACGTGCATCAGGGCGTACCGCCGGTGTTCCTGTTAAGCTGCCAGGACGACCATGTCGTGGACTACCACAATGCCGCCCTGCTGGATTCGGCCCTTACGGCCCATCACGTGCCGCATCACTATGTGCAGTACGAGACCGGCGGCCATGGTTTTGGGGCTAACCCGGAAAAGATGCAGGAAGGCACCACGGATGGCTGGCAGGCCACGTTTATTGAATGGCTGCATGGCATGTCGTTCTAGGA
>DEKS01000122.1:14820-22921 GCA_002354005.1 Bacteroidales bacterium UBA2716
TATGACAGATATTGAATTCAAGTCTCCGGAAGAGATCAAGGTATTTCAGGAGGGGCTGCTGCAAGAGGCACTGCAGTACCTCCAGGGGCACTCGCGCTATTATCAGCGCATGTTTGGGAAATACCATATAGACATTGCCAAAATCCGGACCATCGAGGACCTGCAGAAGATCCCCTTTACGGAAAAGAAGGATTTACAGCTTTTTAACGAGGAATTCCTGTGCTGCCCCAAGGCCAAGGTGGTGGACTATGTGACCACTTCCGGAACCCTGGGAGACCCGGTTACCTTTGGCTGCACGGAGAAAGACCTGCAGCGGCTTGCCTATAACGAAAAAAAGAGCTTTGCCTGCGCCGGTGTAAAGCCCGGGGACATTGTCCAGCTCATGACCACCATTGACAAGCGCTTTATGGCCGGCCTGGCCTATTTCCTGGGCATCCGGGAGCTGGGCGCCAGCATTATCCGCGTGGGCAACGGCATTCCGGAACTGCAGTGGGACACCATCGAGCGCCTGAAGCCGGATACCATCATGTGTGTGCCGTCGTTTATCCTGCGGCTGGTGCAGTATGCAGAGGAACACGGGATAGACTACAAGAACAGTTCGGTAAAGCGGATTATCGGCATTGGGGAGGGCCTGAGGGACCAAAACTTTAACCTGAACTTGCTGGGACGCCGCATCAAGGAGAAATGGGATGTGGAACTGTTTGCCACGTACAGCTCTACGGAAATGGGCGCCACCTTCAGCGAATGCCCGTTCGGCTGCGGGGGGCATGTACATCCGGAACTCATCATTGTAGAGATTATCGGCGAGGACGATATGCCCGTACCGGATGGCGAAGTAGGGGAGATTGTGGTTACTACGCTGGGTGTGGAAGGCATGCCGCTGCTGCGGTTCCGCACCGGCGACATGGCGGCCAAAATCACCGGGCAGTGCCGGTGCGGCCGCTACAGCTACAGGCTCACGCCGCTGGTGGGGCGCAAGAACAACATGATCAAGCTCAAGGGGACGACGCTGTACCCGCCGGCGGTGAACGACGTGCTGGACAACACACCCTATGTGGAAAACTACGTGGTGATTGTGCAGGACAGCGACGCCGGCACCGACGATGTCCTGGTGCAACTGGGCCTGAAATACCAGCCGGAGTTCGACCCTGTGAAAGACCTCAAGGACCGTTTCCGCTCCCGCATTCGCGTGGCACCGCGCATCGAGGTGCTTCCCGCGGCGGAAGTGGCCGCCATCAACTTCCCGGCCAAATCCCGTAAACCCGTGAAATTCATTGACAAACGTGACAAACACATTTGACGACATCCGCCCGTATCTGGACGAGGAAATCCCTGCAGCCATGCAGCGGATTGTCTCCCACAAGCACTTTCCCCAGGCCTGCGCACTTCTTTTCCCGGACCTGGAGCAAGCGGAAGTGGCGGAACGCATGCTCAGTTGCCACACGGTAGATGCGTTCCAATGGCGCATCATGTACGAGCTCATCGGGTCCATTGTCCGCCGGACCACCCAAGGACTCACGGTAAGCGGACTGGACGCCCTGGACAAGGACAAACGCTATTTGTTCGTGTCCAACCACCGGGACATTATGCTGGACGCCGCCTTCCTGCAAAAGTTACTCGCCGATGCCGGCCTTCCTACGTCGGAAATCACCTTCGGGGCCAACCTCATGGATGGACAGCTGCTGATAGACCTGGGGCGTTCCAACAAGATGTTCCGCTTCGTAAGGCCCACCACGGCAAGCTCTTACCGGGACTTCCTCATCCAGATCCGGCATGTATCGGCCTATATCCGCTATGCCATTTGTCAGAAAAAGGAGAGCGTCTGGATTGCCCAGCGCAATGGCCGCACCAAGGACGGACTGGACATGACCGAGCAGGGCGTCATCAACATGTTCTGCCTGAGCGGAGGCGAGGACAGGAGTCAGTCACTGGGAGAACTGCATATTGTACCCGTTGCCATTTCCTACGAATGGGAGCCCTGCGACAAACTCAAGGCGCTGGAACTCTTTGCCCGGGAAAGCGGAGAGCCGTATGTTAAAAAGCCCGGGGAGGACCTGAACAGCATCCTTACCGGCATTACCCAGCCCAAAGGGAGGGTGCACCTGGCTGCAGGCAAGCCCATTACCGAGGAAGACCTGCGCCCGTACAACATGCTGCCAAACGGGGATTTCAACCGGAAAGTAGCCGGCGTGATTGACCAGCGCATCACGTCCTTGTATCGGCTCTATCCCAACAATTACATTGCGGCATGGATGCTTAGCGGTAAAAAACTGGGCGACTTTACGCCGGAGCAGCAGCAAACATTTGAAGCGCATGTAGGAAAGCAGGTGCAAGGCTGCCCGGAAATAGTGAAGGAAATTCTTCTCAAGATTTACGCAAATCCTGTGCTTCGGAACTTGTAAATTTGGGTGCATTGTACTATATTTGCGACTAAATTTTCTGCTCATGGTACAGGTATACTGCAAGAACACCCAAGAGACCAAGCGTTTTCCGGAAGGGACGTCCCTTCTGCAAATGCTGTCGGAATTTGACTGTCATCGTCCCTATCCCATTGTGTCCGCCAAAGTGAACAATGTGTCCCAGGGGCTCAAGTTCAAGGTCTATCAAAATAAGGACATCGAGTTTATAGATGTCCGCGAATCGAGCGGCATGCGTGTGTATTGCCGCTCGCTTTGTTTCTTGCTGTACAAGGCCGCCTCGGACATGTTCCCGGGCAGCAAGCTGTACATGGAACATCCCATCTCGCACGGCTATTTCTGCCACCTGCGCAAAGCGGACGGTACGGAAATATCGGCCCAGGACCTGGTGGTGCTGGAGCGGCGCATGAAAGAGCTGGTAGAAAAAGACATGCCGTTCCACCGCTACGACGTACAAACGGAGCGTGCCATCAAGGAGTTCCGGAAGGCCGGCTATGAAGACAAAGTGAAGCTCCTGGAAACCAGCGGCGAAGCCTATACGGACTACTATACGCTGGGAGAAACCTCGGACTACTATTATGGCAAACTGGTACCGTCCACGGGCTATCTGAAGGTATGGGGCATTATGCCCTACCACGACGGCCTGCTCCTGCAGCTTCCCTCCCGCGAGGACCCTTCCAAGGTGGCCGATTTTGTGGACCAGCCGCGCACATACGAGATTTTCAATGAAGCCCTGCGCTGGAACATCATCATGGGTCTGGCTACGGTTGGCGACGTGAACGAAGCCTTCCTGCACGGCCGTGCCAGCGAGCTCATCCAGATTGCAGAAGCACTGCAGGAAAAGAAGATTGTCAAGATTGCAGAGGAAATCGACCGCCGGTACCGCAGCGAGCATCCGCTCAAAGTGGTGCTCATCACCGGTCCGTCGTCGTCCGGTAAAACCACCTTCTGCAAGCGCCTGTCGGTCCAGCTCAAGGCCTGTGGCCTCAAACCCATGTCCATGAGCACGGACGACTATTTCGTGAACCGGGCCGATACCCCCAAGTTCCCGGACGGCAGCTACGATTTTGACAATTTTGACACGGTAGACCATGCCCTCATGGAAAGCCATATCATGCAGCTCATTGGTGGGGAAGAAGTAAATGTGCCTGAGTATAACTTTGTTACGGGCCTGAGGGAATACAACGGTAAAAAGCTCAAACTGGGAGAAGGGTGCATTCTGCTCATCGAGGGCATTCACGCCCTGAATCCGGACCTTACGTCGGATATTCCGGAAAGCGCCAAATTCAAGATTTTCATCAACACGCTTACCGGCGCCAACCTGGACAACCACAACTGGATTCCCACCAGCGACAACCGGCTGCTGCGCCGCATCGTGCGCGACTACAACAAAGGCGCCTTTACGGCCCGTGAATCCATTTCCAACTGGCAGAATGTGCTGGATGCGGAAGAAAAATGGATTTATCCTTTCCAGGAAACGGCAGACGTCATGTTCAACAGCGCCTACCTCATTGAGTTTGCGGTCATGAAAAACCACGCAGAGCCCATCCTGCGCACGGTTCCGCAAAACTGCGCGGAATACGCAGAAGCCCACCGGCTCCTCAAGTTCATCCACTACTTTACCCCCGTCCCGGACAAAGAGATTCCGGCAACGTCGCTCCTGCGGGAGTTTATCGGCGGTTAAAGCTTTACCTGGTTCTGTTCCAGGTAGCCAACGACATCTGCTACGGTTTCAAACTTGGCCAGGGCCTGGTCCGGGATAACAATTCCGTACTGGTCCTCAATGCGCATCAGCAGTTGCAGGATATCCAGGGAATCGGCCCCGAGGTCCTTCTTGATGAGGC
Source organism: Bacteroidales bacterium UBA2716 (assembly GCA_002354005.1). GTDB lineage: Bacteria > Bacteroidota > Bacteroidia > Bacteroidales > UBA932 > Cryptobacteroides. Next base: position 19,082 of record DEKS01000122.1, read on the forward strand.
TTTGCGGGGTAATTTTGGCGGGGTCCAGCCGGAGCTGTTTGGCCAGGATGGTTTGTACTTTCTCAAACATAGGGATTAGTCTTCGTAATGTTCGTACTTGGCAATTTCTTGTTCAATTTGAGCGGACAGACGGCTTTTTTCCATGCGGTAGGCCTGCTCAATGCATTTTTCCACGGCAACGGCCTTGGAGGAGCCGTGCCCTTTAACCACCACCTTTGAAGTGCCCAGAAGCACGCTTCCGCCGTAATTCTGGTAGTTCATGAACGCCTTTTCCTCCTGGAACATGCGCCTCATCAGCAGTGCGCCCAGCTTATAGAGCGTGCGGCTATAGATGTCTTTTTTAAGCTTTTTCAGGAGTTCCAGTGCAGTGCCTTCGGTGGTCTTTACCAGGACATTGCCACTGAAGCCGTCGGCCACCACCACATCATAGCTGCCGGAAAGGAGGTCCCGGCTTTCCATATTGCCCACAAAATGCACAGATGGGGTTTGCAGCAGAAGCTTGTATGTTTCCTGGCGTACCTCATCGCCTTTCTCCGCCTCTTTTCCTACGTTAAGCAGTGCCACGCGGGGATGCTGTACGCTGTACACATTCTCCAGATACAGGCTGGCCATAATGGCAAACTGGCGCAGGTGAGCCGGGGTGACTTCTACGTTGGCCCCACTGTCGCAAACGCCCACAAGGCCCCCGTCCATGGTGGGAAGCAGGGGACAGAAGGCCGGACGGATGACGCCGGGGATGCGGCCCAGACGCACCAGGGCGCCGGTTACCAGGGCTCCGGTGGAGCCGGTGGATACCATGCCGGCTATATCGTCCCGGTCCCGGAGCAGGATGATGGCTTTCATCATGGAGGAGTTCCGCTTGAGGCGCACTACGTCCGTGGGTTTTTCCTCACAGCCAATCACTTCCGGAGCATGGACAATTTCCAGGCGGTTTTTGTCGAAGGATTTTCCTTCCAGCTCCCTTTGCAGGAGGAACTCGTCGCCGGTGAGCATTACATGCAGGTCCGGGAAGGTGCGCAGCGCAGCCAAGGCGCCTTCTACAGGTGCCTGCGGGCTGTGGTCGCCGCCAAAACAGTCTATCAGGAGTTTAATCATAGGCTCTTTACATATGCGCGGTAGCGCTTGCATTCTACCCGCCGGAAACGGCGCCACTGGTTGAGGATAGCGTAGTTGTCTTCCAGGTTCAGGTTGGTGTCGGCCCACTGCAGGGAAGCATTGTCCCGGAGCATGCGCATGATGGCCAGCGAAAGAGCGCCCGAGACGCCGCGGTTCAGGTATTCCGGGTCTACGCCCACCAGACACAAGTCTATCACGTCCGGTTTTCTCAGGCACTGAAGGATGCGGAGGAGGGTTCGGGGCGTCAGGTGCCCGCGGGTACCTTGCAACGCCCGGTTGAGCGAAGGGATGGACAGGCCAAAACACACGGGACGTTCGTTCTCGTCCAGAATCATGGCCGCATATCTGGGGCTTAGCACCAGGCCAAAGTTATCCAGCACCAGCTGCCGCATGCCCGGCGTGAAGGGAACCGTTCCGTACAGGCCCTCATACGACTTGTCAACGAGGTCGAAGATGCCTTGGGCGTATTTTTTCAGGAGTTCCTTGCCGCTTTTGGCAGTGCCAAAGTGGAGTTTGTAGCGGCGGAAGATAAACTGCACCACCTGATCCAGCTCTTGCAGGGCCTCCTCGCTTTCGGGGCCATACAGCCGGCTGCAGGTCCAGTCTATCTCTTTGCGAAATCCCAGCTGTTCTACGTGGGCTTTGTAATAAGGAAAATTGTAGGTTTGCTCAAAGGTGGAAGGTTCTTCAAAACCTTCTACCAGCATGCCTTCCCGCTCCAGGTCCGAGTAGTTCAGCGGGCCCACCAGCGTGTCCATGCCCTGTGCCCTGGCCCAGGCTTCCACGGCTTGGAAAAGGGCCCGGGAAACTTCAAGGTCATCGATGGCGTCGAAGCGGGTAAAGCGGCAGCGTTTTTCCTTGTTTTTGGCGTTGGCATCCTTCTGGATAATGCCCTGGATGCGCCCCACGGGCTTCCCGTCCTTATAGGCCAGGAAGAAAACACTGTCACAGGAGGCGTTGTACACGTAGTCTTTCCGGAATATCTTTCTCTCGTCGCCATACAGCGGCGGGATATAATAAGGGTTTCCGCTGTACAAATCCAGCGGAAAGTTCAGGAACGCCTTCTGCTCCTGCTTGGTGATGACAGTCCGGACCGTGACCATGATTTAACGGTGCATTGCGTGGAAACACACGCCTACGCCGTTGGGGCCGCAGTGGCTGCCGGCGGTGGGGTTCACATCCACGTACACAATTTGCTGTTTGCCGTATTTTTCTTCTATCATCCGGCCCACCTCATGGGCAAGCGCCGGGGCATCGCTATGGCCGATACAGATGCGGTGGGCGGCAATGTCCTCGCCCAGTTCACCCACTTTGTCCACCAGGAAATCCAGCGCTTTGGCACGTCCTTTGGCCGTCCCAATGCTCACCATCTTGCCATCCTCACTCATGTAGATGAGGGGGCGTACGCCAATGAGGGTACCCATGGTGGCGGCAAGGCCGCTCACCCGGCCGCTGCGGCGGAAGAATTTAAGGTCATCGGCAAAAAAGTACATGGCGAACTTGTCCACTTCCGTGCGGGCCCATTCCAGCACCTGGTCCAGTGTTTTACCCGCTTTTACCAAGTCTCCTATCTCACGCACGATGGCGTAGCTGAGGGTGGTGATACCTTTGGTGTCTATCTCCTCGAAGCGCGTGCGCGGATACTTTTTCTTAAGGAACGCAATGGCCTGGTCCATGGCGTCGAAGGTGTTGGTCATCGCGCGCGAGAAATGCACGTACAGGATGTCGTTCCCGGCCACAAAGTCGCGGATGAAATAGTTGATATACTGCTCTTGGGAGATGGCACTGGTGGTGGGAAGGACGCCTCCGCGAAGGGTGTCGTAGAAGGCATGCGCATCGAAGCTGTCAAAATCCACATACGGATACGTGGTTTTTGCGTCGATGCTGTAGGGCATCGAAATGAGCGTATAACCGTACTCGGCCGCCAGAGCGGGCGTCATGTCGGTATCGGTGTCGGTGTAAATTTTTAACATAATACCAGAATATAATCGTAAACGGGTTGTCCGCCATCAAGGAGAATGACCTCCGTACGCGGATAGGTTTTTTCGAGGGCGCTTTTGAGTTGTGCTGCTTCCGCCGAAGGGACCGGGGCCCCTTGCAGGAGCATGAGGATATCGGCACCGCCGGCGTTTAGTCTGGCGGCCAAATCCTGTGCCGCTTGTATGCGGCTGGGGTGGGCGGTCAGGATGTCTTTGCCGCTGAAGCCGATATAGTCTCCTTTGCGGGCGTCTGCCGTGTCACGGATGGCTTGGCAGATGTGGCCGGTGGTAACGGATGCTGCGGCCTCCGAGAGGGCCTGCACCAGCTGGTCTGTAGGCAGCTCTGCATCCAGGTTGGCCAGGGAAAAATACCCTTCTCCGAGCGTACGGGTGGGAATGACTTCTACGCGGGCATCTTTGTACAGGCCGGCTGCCTGCCGGGCGGTGAGAAGGATGTTGCCGTTGTTGGGGAAAACCAGGATGGTGTCTGCCGCGGCCTGGTCAAAGGCTTCCAAAAAGCGTTCTACCGGCGGATTCATGGTTTGACCGCCTTCAATAATGACATCGGCCCCCATTTCCTTGAAAGTTTCCGTGAGGCCTTTGCCGGCGGCCACGGTAACCGTTCCCAGGGCTTTGCGGCTGCGTTTGAAACGCGTTTCCATGTGGTTTTCATGGTGCTGAAGGGTCATGTTCTCTACCTTGACGGTGAGAAATTCGCCCCACTCGCGGCACTTGCTGAGCACCG
>DEKS01000103.1:0-17297 GCA_002354005.1 Bacteroidales bacterium UBA2716
CCTATGATTCAAATCGATTTACAACTCATTACAGATATTGTCCGTGCCGCGTCCGCCCGGATGGACCGCACCGGCGGATTCGAGATTCACGACAAGGGCGTCCGCGAGAATATCGTCACGTCTTCGGACCTGGCCGTCCAGCATTTCCTGATAACGGAGCTGCGCCACCATTATCCCGAGATTGGTTTCCTCTGCGAGGAAGAGGACCTCAATGAGGTCTCGGGGCATGAGGCCGTCTGGGTCATCGACCCCATCGACGGAACGGCCAATTATGCCCGCGGCAACGAGAACTGCTGCATTAGCGTTGCCCTGGTCGAAAAGGGAGAGCCTGTCCTCGGGGTGGTCTACAGTCCCTGGCGGGGAGAGCTCTACACCGCAGAGAAAGGCAAGGGGGCCTGTCTTAACGGGAAGCCCATCCATGTTTCTAACCGTCCTTTTGAGCAGGGGCTCCTTTTCACGGCCATGTCCACCTATCGGAAGGAGTTCGCCAAAACCTGCAGCGATATCATCTACGACCTGTACATGGCGTGCAACGATGTCCGCCGAACCGGCAGCGCCGCCGTGGAACTCTGCCTCATGGCAGCGGGGTTTGCGGAGCTCTATTTCGAGATTCGGCTCATGCCCTGGGACTACGCAGCGGCAAGCCTCATCCTCCAGGAAGCCGGAGGATATATGTGTGACTTCGACGGGGAAAAGCCCTCCCCTTTCAGGCCATCCATGTTCATTGCGGCCAACTCAAAGGAGAGCTGCACGCGCATCTTCGAGGCAGTTCACCGGCACCTGAGCAAGCTTCCTTATTAAGTTCAGCGCCCTAATCCAGCGTAATGTGCTCAATGCGCAGGCGCAGGAGCCCGGAAGGCACCTGAGCCTCTGCAATTTCGCCCACCTTCTTGCCCATCAGAGCAGCGCCGATGGGCGATTTGAGGGAAATCTTACCTGCCTCCAGGTCCATCTCGTTGGGGCTCACAATCTGGAAGGTCATCCGCGTCTGGGTGGACAGGTTGGTGAATTCCACCCGGCTTAGCAGGCAAACCCGGTCCTTGGGAAGGTGATTGGTGTCGATAACCCGTGCGTGCTCCAGAATCCGCTGCAGGAAACGGATACGGCTGATAGTCTTTCCCTGGATGCGCCGGGCTTCACGGTAGCCCGCATTGTCGCTTCGGTCCCCCTGGGCGCTGGCCTCCGCAAGGTCGTCCGCCACTTTGGGATAGACCTCGTTGATAAGATGCTTCAGCTCAGAGGCAATCTCGTCGTATCGCTCTTTTGACAGGTATTCCATGCAGGCGAATCAATTCAGCACGGAAGAGAGGAATTCGGAGAGTTCGTCTCCGCGGAGATCGCAGGCCTCAATGACACCGTCCGGGCCGATCAGGAAGCTGGTGGGAATGCCGTCAATGCCATATTTCTGGGCGGCCTTGCACTTCCAACCGTTCAGGTCCGACAGCTGAATCCAGGGCATGCCCCAGCCTTCTACGGCGCCCAGCCACTCATCTTTGTCCTCGTCCAGGGAGATACCCACAATCTCGAAGCCCTTGCTATGATACTTATTGTACGCGTCGATGACGTTGGGCATTTCTTCCTGGCAGGGGCCGCACCAGGAGGCCCAGAAATCCAGCAGAACCCATTTTCCCTTGCCGGCATACTGGCTCAGCTTATGGGTTTTTCCGTTGGCGTCCTTGGACTGAACATCGATGAAGCGCTGGCCCACCAGCGGGTTCTGGTCCTGTGCCACCACAACGGTTTTGGCAGGAGAGGAAGGAGCGACGGAAGCCATACTCAGGCAAGCGAGTACAAAAGCCATAGTAATGAAAGAAGTACGCATAGTCTTTGGTATTATGTTTTTACAAATTTAGCATTTTTTCTTGATTCCGCGCACAGGGGCGGCTTCCAGCGGGTCCTCCGGCCAGGCATGTTTGGGATAGCGCCGGCGGAGTTCCTTCCGCACCTCAAAGTAGGTTCCACTCCAGAAGCTCCGGAGATCTGTTGTGAGCTGGACCGGCTTGTAGCCCGGGGACAGGAGTTCCATGAGTACCGGCGCACCGTCCACCCTGGGCGTATCCAGCAGCCCGAAGCACTCCTGCAGGCGTACCCTTAACACCGGTGCCTCCGCCCCCTGGCGGTATTCCAGGCGGATTTGACTGCCCGTGGGAACGGTAATATGGGTAGGGGCCAGGCGCTCCACCGCCTGCTGCTGGTTATACGAAAGCCGGCTCCAGATGACCTCGCAGAGGTCGATTTTTTTCAGTTCCGCCAGCGTTGTGGCCCCACCCACAAAGAGCGGTCCCCATTCACGGGCCGCTGCGCAAAGGGCTGCCGTATCCACCGCCGGCAGTTCCAGTTCCGGATGGCGAAGGGCCACAAAGCCGATGCGCCGCTGCAGGTTCCCGGCTTCGTCGTCAAAGGAAAGCAGGGACGTACCGTTTCTGGCGATGGCCTCGCAGACAACTACCTGCAGTTTCTCTTTCACTTCTCCGGATAAAGGCCTGGACCAGAGCAGGATAGCACCTATCCGGCACTCCCGCCGGGCCACAGCCGCACCGCCTTTGGCATCCCAAAAGACGACGTCGCGTTCCTTGGTAAAGGCTGCCAGGTCCTCCGGGGCCACAACAGCGGCGAGGAATACCTTTCCCACGCCGCCGGCGCTCGGATGCATGGACGCGGCTACCACCCAATCGGCCCCGGCGAGCGGGTCCCGCGGCTCCACGGCCACCAGTTCCCCGCCCGCGAGCTGGAAGGTGCCCACCCCCTCTTTCCAGGCTTTGCCGATGCGTTCCGGATAGGCCTGGGCAAGGAGCCGCCCGGCGTCATAGGGGTTCACCGGGGAGTCATCCACGGGCGCATGCACCAGATCGGCATATTGCCGGGCCACCCGCGCAATCCGGCTCCAGGGGCGCGTATTTCTTCCGCGACGAAGGGCATCCAGACGCCTGTCCACAGACATGTCTCCCTCCCCTGCCAGCGGGTCTTTTTCCTCCAAAAGGGCCGCCAGATCGGCCGCAAGGGCCTTTTCCGGGCCAGTTCTGGCACAAAGCAGCATAGCGGCAATTCGAGGATGGCACGGGAGATGGGAAAGGGCTTTCCCCCGGGCCGTAATGCCGCCTTCCGTGTCGATGGCGCCAAGCGACAGCAGGAGTTCCCGCGCATGCATAAGGGCCGGGCGCGGCGGCGCCGTGAGCCACGGGAGGCTTTCCACGTCTTTCTCGCCCCAGACGGCGCTGTCCAGCACCAGCGGCGCCAGATCGGCCTCCAGGATTTCCGGCGTGCGGATGGGGACCATGCGGGCCTGGGTGCCGGCGCTCCAGAGCCGATAGCAAATGCCCGGCGCCACGCGTCCGGCGCGCCCCGTCCGCTGGGTGGCCATATCCAGAGAGATTCGCACCGTTTCCAGGTGCGAAAGGCCGCTCCGCGGGTCGAAGACCATCTTCCGGCATAGGCCGCTGTCCACCACTACGCGCACCCCTTCAATGGTGAGGGAGGTCTCGGCGATGGGTGTAGCAAGGACTACCTTCCGCTCTCCGGGGCGGCTGGGGGCGATGGCCCGCGCCTGGTCGTCGTTGGAAAGGAGTCCGTAAAGCGGATAGACGGCCGTGTTGCCCAGCTGGCCGCTCAAAAGTTCCTCCGCCTTCCGGATCTCCCCTTCTCCCGGCAGGAAGGCCAGGATATCGCCCGCATGGCTGCGGTGCGCCTGAAGGACGGTTTTGGCAACGAGGGTGGCGCAGCCAAAGGCATCGGCCTCCTCCTTCGCATGCACAATCTCTACGGGGAACATTTTTCCCTCGCTTTCCACTACGGACGCGTCCAAGGTCCGGGAAAGGACGTCCGTGTCGATGGTGGCCGACATGATGACAATCCGCAGGTCCTCCCTCAGGAGGGAGCGGCACTGCCGCGTGAGGGCGAGGGCTTCATCGGAGGTGAGGCTGCGCTCGTGGAATTCGTCAAAGATGACCGTCCCCACCCCCTCCAGGGCGGGATCGTCCAGCAGCATCCGTGTGAGGATGCCCTCTGTTACCACCTCCACGCGGGTTTTGGGGCTTATGCGGCTTTCCAGGCGGATGCGGTAGCCCACCGTCTCCCCCACCTGCTCCCCCAGGAGCCAGGCCATGCGGGAAGCCACCTGCCGGGCCGCCACCCGCCGGGGCTCCAGGAGAATCACCTTCCCCTCGGGAAAGGCCTCCGCGAGGGTAAGCGGCAGCACGGTGGATTTTCCCGCCCCGGGCGGCGCCGTCACAATGACGCACCCCCGCTCCGCCAGGACGCGGTTCACCTCCCCCGCAATCCCATAGGCCGGCAGGGCTGCAATCTCCGTATGACGGGCGATAATCAATGTATGCAAAGATAGTCATTTTCCGCGTCACACTGCTCCGTAAATGGAAACAATTGGCACACAGCCTGTTACAGACAATCGCCTATGTCAATATGCATAGACGATTTTGCATAAACAACTAGTAATCAGCCACTTCCATTTTACATTTACTGTGTCGTCCGGCCGGGTGACAGAAAGAAGAACTCCCCAAAAGCATATCCCTCCGCACAAATAGGGCCTGTACTGTGCGGAGGACTGGGCTGGAGCATCACCTTCCGCATAACAATACATTGTTTCGTGCGGAAGCTCATGCTCCGACTCATGTTGAAGTAACGGACCCTGTAGCCGGAGAGGCAGGCTTGATAGCCGGCACCCTGCCCGGGGCGGCTTTTATGTTGTTTCCTCTGCTACTTGAAAACGCAACGCGAAGGGTCCACCCCGGGGGTAGGCGTATAGTTCACCTCGACTCCGCTCTCCCCTACCTTGACTACATTGTATCCTGGCGTCCCGTGCCCGAGGGCATTGCAGACCGGACCGGCAGTCACAAGGTGTATCCCTTCAATGACGGCATCATAGTCCTGGTGGGTGTGACCGGCAAAGACCACATCCACGCCCTTTTCCTTGAAAAGCGAGAGATACTTCTTCCTCTGCTCCATGGAGAAGTTGAAGTAGTCCTCTTTCTCGTCCAGGCTCTCCCTGACGATGGGGCAATGGAGGAACACGAAGGTGTACCGGCATCCCTTCGCCGCATCCAGCTCCCTGACGAGCCAGTCCCACTGCTCCGCCTCGGCCTCCGCCACACCGTCCTTGATGCAGTTGGAGTCCATCCCGATGAACGCGCAGCCCCTGTCCCGGAAGGAGAAACGGTCATATCCCCGGAGAGCGATGTAGGCCCTCTGTTTCTCCCGCGTGAATCCCATGTAGTCATGGTTCCCAGGGACGGTATAGACGGGCGCTTCAATCTCAGAGAGTCGGGTCCTATACACGGAGTCCTGCACGGGGTCGGAGGGGTTATCCACGAGGTCCCCCGTCACAAAGACATAGGCGGGCAAAAGGGCATTGGAGGCCACCACCGCCGCCTTCATCAGGGAATCCGAGTGGGAGTACCCCTCGGACTTGTCGATAAAGCCTATCTGGGTATCGCTCATCTGAACGAAGGTGAAAGGCTCAAAGGAGTTGCAGGCGGCTGTCAACATAAGGGCTATTCCAAGGATATATGCTTTCATTGCTCGTGGCGTTTTTCAAATTTACGCATTATTTCCCGTTTTTCATTACCTTTGGAGAAAATCCATGCGAATAAAACGTCTTCTCTTCCTCCTGGCCGCGCTGGCCATCTCCCTTCCCCTCTTCTCCCAAGAGTACGTCGGTGACAGTTGCACCGCCCTTCTGGTGGGCAAGGTGTCCCCCTTCCAGCGTGTCCGCTTGGGGCCAGCCATTGGGTTCCTTGTCAGCGGCAAAGGAAACCATACTCACGCATGCGAGCACAAAGTTTTTGGTATTTATTGTTACTAAACGGCAAATGTAGCCATTATTGCCTGTTCACGCAAGCAGGAGAGCCGTTCATTGCAAGCAGTTCGTCCATATATTTCCGGCTGGGGCAAAGGCGCGGGATTTTGTGCTGCCCGCCCAGTTTTCCCTTGGCGTCCAACCAGTCGTAGAACAGGCCCGCTCGGGCCTTGCGTACAACCAAAGGACTGGCTTCCTGGTTGATGAGGGCGTGTTTGTAGTCAAAGTCTTCCTCCTGCACAGCCTTGTCCAGCAGCTTTTCGAATTCCTCCGGATTCTCCGGCTCTTTTTCAAATTCCACCAGCCACTCGTGGCGACCTTTCACCCCATCCCTCTCCTGGTAATCGAAATCGGGAGCCACCGTGAATTCCCTGACCGCGGCCCCGCTTTGCCGGCAGGCTTTCTCAAGGGCCTTTTCGGCCTGCTGCACCGAGAGATCCTCCCCGGCGATATTGATGTTCTGGTGCGTCCGGCCCACGATGACGAATTGATAGGGTTTTGTGCGGGTGAAACGGACCACATCGCCCATGTCGTAGCGCCAGAGCCCAGAAGACGTGGAGACCAGCAAGGCATACTCGACGCCCGGCTCCACGCCCCAGACCGGAACGGCCTTGGCGTCGGGACGGCCATAGGAGGTCATCGGCACAAATTCGTAGAAGTTTTCGTAGTCCAGCATCAGGGTCATCTCCGGGTCGCGAAAGTCTGTCTGGACACCGAAAAAGCCTTCGGAGGCGTTGTAGGTCTCGATGAAACGCAGCTTTCCGGAAGGGAACATCTCCTGCAGCTTTTTCCGGTAGGGACGCAGGGACATGCCGCCGTGGGCGAAGAATTCCATGTGGGGCCACAGCTCTTCGGCCGTCCGGGCCCCTGCTTTCTGCATCGCCATTCCCATCAATAAAATGTTCCAGGTGGGAACGCCGCTGAAGGAAACCAGGTTTTTTCCGGCAATCAGCTCCGAGAGGGCCTGGTACCTTTCATGGATGTCGCGTATCCCCGACAGTTCCGCGGGAGGCAGGATATGAAGCATTTTTCTTAACAGGGGATGGATGCTTCCCGCCATGTGGGCCGATATGTCTCCGACCTTGCTCGGGCCTGTATCCTTTCCTGAATCCAGGCTGCCGGAAAGAATCAGGGAATAACCGCGGGCTACGTGCGAATTCCGGTTCCGGTCAAGATAGGTGGCCGTTACGTCGTGACCGCCCTGCATATGGCTGCGCCTGAGGTTGCGTTGGCTCACGGGAATGAATTTGGCTGCGTCCGAGGTGGTTCCAGACGAGACGGCATACCTCCGGATGACTCCTTTCCAAAGAATATCCGGGGCCCCGTCCATCATTCTTTCGATGTAGGGTTTGTGGGAGGCGTAGTTCCCCAGAGGGACTCTTGCCGCAAAATCTTCGTAATGGCGGATGGAGCGGTAGTCGTGCTCCTTTCCCCATTCGGTGTCGCGGGCCGCTTTGACTAGCCTGAGGAGCATTTTCATCTGGATGGCGTCCCCTTCCTTTGCGTAGCGGCGGATGGCGCGTACCCGGTGGTGCAGAAACAGCCTGACCAGGCTGGTGAGGATATCCATACTATTTGCCTTTTTTGAAATAAACAGCCCAGCGTTCTTTGTCCAAATCCGGGATGTGAAGCCTCAGCCCCATTTCCACGACATTCCCGAAAGCGTCGTTCAGTGCAGAGCCGTAGTAACGCAGGGTGGTGCTCTGCTTGATGTATGATTTTAGGATGGGAGGCAGGTACAGTTTCCTTTGGAGGAGGGCCGAATGCAGGGCACGGAAATCGGACTGGAAGTCGTCAGAGTTCAGGATGCTCTCCGCGTCGGCGGCGGGCGGAACCGGATACTGCGAGAAAGGCGTAATCTCTTTTTTGTCGTCGCTGCAATGCTTTTCCATGAAGGCAGTAAGGAGCGAGAATGCCTCCTGGGGATAGTCCGGATAAAAGGTTACCTTTCCAAAGACATCGCTCATCCCGCCTTCCCTGGCCATTATGCAGATGCCCTTGAAAAGACAGTCCAGCACAAAGACGCTCTTGCGGGCCGAGTCGGTCCGCTGATGCCCCGGCGCAATAAACGAGCGGCTCAGTTCCATGGTGTGCGGCATCTGCCCTTTCATGAAACTTTCCGTAAAGCGGAAGATATGGGCCGACGGGATGAGGGGCTGGCCGGCGGCATCGGTCTTGACATCGTTGCCGTACACGAAACGATACCCGCCGGCGATGCATTCATTGCGCTCGTCCCACACCACCAGCTGCTTGAACTGGAAGGAGGGGTCCGTATCCCACTGCTCCAGGTCACAGCCCTTCCCGCTGCCGCCTCCGCCTTTCCGGAAAGCAATTTCCCGGAGCCGTCCGATTTCCCGGAGGACATGGGGAAAGGAGGAATCCAGACAAAAAACCTTGATGTCTCCGTGAGATGCCCCGCTCAGTTCCCCGGCCTGCGCCAGTTCCTGTTTCAGGAGGGCTGTATCCACTGGAGCAATGATATTTTCCATACGTATCTGTTTAATAATGTCAAAATTACAGAAATTATGCAGAAAAGCAAAAACGGAATGGCCCCGATGTGCGTGTGTTCTTCAAATCTTTTGTAACTTTGTGCAAATTTATATCCAATTATGAAGATAGGCATTTGCAATGACCACGCAGGCGTGGAGTACAAGTTTAAACTCGTCAAGATGCTGCAGAAGCGCGGCATCGAGGTAGTGAATTTTGGCACGGACACCACAGACAGCGTGGACTATCCGGACTTTGCCCATAAGCTGGCCTATGCCGTGGAAAACGGCGAGGTGGACCTGGGAATCGCCCTTTGCGGCACGGGCAACGGCATGGCCATGACCCTGAACAAGCACCAGGGCATCCGCGCCGGCCTGGCCTGGGGCACCGCCATCGGCCATCTGGTGGCACAGCACAACAACGCCAACGTGCTGGTGCTGCCGGCCCGCTTCATCAGCTACCGCCTGGCATCGGCCATCGTGCGCGAATGGCTGGACACCCCGTTCGAGGGCGGCCGGCACCAGAAGCGCATCGACAAGATGCCCGTTAAATGAGTTTCTCCCGTGACATTGCCGACTATCCGGAAGGCATTGTGCTGGCGGTAGACAAGCCCTACCGCTGGACCTCGGCCGACGTCATCCGCAAGCTCAAGTATGCCGCCATCAAGCACTTCGGGAAGAAGAACCTGAAGGTGGGACATGCGGGTACGCTGGATCCGCTGGCAACGGGGGTGCTGCTGGTTTGCATCGGCAATGCCTGCAAACGGGCGCAGGAGCTGCAGGACCACGACAAAGAGTACATTGCGCGCATCCGCTTTGGCGCCACCACCCCGTCGTACGACCTGGAGAAGGAGGTGGACCGCCGGTTCCCGTTTTCGCACATTACGGCCGATGCCGTTCGCGCCGCCCTTCCCGCCTTCCTGGGCGAGCAGGAGCAGGTGGCCCCGCTGTTCAGCGCCAAAAGTGTGGACGGGGTCCGGGCCTATGAACTGGCCCGCAAACTGTACCGTGCCGGCAAGACGGAGGCCATCGACGCCGCCGCCCTGGAAACCCTCCACCGTAACCGTATCACTATCAGCGAGTTGGAGCTGCTCGATTTCACAGAGGATGGCATAGGGGTATCTGAACCCATGGCCGCCCTCGGCCGTGTAAGAGGGAGGGGCCCAGAGCCGTGCGCAGCACGCCGCGAATGGGAGGGGTCGCGAAGCGACGGTTCAGATACCCCTATGCCATCCTCAAACAATTCCGCATCGTCCCGCATCCACTTGGCAGATACATCCGCGCTGGGGCTGCCGGAGGCCACCATCCGCATCGCGTGCTCCAAGGGCACGTACATCCGCGCCTTCGCCCGCGACCTGGGAGAGACGCTGGGATCCGGAGCGCACCTGAGCGGGCTCATCCGCTCCCGGAGCGGAGAGTATCGCATCGAATCGGCCCTGTCTATTGAAGATTCCTTAAAATTATTCTCTCCCCCGCAGGACTGAATCATTATTTTCTTATCTTTGCAGAAAGATGTTCGCTTGATGAACGATAAGAATAATAACAACTTACTTATGTCTCCTTCCGCATCCTACGGCAGGAAGGTCAGGCTTGGGGATATTGTTCCCATTCCCATGGAAAATGCCGGAGAAAAACTTCGTTCCATGGGGTATATTTCGCACGAAGAACTGGTAGAACACCTTTCAAAGTTTATGTAAATGAATTTTCCATTGACACCAGAAGGGATTACGTTGATATATTCAACGCGTGTGATTGAGGAGATTGACCGTGTCATTGACAATAATCTTGACAATCTTCAATTACTTGCTCTCTTTATATCCAGATTGCTCAAGGGTTTACAAAACCTTTGTAACGATAATCTGGAAATTAACTCCTCCTGGGGAGAACATTTTTTTGAGATTGAAGACATTGCAAAAGTCTATTTCGGGATAATTATTGACCCTGGTTCCAATGAAAAATTCATTACCGTGGATACCATCCAGTGGACATTTGCTACAAGTCGTTTTTTCTCCGGATTTGAACAATGAAAAAGTTATTCATTTCAGTTAGTCTCATACTTATCGGGCTAAGCGCCCTTGCGCAAGAGTGGGGCGTAGTAAATATTTCCGTGTGCAACCTGCGCGACACGCCCACCTACAGCGCAGAAATGGTGTCGCAGGCCCTTCTGGGCACGCCCGTGCACATCCTGCAGACGGGCGGCAGCTACAACTGGCCGCAGGTACAAACGCCGGACACCTACACCGGCTGGGTACACAAGGACGCCATCACCGTGATGGATTACGCGGCCTATCATGCCTGGAACGTGGCCCCCAAGGTGGTGGTGACGGCCCTCACCGGCATCGTCCATAAAGAGGCCTCCAGACAGTCGGCCACCGTTTCGGACGTAGTGGCCGGGGACATGCTCCGCTACCTTGGCAAACGCGGCAACTACTTCAAGGTGGCCTTCCCGGACGGCCGCACAGGCTACCTTTCCCGCAAGCTCGCCAAGGAGGAGGACGACTGGCGCCAGGGCATCAGCCTCTCGCCGGAAGCCATTCTGGAAACTGCCCAGAGCATGCTGGGCTTCCCCTACCTCTGGGCCGGCATGTCGCCCAAGGGCATGGACTGCAGCGGCTTTGTGCGCACGGTCCTGTTCATGCACGATCTCATCCTCCCACGCGACGCCGGTCCGCAAAGCAAAGTAGGTGAGCGCATTACGGACATGACCCAGCTCCAGCCGGCAGACCTGGTGTTCTTTGGCAGGTGGAAAGAGGACGGCACCGCCGGCATCAGCCACGTAGGCTTCTACCTGGGCGGCGGGCGCTTCATCCACTCGCTGGGCCTGGTAAAAATCGGCAGTTTTGTGCCGCAGGACGCCTGTTACGATGCCTATAACACAGGCCGATACCTCTTTGGCACGCGTTTCCTGCCGTATATCGGCACGGATCCCCAGATTCAAACGACGCTTAGCAATCCCTATTATGCAGAATAGACGCGATTTCCTCAAAACATCTGCCCTGGCAGCGGCCGGCATGGCGCTGGTGGGCTGCACCGGCGGTCCCGAGCGCTTCAACATTGTCAAGGGCGATGGCCGCATGCACCTGAAATTCTTCCCGTACGAGCTTGAACTCACGCACACCTTCACGGTGGCATCGTACAGCCGCAAAACCACGCCGGACGTGCAGGTTGAAATTGAGTATGAGGGTGTTACGGGATACGGAGAAGCATCCATGCCGCCCTACCTGGGGCAGTCGGTGGCCTCCGTGACGGCCTTCCTGGAGAAGGTGGACCTCTCGCAGTTCACAGACCCGTTCCAGCTTGAGGACATCCTTGCCTATGTAGACAGCCTGTCGGAGGGCGATTCCGCCGCCAAAGCGGCCGTGGACATTGCCCTGCACGACCTTGTGGGCAAGCTCATGGGACAGCCCTGGTACCGCATCTGGGGCCTGGACCCGGCCAAGGCGCCATCGACCACCTATACCATCGGCATCGACACGGCCGATGTAGTGCGCGAAAAAACGCTGGAGGCCGCCGGGCGCTTCAATATCCTGAAGGTGAAGGTGGGCCTGGACACGGACGAGGAAATGATTCGCACCATCCGTTCTGTCACCGACGTGCCGCTGGCGGTGGATGCCAACCAAGGCTGGAAAGACCGTTCCAAGGCCCTGGACGAGATTCATTGGCTGGCGGAACAAGGCATCGTGATGGTAGAGCAGCCCATGCCCGTGACGCAGCTGGACGACATTGCCTGGCTCACCGAGCGCAGTCCCCTCCCCATCTTTGCCGATGAAAGCATCCAGCGCCTCAAGGACATCCCGGGTCTGGTGGGTGCCTTCTCCGGCATCAACATCAAACTGATGAAGTGCACGGGCATGCGCGAGGCCTGGAAGATGGTTTCCACCGCCCGCGCCCTGGGCATGAAAGTGATGGTGGGCTGCATGACGGAAACCTCCTGCGCCGTCTCCGCCGCCGCCCAGCTCTCCCCCGCCGTGGACTTCGCCGACCTGGACGGCAACCTCCTCATCTCCAACGACCGCTTCAGCGGCGTTCGCGTAGTGGACGGCAAGCTCACCCTGCCCGCCGATCCCGGCATTGGCGTAACCCTTGTAAAGTAAATATTTTTTACTAACTTTGCAGTCCACTTCCCGGTGAGTTGTCCGAGTGGTTGAAGGAGCCTGCCTCGAAAACAGGTTTGCGTGCGAGCGCAACGGGGGTTCGAATCCCTCACTCACCGCAATAAGGTAGCAAAAAACTGCGTCAAGCTTGCTTGAACGCAGTTTTTTGATGGCTTGCCTCCTTGCAGGAAACCAGCGCGCAGCCCGCCAGAAGCGCAGCCATGAGGGTCTTGAAAACTTTATGCATACGAATCAACATTGTTACAAATACCTTCCCGTGATACTTTCCTTGTTGGCGGCAATTTCCGCTGGGGCGCCGGCAGCGACAATCCGACCGCCCTGGACACCGCCTCCCGGGCCCATGTCCACAAGATAATCGGCCTGACGGATGACATCCAGGTCATGCTCGATGACAATCACCGTGGCACCGTTGTCTATCAGGTGCCGGAATACGTTCATCAGCGTTTGGACATCCAGCGGATGCAGGCCGATGGTGGGCTCGTCAAACACGAAGACCGCATCCCCCTGGCCGCGTCCCATCTCGCTGGCCAGTTTAAGGCGCTGGGCCTCGCCGCCGGACAGGCTGGGCGTGGCCTCCCCGAGCGTCAGGTAGCCCAGTCCCAGGTCGTGCAGCACCTGCAGGCGGCTCTTCACCAGGGGCAAATCGGCACAGGCCTCAAGTGCCTCATCCACACTCATTTCCATGAGCTGCGGCAGCGTATGGCCGCCCTTCCGGTGAATCTCGAAGGCCGCACGCGCATAGCGGGAACCGTGGCAGTCCGGGCACGGGATATCCACGTCCGGCAGGAACTGCACATCCAGGCTGATGGAGCCCGTTCCGTCGCAGGTGGGACAGCGCAACTTTCCGGTATTGTAGGAGAAATCCCCGGCCTTCCAGCCGCCGGCCTTGGCCTCATCGGTCCGGGCAAAAACCTTGCGAAGCTCGTCGTGGATATTCGCGTAAGTGGCCACGGTGGAGCGCACGTTGATGCCGATGGGCGTAGCGTCGATAAGCTTGACCTGACGGATGCCATCGGCCTCAATAGCAAGCACATGGGACGGCAGTTTGCCACCGTCGATGTGCGCCTTGAGCCCGGGAATCAGGCTTTCCAGAATCAGGGTTGTCTTGCCCGAACCGGATACGCCGGTAATAACGGACAGGCGTCCCTTCGGGAAAGAGACTTCCAGCGGACACACGGTGTGGATGGCGCCGGTTCGCATGCGGAGGGTCCCCAGGCCGAAAAGGTCCGCCCTTCTCGGCGCCGGTTTAAGCCCGCTTTTCAGATACGGGCCGATGCGCGAAGCGGGGTTGGCCTCCAACTCCCCTACCGTGCCCTGCGCGATGACCGTTCCGCCTTTGGCACCGGCCTCGGGGCCCAGCTCAATAATGTGGTCGGCGTGCGCAAGTACCTGTGTATCATGGTCCACCAGCACCACGGTGTTGCCATCGGCCACCAAATCGTCCATGACGCCCGTCAGGCCTTCCAGGTTGGACGGATGCAGGCCGATGGAAGGCTCGTCCAGCACATAGAGCACGCCGGTGGTTCGGTTGCGCACGGCACGAGCCAGCTGGATTCGCTGCCGCTCACCCGTAGAGAGGGTTGCTGCCGCACGGTCCAGCGACAGATAGCTCAGCCCCAGGTCCACCAGCCGGCGGGCCGTGTCCTGGAACGATTCGCAGATGCGCTCCGCCATGGGACGCATGGGCTCCGGCAGCGACGCCGGGACGCCCTTCACCCACTCGATAAGCTCGGAGAGGGTCATCTTGCAGGCATCGGCCAGGTTGATACCCCGCAGCAGCGGTGCCCGGGCGGCCTCGGACAGGCGCGTTCCGCCGCATTCGGGGCACACGTCCTCCTTGAGGAACTTCTCCACGCGCTTCATGCCGGCCTCATCCTTCACCTTGGAGAGGGCGTTTTCCACGCTGTAAACGGCGCTGTAGTAGGTGAAGTCCATCTCGGCAAAGCCGTTGGTCTTCTCGTTCTTGTAGATGATATGCCGCTTCTCGGCGGGGCCATGATACACGATTTCCTTTTCCTCCGGCGTAAGGTCCTTGAACGGGACGTCGGTCCGCACGCCCATCTCGCGGGCGATGTCTTTCATCAGCGACCACATGAGCGAGCCCCAGGGAGCCACGGCGCCCTCATCGATGGTGAGGTTCTCGTCCGGAACCAGGGTGGATTCGTCCACGGTGCGGACGATGCCGGTACCGCCGCAGCAGCGGCAGGCGCCCTCGCTGTTGAAGGCAAGTTGCTCTGCACCAGGCGCATAGACCCGCTCGCCGCAAACCGGACAGTAGATGGGCTGCTCGGCCGCCACGTCCAGCGTGGGCGCCAGGTAATGTCCGTTGGGACAGCGGTGGCTGGCTAGACGCGAGAACATGAGGCGGAGGCTGTTCAACAGCTCCGACATGGTCCCGAAGGTGCTGCGGATGCCAGGAACGCCCGGACGCTGGTGCAGAGCCAGCGCCGCAGGGACGTAGCGGACGTCATCGGCCATGGCGCGCGACGCCTGCGTCATCCGGCGGCGCGTATAGGTGGAAAGGGACTCCAGGTAGCGGCGGGAGCCTTCGGCATACAGGACGCCCAGGGCCAGGGACGATTTCCCCGAGCCGGAAACCCCGGCAATCCCCACTATCTTTCCCAGCGGAATGTCAACGTCTATATTCTTCAGATTATGCGCCTTAGCGCCGCGGATTTCTATGTTTTTCGGTTGCTTCATTATGACAGAATAATATTCGTAGTTCGCTTCTATCGAAGGCCGGAAGAGGCGCCGGGCTTGAGAATCATGAAGACGACGGCACCCACGCAGACGGCAATGCCCAGGGCCATCTTCCAGGTAAGGGGCTCCCCGAAGAGCACAGTCCCTATCAGGATGGCAGTAAGCGGCTCAAAAACGCCCAGGATGGAGGTTTTTGTAGGGCCGATATACCGCGTCGATACCGCAAGCGTGAGCATGGAAATCATGGTGGGCACAAGGGCGAGGCCCAGGAGGTTGCCCCAATCGGAAGCGGAGTCAATTCCCTCCAGCATACCGCCGCCCTGGAACGCACGAAGGCATGCGAAAAGGACCATGCCTGTCAGGAGGGCGTAGAGCGTGAGCGTATGCTCCGACACGTTCCTGATACGCTTGCTCCGGTTCACAATCACAAGGTACAAGGCATAGCTGAGGGCCGACAGGATAGCCAGGATAACACCCGGGAGTTTAATTTCGGCACCGGCCGACGGACTGGACAGAAGGAGGATGCCTCCGAAGGTGGCGACGATGGAGAGCCAAGTCTGCCAGCTGGGATAGAAACGGAGCAGGACCATGATGAGGGCCACCAGGACCGGATACAGATACACCAGCGTTGTGGCCAGTCCCGACGGGATGAACGCGTAGGAGGTGAAAAGAAAAAGGCTGCTGCCGGCAAACAGGAGGCCGAGCACCAGCAGGAGCGGCAGTTCGCGGCCACCTGCCTTGAAGCTCTCCTTCCGCGCCAGCATCCACAGGGACAGGAGGAGCACCGACAGGCCGTACCGGAAAAACAGCATCACCAGCACCGGGACGCCGCTTTCCATGAGGGGCTTGGCAAAAAGCGGGTTGGTCCCGTAGGACACCCCCGCAACAACACCTGCCACAAGACCGATAAGCCTTCTATTCTGCTGATTACCTGTATTCATCGACGCATTTTCATCTCTAAAGGGATGCAAAGATACTTCTTTTTTTCTATCTTTGTACGAATCATGACACCCCTTACACACATGAAACGTTTATTCACCCTGCTGCTTACTATAATCTTTGTCCTGCCGCTTTATGCGCAGGAGTTTGACGGCCAAAGCTGCACCGCCTTGATGGTGGGCAAGAAAGCCTCCGCCGACGGTTCCGTCATCACTTCCCACACCTGCGACGGCAGGTATCGTACCTGGGTGCAGATGGAACCCGCCGCAGACCATGAGCCCGGGTCGATGCATCCCGTGCTCAGAGGCACCATGCAAACCCGGTTCCGGGGCGATACCACCGGCGTCAAGCTCATGGGTGAGATTCCTCAGGTGGCGCATACATATGCCTATCTGAACACGGCCTACCCCTGCCTCAACGAGAAGCAACTGGCCATGGGAGAGACCACTTTCGGTGGCCCCGACACCCTCGTGAACGCCGCCGGCTGGTTCACCATCGAGGAACTGGAGCGCGTGGCCCTTCAGCGCTGCGACAACGCCCGCGACGCCATCCGCCTCATGGGCGCCCTGGCAGAGCAGTATGGCTACGGAGACGGCGGTGAATGCCTCACGGTGGCCGACAAAAACGAGGTCTGGCAGTTCGAGATTGTGGGCGTCGGCAAGAACAAAATCGGCGCCGCATGGGTGGCCAAGCGGGTTCCGGACGACCACGTAGCCATTTCGGCCAACATCCCCCGCATCGGGAAAATCAACCGCAAGGACAAGGACATGATGGCTTCCGCCAACGTGGAACAGGTGGCCATCGACAACGGCCTTTGGGACGGGAAAGGCGCGTTCGTTTTCTGGAAGGCCTTCAATACGGACTATGCCAAGGGCAAGAACTTCAACGACCGGGAATACTTCATCCTGAACCATTTAGCGCCCTCTCTGGGCCTCTCCTACGACATGGACGAACTCCCCTTCTCCGTGAAACCGGACAAGCCCGTGGACATCCGTCAGGTGATGGCCCTCTACCGGGAAACCTACGAAGGGACGGACTTCGACATGACCAAGAACATCAAGTTGGCGCGGCCCGCCACCAAGAAGCATCCGGCCGATACCGTGGTGAGCCCCGTGGCCAACCCCTGGCTTACCACCACCCTACGCAATACCCTCAACACCATCGCCCCGGGAACCGTGGAATTCCGCCGGACCGTAGCCGTGGCCTGGTGCGCCTACAGCCACATCACCCAGCTCCGCAGCTGGCTCC
>DEKS01000103.1:17368-18240 GCA_002354005.1 Bacteroidales bacterium UBA2716
TTCTGCGGCACCACCGCCCTCCCCAGGAACTTCGAGGTCTGCGGTCAGAAGCAGTATGTGCCGGACAGTTATCTGTGGCAGTTCCGCCGCGCCAACAAGCTGGCCACCCTCTCCTGGCAAACCACCAAGGAAGGTTTCAACAAGGAGATTCTCCGCCTGGAAGAGATGACCTTCGAGGGCCTTCCCACCACCGGCTCCCCCGCCGTCCTTAACGCCTACACGCAGTACATTTACAACGAGAGTGTCCGCGCCTGGCAGGCCCTGGAGGACAAATACTGGCTCCAGTTCGGGATGGGCTTCTGATTTGGCCGCCCTCTGGGCTCACCCCCGCCACGATTGCAGAAAAGCCGCCCGCCGCGAGGTCTCGGCAAGGGACCGGTGGCGGCACGGTTTGGGCCGATAATGCGCCGCTGGCGGGCCAAAAGGTCCGCCAGTGCTACGTTCAGGCCCGTTTTCGTGCCCGTGGAGGGACCAGATGAGCCCTACAGCTGCCGGTCGCTGAGCTCGAAGGTATTGCCACGGCGGATATCACCGGTTTCCATGCCCTTTTTGAGCCAGCGCATGCGCTGGGCGGCGGTGCCGTGGGTGAAGGACTCTTCCACGGCGTAACCCTGGGCTTTCTTTTGCAGATAATCGTCCCCAATCACAGAGGCGCAGCGGATGGCCTCTTCCAGGTCGCCGTCTTCCAGCGAGCCAAACAGGGTGCTCTCGTAATGCGCCCAGACGCCGGCGTAGAAATCCGCCTGAAGCTCGATGCGGACGCTCACGCGGTTGGCATCGGCCTTGCTCATGCGGGCCATTTGGCTGTGCGCCTGGTCCAGCGTGCCCAGCAGGTGCTGCACGTGGTGGCCCACCTCATGCGCAATCACATA
>DEKS01000103.1:18379-23897 GCA_002354005.1 Bacteroidales bacterium UBA2716
ACCAGCGTAGGGGCCTTGTACGTACCTATCCCATTGTCCATGAAATAGTTGCCCCAAACATCTTCCGTGGAGGCCAGGATTTGGCGGGAGAATTTGGCCAGCGCCTCATTCTCGGCCGTGGGTTCATAGGAAGTTTCTGCCGCCGGCTGCATGCCGCCGGAAGAGGCAACATTCCTGAACACATCGCCCAGGTCCCCGCCCATAAGTAAAGTAATAATGGCAACGATGGCAATGCCTCCCAGGCCGATACCGGCCTTGCCGCCACCGCTCAGACCTCTGCGGTCTTCTACATGCGAGCTTTCGCGCCTTCCGTCCAGTTTCATAGTGAAAGTGTTTTATCAAAAGTAGAGATAGTTTTCCAAAAAAGCAAAACAAAATCCAAGAATCTCACTATATTTGGCTAACGAAATAAATGCCCTATGATCAACCCCGTCTACTCCCCCGCCCCCAGCCGCTATGAGAGCGGCATCCGCTTCCGTCGCTGTGGCCGCAGCGGCATCCTACTCCCGGAAATC
Organism: Bacteroidales bacterium UBA2716; assembly: GCA_002354005.1. Lineage (GTDB taxonomy): Bacteria > Bacteroidota > Bacteroidia > Bacteroidales > UBA932 > Cryptobacteroides. The sequence goes on from DEKS01000103.1 coordinate 18,895, forward strand.
GCCCTGGGCCTGTGGCACAACTTTGGCGACGTGAACCCGCTGGCGAGCTCCCTGGAGATGGCCCACTACGCCTTTGACCACGGCATCGTGCACTTTGACCTGGCCAACAATTACGGCCCGTCGTACGGCTCGGCGGAGGAAACGTTCGGTGTCATCATGAAAAAGTCCTTCGCCCCGTTCCGCGACGAGCTTTTCATCTCCACCAAAGCCGGCTACGACATGTGGCCCGGCCCGTACGGCGAATGGGGCTCGCGCAAATACCTCATGGCCAGCCTGAACCAGAGTTTAAAGCGCATGAACCTGGATTACGTGGACCTGTTTTACTCCCACCGCTACGACCCTGACACGCCGCTGGAAGAGACCCTTCAGGCGCTGGTAGACATTGTCCGCTCCGGCAAAGCCCTCTACGTGGGCTTGTCCAATTATCCGCATCCGGCAGCGGAATTCTCCTATAAATACCTGAAAGACAGGGATGTTCCCTGCCTCATTTATCAAGGCCGATACAACCTCCTCAATCGCGAGCCGGAAACGCTGGGCATCCTGGACCAGGCCAAGGAAAACGGCGTGGGATTCATCGCCTTCTCTCCGCTGGCACAGGGGCTCCTGACAAACCGCTACCTAAATGGTATCCCGGCCGATTCCCGCATGGCGCAGGAGAAGTTCCTCAAGTCATCGACCCTGACCCCGGATATGCACAAAAGCCTTTTGGCGCTGAACAACATTGCCGCCCGGCGCGGCCAGACCCTCGCGGAGATGGCCCTCGCCTGGTGCCTGAAGGACGGCCGCGTAACCAGCGTCATTGTGGGCGCCAGCCGTGTTTCCCAGCTGGAAGACGACTTCAAGGCCCTGGAAAATACCACGTTCAGCCAGGAGGAGCTGAACGCCATTGACCAGGCTATCTCAGATAAGCGCTAATAGCTTTTAAGAAGGGCTCGGAAACGGGCCCTTTTCCGTTTTGCAGTTTACTGACCATGGCGACCAGCTTAAGGGCGATATAGGGCGCCAGGGCACGCTCACGGGCGGTGATTTCCGCGGCATCCTCCGTATTCCAATAGGCACGGGCAAAAAGGGCCCAGTGNNGACCAGGCTATCTCAGATAAGCGTTGATCATATTCAGAAGAGGCTCCGACACGGAGCCTTTTCCGTCATGGAGCTTGCTCACCAGGGAGGTGATTTTGAGGGCGATGAACGGGTACAGCGTCTTTTCATGGGCGGCAATCTCCGCAGCCGGCTCCCCGCTCCAATATTCGCGGGCGAACAGGGCCCAATGCTTTTTGAGCGTATCCATCCCCACATGGAAGATGCTCTGCGCACGTTCCTCGGACATGAAATGATCGGCATAATACATCATGCCCAGGTCCCACTCCGGACAGCCGTACGCGAAATCTCCCACATCGATCCAAAGGTCCCGCGTGCCGTCGGTAATGATATTGCCAATATGCAAATCCCCGTGCAGGCAGGCCGCCTGCGTGGGGATGGTGGCAAGCTTCGCCAGCAGGCGCTCCTTGAGTTCCTCGGGCAGGGCTTCGTATCGGCCGATATGGTAGCGCACCAACTCCCGCATGTCAGGAAGGATTTCCGTGTTGGCCGGGGTTTGGTGCAACTGCCGGGCCAGCCGGGCAAAACGCAGCGTGAGCGGTTCCAGCTGCTCCGGTTCCTCCGAGATGATGCGCGTAAATGAACGTTTCGCGGGAATGAGCTCGTACTCGGCGCCATAACGTTCCCCGTCCGTTACCAGGCGAAGAGGTGCCGGCGTGGGAACACCCAGGCGGTATACCACCTGATTCACCCGAAACTCACGCGCCGCATTCTCTGCCCCCATACCGGGAGAAAACAGTTTTACGAGCGTATTGCCGGCCTTATTGCTATAAGTGAGGGCTGTTCCACCCTCACCTGTCTGGACATAGTTGTCCAAATTGATTTTCTGGTATTCCATCCGGGACTATTTCTTCTTCTTGGGGCCGATGACACGGGAGTAGGCAATCTGGAGACCAATCAGATCCAGGTCGCGGGCCACCCGGAAGGACGACAACCTGGCGTCGTTCTTGACCACAGTGGTTTTTTTATCCTGCAGCAACAGGGAATATTCCAAGCCCACAATGGGAATGCTGGCGGTAATGAGGCTGCCTTCACGCAGTTTTACAGCCAGGCCCACGGCACCCTTCAGGCCCACGCCGATATTCTTGCTGATACGCAGGTTTTTGATTTCCTCGTTTTCATAGGGAACGGGATAAGACGTGGTAATACCGAAACGGCCAAACAGGCGTCCCTCGCCAAACACGGCAAAGGTTTTACTGCCAAAGAAAGACAGATACTTGCGGGCCGTAAGGGAAACGCCGCCGGCGTGCTTGTGCCAGTGACGGTTGGAGATGGTCAGGTTCAGGGCCTCCAAGGCCGCCTTGCCTTCCTCTGTGTTCGGATCCACCACATCTGTCTTTTCAAAAAACTTGCCCACCACCTCACGCAAATCCAGACGCACATCCGTATCGATCCAATAACCGCTGTAGTCCAGACGGAGGCCCAGGGCGAAGTCGTTGGCCAGGAACCAGTTGAATTTGGGCGATACCGTCCAGATATGGGCCTGTCCGGCGCCCATGTTCAGCAGCGAAAAGACATCGAATCCGTCGGAATCTACATACCCGCCGGCCCGGATGTTCCTATAGGAGCCGGAGATACCCATGGTACGGGAACCTTTCTCGATAAATACGGTATGCCCTCTTTCCGGATCGTCGAAGCGTTCCATGATTTTTTTGATGGGGCTTTGGGCACTGGCAGCCAGGCAGACCATGAGCGCGGCAATAAGAAGCGACAGTTTTTTCATTTGATACCTAATTTCTCGTTTGTAAAGTACAAAAGTAAGAAAAAGAGGATTAAATCGCAAAGGATTGATTTTGCTTTTTCGCCTTTTTGTGGGTAACTTTACAAAATTAATTGAAAAGACATGCCGGACAACGTTTTAAGACTGCTATTTCAGACCTGTACAGGACAACAAGCGGAGCACATTCAAGCACTTCCGTCCTCCGGCAGCAACCGCCGTTATTTCCGCCTTCAAAGCGCCTCCCGCTCCCTGATGGGGGTTGTGGGCAACAACCCGGAAGAGAACCGGGCTTTCCTTTACCTTTCCCGCCATTTCCGGGAAAAAGGGCTGCCCGTTCCGGAGGTGGTGGCCGTGAGCGAGGACCAAATGGCCTACCTGCAGGAAGACCTTGGCACAAGCGGCCTGTTCGAGGCCGTGGCCCCGGGACGGGAAAAAGGTTCTTACAGCGAAGAAGAAACCCGGCTGCTCTGCCAAGCCCTGGAGGAACTCCCCCGCCTGCAGTTTGCGGGCGCAGAAGGCCTGGACTGGCAGCAGTGCATGTATGAGGCCTTCAACGCGCGCATGGTGGACTTTGACCTCAACTACTTCAAGTACTGTTTCCTGAAAGCCACCGGTCTGGAGTTCAACGAAGAACGCCTGCAGGACGATTTTGAACGGCTTAAAGCAAATCTTCTTATAGAAGAGAGCAACACCTTCATGCACAGGGACTTCCAGGCCAGAAACATCATGATTAAAGATGGAAAGCCCTGGATTATTGACTTCCAGGGTGGCCGGAGGGGCCCCATCTATTACGATGTAGCGTCCTTTGTCTGGCAGGCCCGTTCCCGCTTCCCGGAAGCCACCAAGAAAAAGCTGCTGGAAGCCTACCTCAAAGCGCTGCGTCAGTTCCAGGAAGTGGACCAGGCCCATTTCTACAGCCGCCTGCGCCTGTTTGTGCTGTTCCGCACCCTGCAAGTGCTGGGCGCATACGGCTTCCGGGGCCTGTTTGAGCGCAAAGCCCCGTTCATCTCCAGCATTCCCCCGGCCATGGACAACCTCCGCGGCCTCCTCCAAACGCCCTTCACGGACTATCCCTACCTGAACAGCCTGCTGGAGCAAATCGTGGCCCTTCCCCGCTTCCGGGAAACAGTGCCGGAAGAACCCGGCAAACTGCTGGTGCATATTTACAGTTTCTCCCTCAAGAAAGGCGTTCCGGAAGACCTTACCGGCAACGGCGGCGGCTACGTCTTTGACTGCCGCGCCATCCACAATCCCGGCAAATACGAGCGCTACCGCAAATCCACCGGCATGGACGCAGACGTCATCCGCTTCCTGGAAGAAGACGGCGAAGTCACCACCTTCCTGGAGAGCGTATACAAGCTGGTCGATGCCCACGTGCAGCGCTTCCTGGAACGCGGGTTCACCCACCTCCAGGTGAGCTTTGGCTGCACCGGCGGCCAGCATCGTTCCGTCTACTGCGCCGAGCACCTGGCAGCCCACCTGAAAGCGAAATTCGACATCCCTATCCTTGTGACCCACCGGGAGCGCAACATAGAAAAATCCCTGTAACATGAAGGCTCTTATTTTTGCCGCCGGGCTGGGCTCCCGCCTGAGGCCCCTCACCGACACCCTGCCCAAGGCCCTGGTCCCCGTGTGCGGGGAACCGCTCCTGTACCATGTCATCCAAAAGCTCAAAGCGGCAGGCTACACCCAGCTCACCGTGAACGTGCACCATTTCCCGGAGCAAATCCGCGCCTACATTACCTCCCGCAACTGGGGCATCCCCATTGCCATCTCCGACGAAAGCGAGGCCCTCCTGGAAACCGGCGGCGGTATCCTGCATGCCCGGGACCTGATTCTTCCCACGGAGGAGCCCTTCCTGGTGCACAACGTAGACATCATTTCCAACCTGGACCTCCACTGGGTGCGGCAGCAAACCCGCCCGGACGCCTTAGCCACCCTGGTGGTGAGCAGGCGGGAGACCCGCCGGAACCTCCTGTTCAGTGATGACATGCGCCTGGTTGGCTGGACGGACAACCTCACCGGCGAAGTGCGCTCCCCCTACCCGGACCTGGACCTGACAAGCTGTCACAAATACGCCTTCTCCGGCATCCACAACCTCTCTCCCCGCATTTTCCCGCATTTTGAGGAATGGGGCTTTACCGGCCGTTTCCCCATCATGGACTTTTACCTGAAAACCTGCCAC
>DEKS01000103.1:23928-26843 GCA_002354005.1 Bacteroidales bacterium UBA2716
AAATTCGACCAGCTGGAACAGGCCCAGCAGCAGTGCGCCGCCCTTTTGGGCCGATAAACACCAAATTTTCTCGTAATCGGCCCCCGTGGCAACCTTTTTGCAGCATTAGGCGCCGACCCTGTAAAACAGGTTTTTAGACAGCTATGAGAAGAAGTATGTTAATTTGGGCCCTGACATTTGCCACTTTGTCAGTTGGGGCGCAGAATCCGGCTCCGGCCACCTACCACGGGCAGGTGCTCAACCTGGATGACTGCCGCCAGATGGCCGTACAGGAAAGCAAAGCGCTGGACCAGGCCCGCATCGAGACGGAAATGGCCGGTTATGACCGCAAAATTGCCATGGCCAACTATTTCCCCAAAATCAGCGCCACCGGCGCCTACGTATATAACAACCGCGACGTGGCCCTCCTCAACGAGGACCAGAGCAACCGGCTCCGGAATGCCGGCACCAACGTGCAGAATGCCTTTTGGGATTACCTGCAAGGCGGCGCCGACAACATCCAGGGAGACCTCACCCGGGAGGTAGCCACACGCTTGCTGGAGGCCCTTCGCGCCAACCCCAACCTGCCGGACATCGCCACCCCCATCAACGCCATCGGCCAGGACATTGACAACGCCCTGCACCCGAACCTGCACAACATCTGGGTAGGCGCCGTCACCGTGCAGCAGCCGGTGTTCGTGGGCGGTAAAATCATCTACAGCAACCAGATGGCCGTGCTGGCACAGCAGCTTTCGGAGGCCAAGTATGACATGAAGGAGGCCGATGTCCTTTTGGACGTGGACCAGGCCTACTGGCAGATTATCTCCATCGCCAACAAAAAGAAACTGGCGGAGAGCTATGTGGAGCTCCTGGAAGAGATGGAAAAGGACGTGCAAACGGCCGTGAATGCGGGCGTTTCCACGGAAAGCGACCTGCTCCAGGTGAGGGTGAAAGCCAACGAGGCCCGCATGATGCTCACCAAGGCCACCAACGGCCTCACCCTTTCCAAGATGCTCCTGTGCAAGCGCATCGGCCTTCCGCTGGACAGTGCCATTGTCCTTGCCGATGAAACCCTGGACGTGATTCCGGAACCCGGCCGCCCGGTGGAAAAGAGCCTGGAAGACATCTATGAGTCCCGTCCGGAAACCCGCAGCCTCACCCTCGCCAGCAAAATCTTTGACAAGAAAGCCAAGGTGGTGCGCGCAGACCTCATGCCCACCGTGGCCCTCATGGGCGCTTTCACCGTTTCCAACCCCAATGTCTACAACGGCTTCCAGAACCAGTGGCAGGGCGGCAACCTGAGTGCCGGAGTAATGGTGAAAATTCCCATCACCCACGGCGGCGAGGCCCTGTTCAAATACAAGAAGGCCAAGGCGGAAGCCCGTCTGTACCAGGACCAGCTGGACGATGCCAAAGAGATGATTAACCTCCAGGTGACCCAGCAGCGCAAGCTCTTTGACGAGGCCCTCCAGAAAGTGGAGATGGCCCGTTCCAACCTGGACCTGGCGGAGGACAACCTCCGCAGCGCCCGCGTAGGCCTTGACGCCGGCGTAATAGCCACCAACACCGTGCTGGGCGCGCATACCGCCTGGCTCAGCGCCCACAGCGAATATATTGACGCAGGTATTGAATTGCAAATGACCGCCGCCAGCCTCCGGAAAGCGGAAGGCGGCTACAAAAACTAAACTTTCCTTATGAAATCACAGAAGAATTACAACCTCCTGATAGGGGTTGCGGCACTCATTGCCATTTTACTTGTCATCTCCATCGTCGGCTACATCGTTTCCCGTCCCAAGCCCATCGTCATCCAGGGTGAGGCAGAGGCCACGGAGTACCGCATTTCCGGCAAAGTTCCGGGCCGAATCGAGGAGTTCCGCGGCATCGAAGGCCAGCAGGTACGCAAAGGCGACACGCTGGTGATTATCGACTCGCCGGAAATCCGTTCCAAGATTGCGGAGGCCAATGCCGCCAAGGCGGCCGCCACCGCCCAGAAGGACAAGGCCATGCACGGCGCCCGGCAAGAGCAGATTACCGGCGCTTACGAGCTTTGGCAAAAGGCCAAGGTGGGTGAACAAGTGATGCGCAAGTCCTTCGAGCGCATCCGTTCCCTGCACGAGCAAAAGGTGGTGTCGGACCAGAAGTATGACGAGGTAGAAGCGCAGTACCGTGCCGCCCAGGCCACCACCAAGGCCGCTTACAGCCAGTATTCCATGGCCGTCAAGGGCGCCCGCCAGGAAGACAAGGACGCCGCCATCGCGCTGGTGGAAAGGGCCAACGCCGCCGTGGAGCTGGTGAATTCCTATCGGGACGAAATCCGCCTCACCTCCCCTTCGGACGGTGTCATTGCCGATATTTACCCGAAGGTGGGCGAACTGGTGGGCCAGGGCGCGCCCATCATGACCATCCAGGACCTCTCCGACATGTGGTTCACCTTCAACGTGCGTGAGGACCGCCTGAAGGGCATGCAATCCGGCGACCAGATTCTCCTCACCATTCCGGCCCTGAACAACCGCGAAGTATCGGCGACGGTCTATTATCTGGCCGCCCGGGAGTCCTACGCCACCTGGAAAGCAACGCGCGAGATTGGCGAGTTCGACACCAAAACCTTTGAAGTACGCGCCCGGCCCAACCATCAGGTAGAAGGCCTGCGTCCCGGCATGAGCGTAATCCTGACGCGGGAGGAGCAATGAATTCCATCTACAAAGTTGTCCGGAGGGAACTGCTCATTATCCGGAAACGGCCGGTGTACATCCTCGCCTCGCTGGGGGTGCTGCTGGTGAATACGGTGTTTTACCTGTCCCTCATGCAGGACGGTCTTCCGCACGACCTTCCCATCGGCCTGGTCGATGAAGACCAAAGCTCCACATCGCGCTCCTTCGCTACGCAGCTGGACGCCACCCAGCTGGGCCAGGTCATTTATTATGACGACCTGCACC
>DEKS01000102.1:0-122 GCA_002354005.1 Bacteroidales bacterium UBA2716
GTGCCGTCTTCTTCGGAGCCCTCGAAAACGGTGGCGTACAGTTTGGTCTTGTCAATCTTGTACACCTCCGTGAGCAGCTCCCAGGCCCAATCGATGGCCTCTTCCTTGAAGTAGTCGCCAAA
>DEKS01000102.1:171-313 GCA_002354005.1 Bacteroidales bacterium UBA2716
AGCATCTCGAACATGGTGTGGTGCCGGCCGTCGTGGCCCACGGCTTCCAGGTCGTTGTGCTTGCCGCTCACACGGAGGCACTTCTGGGAGTCCGTGGCGCGGGGGAACTTGGGGGCGCTGTTGCCCAGGAAAATGTCCTTGA
>DEKS01000102.1:343-2575 GCA_002354005.1 Bacteroidales bacterium UBA2716
TGGTTCATGCCCGCATTGGTGAACATGAGCGTGGGGTCATTCTTGATGACCATGGGGGCCGAGGGCACTACCGTGTGCCCCTTGGAGGCGAAAAAGTCCAGATACTTCTGGCGGATTTCATTAGATGTCATATATTCATATCAAAATAACCCGCAAAGGTACATTTTTTCCTGTAAATATCCTATTTTGGCATTTGGGCAGGATTTTTGTTATCTTTGCATAATATGGCTCCTTCAGAGAAAAACGGCAGGCTTAAACATTTCGGCAGCGTGCAGCTGCTCTTGTCCTTTATTGTAGGGGGCATGCTGTTTTTGTTCTACATGTGGTTCTATGTGTTCGTTTTAGGGGCCGATCTACCCAAAACCGCCATCCTCAAGCTCCAGAACGCCATTTGGAGCACCCGCATGGACCAGATGTCCAAACAGCTGGACCGCTATGACCAGCTGCTCTCGCTCATGGAAATGCGGGACAACCGCATCTATCGGTCTGTCTATGGCCTGGACGAGATTCCCCAGGCCGTACGCGGCTCCGGCCTGGGGGGCGAGCACCGCTATGCGGCACTGGAAGGCACAGCCCTGCTGGATATCACGCGCCGCCTGGACGTGCTGGAAAAACGGGCCTACATCCAGTCCAAATCCTTTGACGATGTAGCCGCGGTGCAGCAGACCGCCGGCGACATGGCTTCGCACATTCCCGCCATTCCGCCCATGAATACGGACCCCGCCACGTATCGGATGAGCAGTCCTTTCGGCTATCGGTCCGATCCTCTCCTGGGGTATACCAAGCGGCATACGGGCATGGACTTCGCCTGTCCGCCCGGCAACCCCATTTATGCTACCGGGGACGGCGTGGTAGTCCTGGCCAAGTACGACCACAGCGGCTATGGCCGGCACGTTAAGATCGACCATGGTTTCGGGTATGTGACGCGCTATGCGCACATGTCGCGGTTGGACGTGGAGGAAGGGCAGGTAGTCAGGCGCGGAGACTGTATCGGCCTGAGCGGCCGCAGCGGCCGTATCACCGGTCCGCACCTGCACTATGAGGTGATTTATCGGGGCAATTACGTGAACCCGGCCTGGTATATGGATTTGGACATGCCCTCCAAGGACTATATGGAAATGGTTCGTAAACCGGCTAAGTGATGAAAAAACGGTACGCACGCTGGCAACTTGTGGTGCTGGGAATCCTGCGGTTCCTGGTGGCCACGCTCTCCATGTCTATCGCCTGCTACATTGTGTTTGCGCTGGTGTTTTCCACGGAGGAGGAACGCCGGCTCATGAAGGAGAACAGCCTGTACAAGAGCCGATACAAACAAATGCAGCAAAAGCAGATGCTGATTGGCGACGTGGTGGAGGGCCTGCAGGACAAAGACGATGCTATCTACCGGGAACTCTTTGAAACCGAAGCCCCTTCGCTGGATGCCCTGACAGCGACGGACTTTATTGCGGAGAGCGACTCCCTGTCGGAGAGTTTCTACCAGACGGCGGCGGCATCGGCATCGGGCCGGACGATGCTCATGGCCCGGCAGGTGGACAAGAATTTTGACGCCATTTTCCGGCTTTTGGAGGAGCGTCGGGACAGTATTCCGCCGCTTACGCTGCCGCTCAAGGACATGTCCTATGTGCAGATGGGCGCCTCGGTGGGCCAGAAACAGAATCCGTTGTATAAGCGGCCCGTGCAGCACGACGGTCTGGACCTGATTGCCCCGCAGGGCGCTCCCGTGTACGCCGCCGCCAGCGGTACGGTGTCGCAGGTAATCCGTTCGCGCCGGGGGTTGGGCAATATCCTGGAAATCGATCATGGAAACGGGTACACCACCCGCTATTGCTTATTGGCCGATATGAATGTATCCCGCGGCATGCGCGTGCGCCGCGGCCAGAAGATTGGCACGGTGGGCATTTCCAGCACCATCGCCGCCGCCCATCTGCATTTTGAAGTGCTGTTCAAGGGAGCCCCGCGGGATCCGGTGCACTACCTGTTCGCCTCCCTGAGTCCGGAAGATTACGCCCACATGGTGTACATGGCCACCGCCACCTCCCAGTCCCTGGACTAGTAGCCCTTGCGGTTTCCGGCCCCATTTCCTGTCCTGCTCGTCCCCGACCGGGCATCTATTCGCGGTCTGGCCGGCAACCATCTGATTATCAGCTGCTTACTAAAAATCCTCGGCTCCTTTTGCGCCGAGGATTATACGCATTTTGCTGTGTATCAACCACTTACGAACCAGCCCCAATG
>DEKS01000143.1 GCA_002354005.1 Bacteroidales bacterium UBA2716
TGGTGACGGAACTCAAGGCCCGCAATTTTGACCGTTGGACCCGGCTGGCTCGCCGCCTGCAAGCCCTTTTCCGTCCGCCCTATGCCTGGAACAAACCGGGCATGCTGGGGCTTAAAATTGTGGTCCGTATTCCTAACCGTTTCCAAAATCTATTCTGATGCAGCCGCTTGTTTCCGTCATTGTGCCCGTTTATGGTGTGGAGGCGTACATCTCCCGCTGCGCTCGGAGCCTTTTTGCACAGACTTACCCGGAGGTGGAGTTCCTCTTTGTGGACGACAGCTCGCCGGACCGTTCCGTAGCTGTACTCAAGGAAGTTTTGTCGGAATATCCGGCCGTGGCTCAGCGCGTCCAAATCCTCTCCAAGCCCAACGAGGGGCAGTCGCTGGCAAGAAAAACCGGCCTGGAAGCGGCAAGAGGGGAATATGTGCTCATGGTGGACTCCGATGATTGGCTGGAGACCTGCGCCATTGAGAAACTGGTGGCTTATGCACAGGCTACGCAGGCCGACGTCGTGGTGTTCGATTTCTGGAAGGAGTACGCCAGGCGCAGCAAACTGGATAGCGAGAAAGCCAGTTCCATTGCCGATACCGGCCTTTTCCGCCGGCGCCTGTACAATGACGGCGCGTATGGTTACGTATGGAATAAATTCTGGCGCAGAGGCCTCTGTGAGGGCCTTTTCTATCCGGTCTATTCCATGCACGAAGACCTGGTGTTCTGCACGCAGGCGCTCTATAGGGCCCGGAAGGTGGTGCAACTCAAGGAAGGCCTATATCATTACGACCGCACCAACCGGGGCAGTGCCACACGGGTAAAAAAAGCTGTACGCCGTTCCCGCAGCGCCCGCAACATGATGGACTTCTACTGCGCTTTTGCCGGGCAGGCCGATTCCCCTGTAACGGGGCTGGAGAACGAGCTCTTTCTTCGCGCTGCCTGGGTGGGATATTCAATGGACCGCAGCCTGTTCACCGACTATCCTTTCCTGAAGGAAAAGGCCCGGAAACTGCCCCTGATGCCCCGTCGTCGCGTTTTGCTCATACAACAACTTATCCTTAAACTATGGCTATGTCTCAGGTAAAAGTATCGGTAATCGTCCCGTTTTACGGGGTGGAACCTTACATAGGGCGGTGTGCCGAATCACTCCTTCGGCAAACGGCCTGGCAAGATTGCGAGTTCATTTTTGTGGACGACGGGTGCAAGGATGGTTCGCTCTCTGTATTACAAGGGGTGCTGGCCCGGTATCCGGAGCGCAGGGTACAGGTGATTCGTAAAGAAAATGGCGGCTTGCCCCAGGCCCGTCTGACCGGGCTCAAAGCGGCCTCGGGTATCTATGTCTTGCATGTAGATTCCGATGACTGGCTGGAAGAAAACATGGTGGAGGAACTCCTCAAAGCCATTGAAGGCGCACAGGCCGACGTGGCCTATTGTTATGCTTATCATGAGTATGAAGACGGGCACCGGAAGGAAAAAAAAGTGCGTGCCTATGCCGATTGCCAGGCGTATGCAGATGCTTTCATGTGTTTCCATGCCGGTGCCTATGTGTGGAATAAACTCATTCGCCGGAGCCTTTTCCGGCAGGAATTGTTTTTCCCCACCATCGGCATGCACGAGGATATGGTACTGCTTGCACAGGTGTTCCTCTATGCCCATACCTGCGTGCGGGTCCCGCAGCCGCTCTACCATTACAGGAGGGACCGTAGATCTTCTATTTCCAATGTGCAGAAGGCAGAGCGGGATGCGGCATCGGCCCGTAATTTCCTGCAGCTCATTGCCTACTGGCGGGGAAGGAAGAGCCCCATCGACCGTTTTCTGCCTTATTTGTATGCCTATTGCGGATGGAAAGCTATCTGCTTTTCCCCTTCCATTTTTGGGGAATTTCCCTTCCTGAGGGAAGAGGTGATGCAGGTACCAGGCAGCGCCATGTCTTCCCTCAAGTACCGCTACCGCTTGTTCAAGGTTAAGCGGTGGCTCAAAAAGCACTGAGTTACGGGTCCACGACCACCATGGCCAGGGTATCCCGGTTCACCGGCGGACCGGCTTTGAAATACACTACGGCGGAACCGCCCTTCTTGGTATGCAGGGTGAGGCCATAGCCGTCAGCATCTATCGTATAATCAAATACTTCCTGTACCCGCGGATCCGTATCATGGGCCAGCGGGTCAATGGTCATGGGCGTTCCGGCGGGACGCACTTCGCACCAGAGGTGAAAATCTTCGCCGCTCCGGCACTCATTGTAGGCCGCCGGATGCAGGATAAAGGCTTTTTCTGCTGGCTCCAGGCCGCTTTTGTCCACCCGCCAGCTGTCTTCCCTCAGGCCGTCGCCTTCCGGCCGCACGGTTACCTGGTAGCACGCATTCCGCACCACGTCAAAGTTGTTCAGGTTCTCGCCCAGGTAGAAGCGGTAGATGAGGAAGCTGTCGCTGCGGCTGTTCCAGAGCGGGGAGCGGTAGTCGGCCTTAATCTCGATGTAGGAACAAACCTCCTGGTATAGGCTGTTTTGGAACACCTTCCCTTGGTCGGTGGTGACGCTTTCCAGCAGGTCTCCCTGGCAGTTTTCCAGGAGGTAAAAGGGACAGGTACCGCTCATTCCCAGGCTCACCTCTCTATTCAGCGCATCCACTTCCCGCCAGCTTTTCACAAAGCCTTCCCGGAAGATGTGTTCCCGGGATTCCGCCTTGCTTTGTACGTTGAACAGCTGAACGGAAGAGGGGCAGCCGCCAATCTGGACGCTGCGTACCGTAAAATGAACGTCCGGGTCCAGGCCGGTCCGGTCTATCCTGAGGTCCACGCGCGCCATCAGCCGCTTCAGGGGCAGGGGAAAGTGCCCGTCTTCACCCACCCGGACGTTATCCAGGACAACCGCCATGGGTATGCCTGGCGTGAACTCGTCCGGGTAGGCCATGTGGTAGCGATAGGCCTTGGCCTCCGCCAGAGTGCGGCAGGGGAGTTCGTAGCCCAGATTGGCCGCGGCCAGGATGGTGTAGGGTACATTTTGCATGAGCCTTGTATGGTGGGTAACCACGCCGTCCTCTGTTTCCAGTTGCCTGGAGGAAACATACACCTTTTCTTCCAGCAGCCCGTATGCGTTGAAAATGAACAGGTTGTAGTCTGCGATGCGGTCTTCGTCGGGGTCGTTTGCACGCGTGGGGGAATTGCTCTCAGGTAGTAAGGAAAAGCTGACAGAGATTGTGGAGAGATCTGCACGCGTGCATCCGACCAAAACGAACAATAGGAAGAATAGATAAAGAAGGTATGGTTTCATGGCTCAATAGGTGACAGTTACCGGTTCCCGCATTTCCCAGGGAATCCGTTGGGTGTGAAGGGAAACCGCCCCGCTCACAGTGGGAAAATCCGGGTCCGACGCCCCCAGCCGTGTGAGGGTGACATCCATTTCCAGACAGGTTCCCGCCACCAGCTGCGGCAAGGGAATGGGATAGTAGCAGGTGAGGGTATCGTACCGGGCCTCCAGTACCAGTCGGGTCCGGCTGCCGGGATAGCAGTAGAAGGTTTGCTCCGTGTACACCGGCGTCCAGCTTACCTCTCCCGGCCCCTTCTGCCATAGCAGGGAGGGCTCTTTGAATGCGCGCAGGGCCACCGTGTCCAGGTACCCCGGGTTCACCCACGACACCGGCTCTCCGTCTCCTCCTTCCAGCGGACGGTACTCGGAGCCGGCGTATGTCAGAAAGATTTGGGTAAGAAAAAAAGGTTCGCCAAAATACGGCCGCCCCAGAAAGTCGCAGGAGACGGAGCGTAGCCGGATGGCCGTGAGCAGTGGTTGCATGTTCAGGACACACCGCCTTGAGGCACCCGCTTCCAGTTGCGCCTGACCAAAGAGAAGGGGAGTCCGGGCCGATTCCTCCGCCAGCGAGAAAACGTGCTTTCGCAAGTTCCCCAGCGTGCGGATATCGGCCCAGCGGGCGGTCTCCCCGGCCGCTCCCGAGAGGGCTACCAGGTATTTTTCTCCCAAGGCGCACATCCCGTACACGGGCTTTTCCCGTTCCAACTGCACAACTTGCTGATACGCATCCAGGAGCTGGCTGCCTTGGGTCTCAAAGAAAAAGAGGTCCACCGCCTCGGGGGCAGGCGTTTTGGTCCATTGAATCGTGGTATATACAGGCGCCGTATCAGGCGTGTAGGCGTGTGAGCTACACGAGGAAAAAAAGGCCGGCAGCTGCAGGAATGCAGCCAGCATTGTCGCAGAGGCGCGGCACGCGGAAGGGCGCAGTGAAGATGAAAGGTAGTGTCGATTGAGAGTCCGGCCTGTTTTTTCGCTTCGTGTCATGATGACGTGTTGTTTTATGTTGCCGGCAAAGCTACAACAGGCCCGGGCACACTTCCAAGCATCGGTAAAAAGAAAGTGTTGTTTCACATGTTTTTTCGTGAAACAACACTTTTTCTTAATGCGAATCGGTAGAAAAAAATCTTTTTCAACCGATTTTTACGGAACGGTTAACCGCCGAAGTTATCGAAGAGGATGCTCTCGGGGGCAACACCCAGGCTGTCCAGGAGGTCGCATACGCACTTGGTCATCATGGGCGGACCGCACATGAAGTA
>DEKS01000029.1 GCA_002354005.1 Bacteroidales bacterium UBA2716
GGCTCCAAGAACGTGACCGTAAGCTGGTGCCGGTACATCAAGACCCAGAAGAGCTGCCTGGTAGGCCACTCCAACAGCCAGAGCGGCGACGTGGCCATTACCGCCACCTTCCACCACAACTGGTTCGAGGGCTCCAGCAGCCGTCACCCGCGTGTGCGTTTTGGTACGGTGCATGTGTACAACAACCTCTTTGACGGCAACACTACCTACGGCGTAGGCTCGGCCTATGGCGCCAAGGTGTTGGTGGAATACAACTATTTTGACGCCGTTCAGCTGCCCACCGACATTTGCACCTATCCTGCCAAGGACGGTGGCGTGTCCAACCTCCAGGGCAGCGTGGCCGGTTACCTCTATCCCACCCAGAACGTGTATGTGAACAAGCCCGCCAAGGCCAAGAGCCCGTACCCGCTGAGCAACGTCAAGTACACCAAGTACGGCGGAACCGCCGGCGCAGAACTGACCTATGCCGACTTCAAACCTGCTTACAGCTACACGGTTACGGCCGCTGAGGACGTTCCGTCCGTGGTGAAGGCAGGCGCCGGTTACGGCAAGCTGGAAGGCTTCGCTTCCGCTCCTGTTCCGGTGGACAATGGCGGCATCACCGACTTTAACGGTACCGACGACAATCCCGTGGACCCGGATCCCGGCAGCGGGGATGAGCCAGGCGACAATCCCGGCGATGAACCCGGAACGCCCGGCACCCATCTCCTGTATGTGGGCGCGGACAAGAAGATTGTGGACGATACCTACTTCACGCACTCTGAGAGCATCGCCGACTTTTCCAAGGACTACAGTGGCTCCTTCACCATTGATGGAACTACTTATGCCTACGGTCTCAAGATGGACAGCAAGGGGAGCGTGATATTTACCACATCCTCTATGCTCAATACCTCCGTGCAATTCTATTTCGCCCGCCGTAAGGCCGACGGTACCGCCAAGATGCAGATTATCCCTGACGGAGGCACTGCGCAGGAGTTTGATACCCCGCATGAGACCTATGCCGACAGTGGCGTGCTCACCCTGGAGAAGGGCACCACGTACACCATCAAGCAGAAATCCGGCGAACAGGCGCTGATTCTGGTGAAAGTAACAGAAACGGAATAATTGTCATTTCGAGCGAAGTCGAGAAATCTTATCAACTAATAATAACATTTTATGGAAAGACTAAACCGCACGTCTGCACCGCAGGCAAAACAGTACACCGAGAAGGTGATTCAGTTTGGCGAGGGAAACTTCCTCCGCGCATTCATCGAGTGGATTATCTGGAAGACCAACCAGAAGACGGACTTCAACGGTTCCGTAGTAGTGGTCCAGCCCATCGAGAAAGGCATGGTAAGCTGGCTCAACGAGCAGGATGGCCTGTACCACCTGAATCTGCAGGGTCTGCAGAACGGTCAGCCCGTGGATAGCGTGGACTTGATTGACGTCATCTCCCGCGGCCTGAACCCGTACGAGGACTTTGGCGCCTACCTGGCCCTGGCTGAGCAGCCGGAAATCCGCTTTGTGATTTCCAACACCACGGAGGCCGGTATCGCCTTTGACCCGGCTTGCAAACTGGAGGACAAACCCGCCAGCAGCTATCCCGGAAAGCTCACCCAGCTCCTGTATCACCGTTTCCAGTACTTCAAGGGCGCCAAGGACAAGGGCCTCATCATCTTCCCTTGCGAGCTCATCTTCGAGAACGGCAAGCACCTGAAGGAGTGCATCCGCCAGTATATCGAGCTGTGGAACCTGGGTGCCGAATTCAGTGCCTGGTTCGAGAACGCCTGCGGCGTGTACAGCACCCTGGTAGACCGTATCGTCCCGGGTTATCCGCGTGACACCGCCGCCCAGCTGTGCGAGCGTGCCGGTTACGACGACCATCTGCTGGATAAGGCCGAGATTTTCCACCTGTGGGTGATTGAGGCTCCCAAGGAGATTGCCGCCGAGTTCCCTGCCGATAAAGCCGGCCTGAACGTGCTCTTCGTCCCGTCCGAGGCCCCTTACCACGAGAGAAAGGTGACCCTGCTGAACGGTCCGCATACCGTGCTGAGCCCCGTTGGCTACCTGAGCGGCCTGAACACCGTGAAGGAGTGCTGCGAAGACCCTGAGATTGGCCAGTTCGTGAAGAAGGTGATGTACGACGAGCTTCTGCCCACCCTGAACCTTCCGAAGGAGGAACTGGTGAAGTTCGCCAACGACGTAATGGAGCGCTTCCGCAACCCGTTCGTGAAGCACTTTGTCACATCCATCATGCTCAACAGCTTCCCCAAATTCAAGACCCGCGACCTGCCCGGTCTCAAGACCTACCTGGAGCGCAAGGGCGAACTGCCGCAGGGCCTGGTACTGGGCCTGGCCGGCATTTGCACCTACTACAAGGGCGGCAAACGCGGCGAGGACGAGATTGTCCCGAACGATGATCCCAAGATTATGGAACTCCTGAAGGAGCTCTGGGCTACCGGCGACGTGGCCAAGGTGGCCAAGGGTGTTCTTGCCGACGAGTTCATCTGGGGCGAAGACCTGAACCGGATTTCCGGTCTCACCGAGCTCCTCACCAAGGACCTTGCCCTCATTCAGGAAAAGGGTATGCGTGCCGCCGTTAAGTCCATCATTTAAAGAGATTTCTCCACTCGCTTCGCTCGGTCGAAATGACAAAAAAACTGCACCCGCTTCTGTCGTTTCGAGCGGAGCCGAAGGCGGAGTCGAGAAATCTCTCCCCGGCCCCTACG
>DEKS01000185.1 GCA_002354005.1 Bacteroidales bacterium UBA2716
ATTGTAGGCCGTTACATAGAGCTGGCAAATGGATTCCTCGCCGTTGGAGAGGACTCCCCCACCCTGGTCTTCCCAGGTAAAGTCTTTCAGTTGCCGCTGCTCTTTCACGACATACTGAAAATCGGAAGCCGGAAGGTCTTCTACGGGAGGATTGAGTTTGTCCCCACAGCCCGGAAGGAAGGGGAAAAGGGCCAGGGCAGTCAGGAAAATAGTTCGTCTCATAATCTGTCTTTTTTTTCTACTAAGTTAAGAAGAAAGACTGAGAACGAAAAGCGGAATACAACTGAAAACCAGGAATTTGTATTTAACAAATCCCGATATCGTATTACTGCTAAACCTTTTAACCCCCGGAAAAAAAGTTGAAATTATTTGTCCGGAAGAACACGCCGTGCGCCGATATAGCGCATCATATAATAAGGGTGGTTGGAATTGTCTTCCGTAACGCCCTTGGATACGGAGGCGTGAATGAAATTGAAGCTGCCGTTTTCCTCATTGACAGACACCACAATACCCACATGGCCGATATTGCGGACACTGCCCCGTTTGCCAAAGAACACAAGGTCTCCTTGACGTAGGTCTCCGTAAGATTCCACAGGCCGGCCTTCCGTGAACTGGGTTACGGTATAAGGCGTAAGAGTGTAGCCAAAGTGCTTGAAAACGTGCGTCGTGAAGTGGGAGCAGTCAAACTGCTTGGGGCCGGCCGCGCCCAATTTGTACGGGACGCCCGTATAGGTGCGCGCATAATCTATCACCTGCTGGGACAGCGGTTTAGCCACCTCTTTCCTGGCCTTAGGCTCTTGCGGGGCCGGTTTTTGAATATCGGCCGAGGCTTCATTCACCTTCTTTTCCACCTTTTTTTCTTCAGCTTTGGAGGTGGGATACGTCTTGATATCCTCTGCAGCAATGGGAGTAGCCCGCCTCACGGATGCACAGGAAAACACCGAAAGGGCCACAACAGTTAGTATGAGAATCTTCCTCACAAGCACAAAGTTAATAAAAAATTCGTATCTTTGCCTCCACGTCTAGCGGGGGTGTTTTGGTTTTGACAGCGCTGATGCTGGACGGTAAGCATGTCGGGCCTCGGAACCTGTCCCGTAAAACGCAGATTCCAAAAAATCAGTTGCCAACAACAACTATGCACTCGCTGCCTAATTCGGCCAAGTCCAATTAGCTTAATCCGCCTCGCCAAGGCTGCGAGGCCGACGAGTATCCCTCGGCCCTTCCGCCTCTTAAGGGCCCCTCAAGGGGTATCATTCATTTGGGGCTGCTCCGGAGGACGCCTCTAAATCCGGCTAAGACTTAAAGGCTAAGGGTAAGTTCGCCCGCCGTCCGGCAGGCTTGCCTCGAAAACCAAAGGAAGGATAAGCATGTAGAAAGCCGCCTGGTGCGACGTTTGGACAGCGGTTCGAGTCCGCTCACCTCCACAAAGTGCCGCGATTGCAGAAAATCCCCTTTCCAGGTGGATGCAGATGCAATCGCGGCAACGTTTTTTCCCAAAAGGGCCTTTTTCCTGGCCGCGATTGCAAATAATCGGCCTTCTACGCACGTTGGAGCGCAATCGCGGCAGATAGGATATCTTGAGAATCAATGATTTCGGTGCCTTGGCGACCACTCTTGGCGAGGCGGATCATGGCAGCGGCAACGGCTTCGGTGGGCATGGGAGTAAAGTTTCTCATAAGGCCAATGGCATTCAAGGCCTTGAGGGCAACGATGCCGGCCTTCTCGCCAAAACGGTCACTCCCCTTCCGGACCAGGGACGGCGGACGAAGGATGAAGCAGCCGGGAAAGCCCAGCGCCTGCACGGCATCGTCAAGGGCGCCTTTCATCTTGGTATAGAAGACTTTGGACTTGGCATTGGCGCCCACGGAGGACACGAGCACATACACGGGCACGCCATTCTCCCGGGCCGATTTCGCCGCATTGTACTGATAGGTATAATCCACCTTCCACTGCGCCTCCCGGCTACCGGCGGCCCGGATGGTGGTGCCAAGCGTGGAGAACAGGACATCTCCGCTGAGCTGCGTCGCCCATTGCTCCGGATGACCGAAATCCACTACGTGGACCACGAGTTTGGCCGATGAACTCTTCACTTCCCGGCGGACGAAGATGTCCACGCGGTCGAAATTGTCGTCCTGGAGCAGCTGCTCCAGCAAATCACTTCCGATGGCGCCCGTTGCGCCGAGTACTAATGCTTTCATGGGTTACCGGGAGATCCGTTTTCTGAGTTTACTATCCAGCGCTTCGCGGTTCAGGTAAATGTAGGTGGTGTTTAAGGCAATATAGTCGCGGGACATGTACCAGATGCCCTTGTAAGGGCCGCTCTCCCCCCAGGAGTTCTTTACCAGGTAGTATGGCTTCCCGGCCTCGTCCACGGCCTTGCCATAGATGAGCATCACGTGGTCGTAGGTGAACTCCCAGCTATCCCACTGCTGCTGGCGCAGCTCCTGCGACGGCACAACGCCCTCCGGAAGCTGCGCAGTACAGTCTTTTCTCATGAAGTTGCTGCCGGACACATCCCCGCCCCAGGCCACGGTGTAGCCTTTGTCGATGGCCCGGTCCAGCGCCGCCATCAGCTGCTCAATGGGGATGTTGTAACTGGGCTTGAGGCGCCATTTGTAAGGAGCCTCCAGGATGAACCACTCATCAAAGGGATGATGCGTGTAGCTGGTGAGGCTCACATAATCGTCCATATTGAGCCCCAGCTGCTCCGCAAAGGACTTGGGCGTGTACGTTTTTCCCTCATAGTCAAACGTTTCCGGGCATTTCCCCACATACTTGTCGATGACCGCCTGCACGCCCTCCTGCCAGTTCTCGGCGGGCCGCTTATTCCGCAGCGGAGCCTGCTCCTCCGTGGTGAAACGGTTCAGTTCGGGCTTGCCTTCGTTCCAGATAACCGCTATGACCGTCTTCTCCAGTTCCGGGAAGAATACCTTGAAATTGGCATACGGCTCTCCCACCAGGGAACCCGGCCGGGGCATGGCCTCCTCCGGGCAGATGCCGTGCCGGCGGATGACATCGGCTACGTCGTCACAGGAACCGCCCTCGGAGATTTGGCTGTATCCGTGCATCCGGACATAGTGCGTAGCGCAGTCCATATAATCCTTGTTTACCACGAACATCTCGCAGAGGTCATAGGTCTTACCGGTCTTCCGGAGAATTTCGCTCTCGAAATAGCCCAGCGTAGCATAGTCCCAGCAAGTGCCGCTGCGATATTGGTTCTTCACGCTGGTGATAGGAAGTTCCTTAAGGGTTGTGAAAGACTTGGAGCTTTGAGCAAAGCTGCTCAAAGCGGGCACGGCGAACGTAACCAGAGCCAGGAGGGCTATCGAAACAGGCTTATTCATTGTCGTTTAAACTTAATTGTTTCTGCAAATATACGAAATCTGCCCATCAGAAAAAGGCTTTTTCTTCCGGAAAATCGTATCTTTGTCCCAATTAATACAGACCGCGTGAAAACGACAACCCCATGACCATTACACAACCTATCGTTCGCGACGCCCTACCCTCCGACGCCCCTTTCCTTGCACAGTGCATCCTGGCAGGATTCCACCTCTATGACTTCGAGCCGGAAGGTCCCATAGACAAGGAAGTCTATCGACTTCTGAATGAATGCATTAAGCGCGAAGACCTTCTGTATACCTATAAGTTCGCCCGTATTGCGGAAGTGGATGGCGTGGCTGCCGGAGCACTCCTTTCCTACCCGGGAGAGCTGTACCGCGGCCTCCGTCACAAGACCTTTGTGGAGCTATGGCCGGACCTTCTGAGACTGGATGCTGAATCCGAGCAGGAGACCGGCCCCGGCGAGTATTACCTGGACTCGCTGGCCGTTGCGCCCGCGTTCCGGCATCAGGGCATCGGCCGCCTGCTCATCGAGGACGGCATCCGAAAAGGGATCGGCCTGGGATACAAGCAGATAGGACTGGTGGCCGATGTCACCATGCCTCACCTTATCCGGCTTTACGAATCCTATGGCTTTGTTTCCGAAGAACGTCGCAAGGTCCTGGGCATAGACTTCCAAAGGATGGTTTACGCCGTCCGGTAGCCCTGCAAATTACGCACGTTAGGACGCAGATTATTTGAGAATAAGCTCCTGAACAAAGGAGGCGGTGCGGTTATCCGTGGTGAAAAGCTCGTCCGTGGAGAGGAAGGCGTTCATTTTCTCAATGAGAACGTCCCGCTGGAAGTAAAGCTGGTTACGGATGACGGAGGAATTGAGGGTAATGTAAAGCTTGCCGCCACGGAAAAAGCGCTTGAGGGTGAAGGGGGCGGCGCCGGAGCAGGCGTCCCAGGCGGCGAAGACCCGCTGGGTATTGAGCCCGGTGGAGAGTTTC
The DNA here is from genome assembly GCA_002354005.1 of Bacteroidales bacterium UBA2716. Lineage (GTDB taxonomy): Bacteria > Bacteroidota > Bacteroidia > Bacteroidales > UBA932 > Cryptobacteroides. The sequence continues at coordinate 4,332 of DEKS01000185.1, forward strand.
ATGGACTGAATGTACTGCCGGACAATTTCTTCCATGCCCACGGCTTCTTTCCTGTGAATCTTTACTGCCATGGCTTACAAACGAGTAAAAGTGCCGGCGGAAGCGGTGAAATAGGCCCGGTCCTCGGTGATGCGGTCCACAATGCCGGAAAGGCGCGCGGCGTCCGTATCCGTAATAAAGATTTGGCCGAAATCCTGGCCGGCCACCATGCCGATAAGATTGGCGATACGCTTGAGGTCCAGTTTGTCAAAGACATCGTCCAGCAGCAGCATGGGCGCGAAACCGTACGAGCGTTTCATGACTTCATACTGCGCAAACTTGAGCGACACCAGGAACGATTTCTGCTGCCCCTGTGAGCCGGCGCGGCGGATGGGATGGCCGTTCATGGTGAACAGAAAATCGTCACGCTGGATACCGGAGGCGGTGTAGCGCAACCTGAAGTCCTGCTCCCGGTGAGCAGCGAAAACATCTGGCAATGAACCATTAAACAGGTCCGATTTGTACTCAATAGCAACCTCTTCCCCACCTCCGGAAATGAGTTTGTAATACTCCGCTACAACGGGCTGCAGGTCCGTGGCCAAACGGGTACGGGCAGCGTGTACGGCTGCTGCCGGTGCAGCCATCCGCTCATCCAGCACCGAGAGCAGCGAAGCGTCCGGCAGGGGGTCTTTGAGGATTTTGTTGCGCTGGGCCAGGAGACGTCCATAGGCCTGGATGGCCGCAAGATACTCCCGGTCCATCTGCGAAAGCACCGCGTTGGAAAGGCGCCTGCGCTCCTCTCCGGATTCGCTCACCAGGGCAATATCCCCGGGCGAGACCATGACCAGCGGGAGCACCCCGATGTGCTCACCCATACGCGAGTAAGGTTTGTCGTCCCGGACCAACTTTTTCCCTTCCCTGGTTACCTGCAAGGCAAAACGCGACTCCAGGCCGTTCTCCATGGCATAGGTGCCGCCAAGCGTGAAGCCGGCCGTTCCGTAGCGGAAATTGGCCGCATCCGGGGCCGAAAAGGCACTTTTGGTCATGGACAAATAATAGATGGCATCCAGTAGATTGGTCTTCCCCTCCCCATTGTTTCCGCTGATACAGTTGACATTGGGGCTGAACGAAAGTTCCTGGAAAGAAATGTTCCGGAAATCCTGTACTACTATTTTCTTTAAGCTGGGCATAGATGAGCGCAATAATCAATTGCAAATATATAATATTTTTCGTAAATTTGCGGGCTAATTGCAAGTCAAACGATAAGTAAAAACAACAAAATAGTATGGCAAAAGTAACAAAGAAAGAGGAAGAGCTCCGTCAGCAGAATATGCAGGAAGCTGTTTCCAAGACCGAAGAATTCTTCAAGAAGTATGGCAACATGATGTACGGCTGCATCCTGGCCGTCCTCATCGTAGCCCTGGCCGTCCTGGCCTACAACCGTTTCATCCTGCAGCCCAAGAAGCAGCAGGCCACCGATCAAATGGCCCAGGCAGAGCGCTGGTTCCTTGCCGGTGAGTATGAACTGGCCCTCAACGGGGACGACAACGACCCGGGCCTGCTGGACATTATCGACCAGTATGGCTCCAAGGCCGGTGAAGCCGTGTACATGTACGCCGGCGTGGCCGCCCTCCAGACCGGTGACTTCCAGGGCGCTATTGACCAGCTCAAAAAGTACGACGGCAAGGATCCCATCCTGAAAGCCCGCGCAGAAGCCTGCATCGGCGACGCCTACACCGAGCTCCAGGACTACAAAAACGCCATTTCTTACTACCAGAAGGCCGCCAAGACCACAGGCAACGCCCTGGCCGCCGCTTACCTCCTGAAAGCCGGTATTGTAGCGGAAGAGGCCGGCGACAAAGCCCAGGCCCTCTCCTTCTACAAGGAAATCAAGGACAAGTGGGGCAACGCTCCCGAGGCCATGGAAATTGACAAGTATATTTCTCGCATCGAAATCGCCGAATAATTATGGGAAGAGCTTTTGAATTCCGCAAGGAACGCAAAATGAAGCGTTGGGGCCACATGGCCAAAACCTTCACCAAACTGGGAAAGGAAATCACCATCGCCGTCAAGCAGGGCGGTGCGGAAGTGACCGGCAACCCCCGTCTCCGCGCCCTCATCGCAGAGGCCAAGAGTGAGCAGATGCCCAAGGAAAACATCGAACGTGCCATCAAGAAGGCCACCGAGGCCAAGACCGGCGACTTCAAAGAGATTGTCTATGAAGGTTTCGGCCCCTTCGGTATCGCCTACCTGGTAGAGGCCGCGACGGACAACAACACCCGTACCGTGGCCAATGTCCGCAGCTACTTCACCAAGTGCGGCGGCTCCCTGCAGACCAGCGGTTCCGTGGCTTTCATGTTCGACCACAAATGCGTGTTCCGCATCAAGGAGGACCCGGCCAAGCCCATCGACGTAGAGGAGTTGGAGCTGGAGCTCATTGACTTTGGCGCAGAAGAAGTGTTCAAGCAGGAAGTGGAAGACGAAGACGAGAACGTGCACGTGGAAATTTCCATTTACGGAGACTACACCGCTTACGGCCAAATCCAGAAATACATCGAGGAAAAAGGCTATGAGCTGGTTTCCGGCGGCTTCGAACAAATCCCCAACGTTGACCTGAAGGAAGTAACCCCTGAACAACGAGCCACGCTGGAGAAACTCACCAGCCTCCTGGAGGACGATGAAGACGTAACCAACGTCTACACCACCATGGCTCCCGAAGCGGAGTAATGCGGAAAGTCCTACCTATCATTTATTTAGCTTTATTTCTCACTATGTCGTCCTGCGGCGTAGTGAGATTTCGTAATGCCCCCTCATATCATGCAGGACCTGCCCAAAAAACAGGATATGCGCAGGAGGGCATTATAGAGGAGGTGTTCTACGACTGCAGTGTGCCGGGGCCCACCCGCCGCCGCATGCTCGTGTACCTTCCTAAAGACTACTATGAAAACCAGCGGCGATATCCTGTGTTTTACCTCCTGCACGGGGCCCGCGGCTATGAAACTTCCTGGGTCAAGAAAGGCTTTGTCTATGAAACCACGGACAGCCTCTTCCGCAATGGCCTGGCCACTCCCTGTATTGTGGTTATGCCCAACATGAACCAGTACAACAGCGACCGCGACTTTGACGATTCCCGGTTCAAAGACGCCTTCGAGTCCATCCTGGAGGTAAACGGTGTCGTAGAAACCGCCTTCATGCACGACGTTGTGGGCACAGTAGACAGCCTGTACCGCACCATTCCGGACAAGGCCCACCGCGCCATTGCGGGCCTGTCCATCGGCGGCTGGCAAAGCATCTGGATATCCTTAAACCACCCGGACAGCTTTGACTACATTGGCGCTTTCTCCCCCTACACCTGGTGCATGAGCGCCCCCTGTTCCTACCGTCGGCGTTTTTACTCCGGGATGTACCGCAAACTCAAGGTACAGTTCCAGGACCCGCCCAAGGGCTATTACCTGTATGCCGGCAAAAAAGACATGATGCGGCCTTCCACTACCAGTTTTCACGAACTGCTGGAAGAGCGAAACTACGCGCACGAGTACATTCTCTATCCCGGCGGCCACGACTGGCCGGACGGCTGGATTGACGAATACCGGGACATGCTCCAGCGCGTCTTTAAAGACCAATAACTATGAAGATTCTCTTCGTCTTAAATAACTTTTTCATCACAGGCAACGGACTGGCCGCATCGGCCCGCCGCACGGTGGAATACCTTCGAAAGGCCGGACATGAGGTCCGGATTATGTCCGGGCCCAACCACAAAGACCCTTCCGTGAAGCCGGATTACCCGCTGGAGGACTACAAGTTTCCCATCGTCCAGCCCATTATCCGGGCCCAGGGCTATGTCTTTGCCCAGAGCAACCTGCCCCTGATGGAAGAGGCCGCCCGGTGGGCCGATGTCATCCACCTGGAAGAGCCTTTTGTGATTGAGGACCGCATGATTAAAATCTGCGAGCGGCTGGGCAAGCCCGTCACGGGCACCTACCACCTGCATCCGGAGAACATCACCAATTCCCTGGGGCCGCTGGTGCACTGGAAACGACTGAACTGGAAAATCCTGACCGCCTGGCGGGACCTTACCTTCAATCACTGCGACTATGTACAGTGCCCTACGGAAAATGTCCTGGACCGCCTGCGCCGCTATCATATCAAAGCCCGGTGCGAGGTCATCTCCAACGGCCTTGTTCCGGATCCGTGCATCCGCCCGGAAACCCCTCCGGAAAACTATGAGGACCCTTCCCGCCCGCTGCATGTAGTCTATATTGGCCGCCTTTCCCGTGAAAAAGACCAGCCTACGCTGCTGGAAGCCATGAAACACAGCAAATTCGCCAAACGCATCCAACTGCATTTCGCCGGCCTGGGGCCCTCCACCCGGAGAATCAAGCGCATGGCCCACAAACTGTACAAGGACGGCGTGCTGGCCTATGACCCCATCATCAGCTTCGAAAACCGTGACGGCCTGCGCCAGCTTGCTGCCCAGGCCGACCTGTGCATCCACTGCGCCACCATCGAGGTAGAAGGCCTCTCCATTATGGAAGCCATGCAACAGGGTGCCGTTCCCGTCATTGCCCAGGGCCGATACAGCGGCACCTCCCAGTTTGCCCTGGACCGCCGCAGCGTGTTCCCGGAGCAGAATCCGGAGGCCCTCGCCCAACGCATCGACTACTGGCTCTCCCACCCCAAGGAACGCTGGGAAATGGGCAAGAAATACGTCATGCACATGGAGGAGTACGACATCCGGAAATCAGTGGACCAACTGGTGCAGATGTTTCAGAAAGCTATTGATTCCAAGGCAAAAAAGCAGTAGTTTTGTAGCATGGAAACGCAAACTGTATCAAGTTATTATAAAGTCGCCGGCCTGTGCTTCCGCCTGGACGGTCCTGTACCGGACATGGCCAACCTCGCGCCCTTCCGCTGCGAAAAAGAGAGCCATCTCCTGTTCACCCTGGAAGTGGTCCGCGGCATGCCCCTTGTAAGCGCCACGCCGGTCTTCTGCACCCAGGACGGTCCGGGTTTCCCGGAAATTGCCATTGACAAACTCTCCGACGGAAACTACCGTTTCCGCATGCGCCCCCTGCCCGGGGAGCCGGTTGCGGCAGAACTCCGCACCAATGCCTCGTTCACCCGGGCGCAGCTCATGCTGCTGGAAGGAGACACTCACTTTGCCATCAATAACAGCCTCATGCTGCTGTATGCGTTTTCATCGGCCTGTAAAGGGGTGCTGGAAATGCATTCGTCCGTGGTGGTAAACGGCGGAAGAGGCTACCTGTTCCTGGGTAAGAGCGGCACCGGAAAAAGCACCCATAGCAGCCTGTGGCTCAAACACATACCGGGAACTATGCTCCTGAACGACGACAACCCCATCCTGCGCCTGATGCCGGACGGCAGCGCCCGCGTGTTCGGCTCGCCCTGGAGCGGAAAAACCCCTTGCTACAAGAACCTGGACTTCCCGGCCGGCGCCGTGGTGCGCATCCGCCAGGCGCCCTTCAACAAAATAGAGAAACTGCCGCCCGTGCAGGCCTATGCCTCCCTGATGGCATCGGCCTCCAGTTTCCGTCCGTTCAAAACGCTGGCGGAAGGCTGGCACGCCACCCTGGAAGGTCTGGTGGGTGTACTCCCCTGCTACGTGCTGGACTGCCTGCCGGACCAGGCCGCAGCAGAACTTTGTCACAAGACTGTCCATGGATAAACGCACCGTTGCCAACGAGATCCTGCTGGAAGAAGCCGCAGCGCTCATGCTGGAAGGACGCGACGTCACGTTCACGCCCCTGGGAAGCAGCATGCTGCCGTTCATCCGCGGCGGAAAAGACGCCGTAAGGCTGCACAAAATGGCCGATGTCAACGTGGGAGACATGCTTTTGGTCCGCCTGGACGGCCGCTACGTGCTGCACCGCTGCATCCGCAAGGATGGAAACCGGCTTACCCTGATGGGCGACGGCAACCTGGTGGGCACGGAAAGCTGCACCACGGACGATGTTCTGGGAACCGTCGTAGGCATTATCCGGAATGGGAAAGAGCACAAACCCGGCGACGGCCGCCTCTGGCGAGGCCCCCTGAAGCCCTTTAGAAGATATATTTTAGCCATCTATAGGAGATTACCCTTATGAAAATCAAAGAAGGATTCATCCTGCGCTCCATCTGCGGAGAGTACATTGTGGTAGGCGAAGGCCTGGCCCAGGTAAACTTTAACAAAATGCTCTCCCTGAACGAGAGCGCCGCCTACCTTTGGAAAGAGGTAGAAGGCAAGGAGTTCACCCCGGAAGACCTGGTGAACCTCCTACTGGACAAATACGACGTGAGCCGGGAACAGGCTGCGGCCGATGTCGAGAAACTCACCGCCACCTGGGTAAAAGAAGGCGTGGTAGAAGCCTAGCATGAAGAGTTTCAAGGCCTGCGTCCGGACCATCTGGTCCCTGTCCCGCCCCGTAAGGTGGCGGGTGGCCATTACCGTGGCGGTGGGCGCCGTTGGGGCGGCCATATCGCTGGCCTTCGTCTTTTACAGCAAAAAGCTGGTAGACATTGTCACCGGGGAAAGCCCGGCCCCGCTGGGACCTGCCGTAGGCATCTTTATCGGCATCCTGGTGCTGCAGATTGGCACCTCCCTTTTTGCCAACTGGTGGAATGCCTACAACCAGGTGAAAACGCAGAATATCCTGCGCAAAGACCTCTTCGGCCATGTGATGAAAAGCCGATGGGACGGCCGCGAGCGCTTCCTCTCCGGGGACACCGTAAACCGCCTGGAAGAAGATATCCGTGTGGTGGCGGAACTCATCTGCGACCGCATTCCCGGCCTTCTGGTAACGGTGATCCAGCTCCTTGCCGCCAGCGCGTACCTGCTTTTCCTGGCCCCCAACCTGCTGTGGGTGCTCGTCATCCTGATGGGCACCGCCGTGCTGGGTTCCAAGCTATTCTTCCGGCAACTCAGGGAGCTCATGGCCAAGATCCGCGCCCGTGAGAGCGAACTCCAGCAGCTCATGCAGGAAAGCCTGCAGCACCGGGTGCTGGTCCTCACCCTCACCAACGTAGAACGCGTGCTGGAAAAATTCGGCTGGCTCCAGGCCGACGTAGAGGATAACACCCGCAAACGCCTCAATTACAACGCAGTAGCGCGCGGCCTCATGTTCCTTGGCTTCCAGGCCGGCCACGCCGCCGCCTTTCTTTGGGGCATCTTCGGCATCCGTGCGGGCACCGTCACCTACGGTACCATGACCGCCTTCCTGCAACTCGTCGGCCGGGTACAACGGCCCATTGCCGATTTCGGCCGTCAGATTCCCGCCTTCATCACCGCCCTCACCTCGGTGGAGCGCCTGATGGACCTCCAGGAACTGGAAGAAGAACCCCTGGAAGAACCGGTGATACTTGCGGGAGCCCCCACCATCACCCTCTCCCACGTGACGTACAGCTATCCGGGCGTCTCGGAGCCCGTCCTCAAGGACTTCTCCTATACCTTCCCCGCCGGTCAGATGACCGCCATCGCCGGCCCTACCGGCATTGGGAAAAGCACCCTTATCCGCCTTATCCTGGGGCTGCTGAAGCCCACGGAAGGACAAATTACCATTAACGATATCCCTGCCGGGGGTGCGTTAAGGGGCAATTTCATGTACATCCCGCAAGGGAATTCCCTTCTGAGCGGCACCATCCGCTCCAACCTCCTTCTGGCTGCGCCCAACGCTACGGAAGAAGACCTCCGCCAGGCCCTTGACACCGCCATGGCCCAGTTTGTCCGGGACCTTCCGCAGGGGCTGGAAACGCCTTGTGGTGAGGTTGGCAGCGGCCTTAGCGAGGGCCAGGCCCAGCGGATCGCCATCGCACGCGCCTTGCTGCGTCAGGGCGGCGTACTCATCCTGGACGAGAGTACCTCGTCCCTGGATCCGGAAACGGAAAAACGGCTGCTGGAGAACCTCCACAGCCGTTATCACGGGAAAAAGACCCTGTTATTTATCTCGCACCGGGAGGCCGTTACGCAGTCGGCCGATGCCACGCTGCGCCTGGACTAAGCCCGGGTCACAGTTTCCTTCAGAATTTCAGACACAGTGGGATGCGGGAAAATCACCCGCTCCAGTTGCTCTACACTCATGTGCTGCTCAATGGCAATGGCCGCGCCATGAATGAGTTCCGATGCCGGATTGCCCAGCATGTGTACCCCTATCACCCGATTCTCTGCGTCCAGCACCACCTTGCACAGCCCTTCTCCGCGCTCGTTCTCCGCCACAAAGCGGCCGGAAAAAGCCATGGGGAGCGACACAGTGCGGGCTCCTTCCAATGCGCCCACGCCCGCCACCTCCGGGTTGGTGTACACCACGCCCGGAACGGCATTGTAGTGCATTTGGTCGGCAATGCCCAGGATGGTGTTCACAGCCACCTCCCCTTCCCGGCTGGCGGTATGGGCCAGCATGGAGAAGCCGGTCACGTCGCCGGCAGCATAGACGCCGGGCACACTCGTGCGCATCTGCGCATCCACCTTGATGCCATAAGGCTTGCCGGCGGGATTCAGCGCCAGCTCTACCCCCACATTTTCCAGGCCGATTCCCTGCAGCCGGGCCCTGCGCCCCACGGAAACGAGAATCCGGTCCCCCTGCACGCGGCAGGTCTCCCCTTCCGGCGTCTCATACACCACCTCGTTCCCTTCCACGGCAACCACCTTGCAGTTCAGGCGGAAGGTGACACCCTTCTTCTCATACTGGGCCTGCAGCAGGGCGCTAAGCTCCGCATCCATAGGCCCAAGAATCTTGGGAAGCATCTCTATCACAGTTACTTGCGTGCCAATAGAATTGAAGAAGCTGGCGAACTCCATGCCAATGACCCCGCCGCCAATCACCACCAGCGAGGCGGGCTGCTCCGTGAGCTGAAGGATTTCCCGGTTGGTGACAACGGCGCCGCCCAGCCCTTCCCGGAGCCCCGGAATGGGAGGAACCACCGCCTCGGAGCCTGTGCAAACCAGGATGTTTCGCGCCTCATAGTCCGTTTCGTTACAACGCAGCGTGAAGCCATCGGCTCCGCGCCCGGTGATGACGCCTTCGCCGCTGACCACTTCCACACCCGCGTTACGCATTTGCACCTTGACGCCGCCCACCAGCTTTTTCACCACCTTGGTCTTGCGTTTAAAAATGGCACCAAAGTCGATGGCAGCTTCCGGCACCGTTACTCCATAGCGGTCTGCATGGCGGGCCGTATCCAGCACCTTGGCACTGTACAGCAAGGTTTTGGTGGGGATGCAGCCCTCGTTCAGGCATACGCCGCCCAACTCGTTCTTCTCTATCAAAAGCACTGACTGGCCGGCTTCTCCGGCTTTTCCGGCAGCCACGTATCCGGCAGGGCCGCCGCCCAAAATTGCGATATCGTACATAGTTCTGATTTGATTCACAAACTTAACGAAAATTCGGGAAATAATCCCTATTTTTGTAACATGAAAGAAAGTCAAGAGATTGTTCAGGACCTAAAACAGGCTTTGCTGGGAAAACTGAAGGAGGCGCTGGTCTCCGTCTTCCCCGTCATCCTGCTGGTTTTCGTCCTCTCCATCACCCCCTGGGTAGACATTACGTCCAAGGAACTGTGGATTTTCCTGGTATCGGCCCTTTTCCTGATTTTTGGCATCGGCCTGTTTAATCTGGGGGCCGACATGGCCATGACGCCCATGGGCCAGTACATAGGCGAGGGTCTCACCAAGTCCAAGAAACTGGGCATCCTCGTGGGCGTTAGCTTTGTCATGGGCCTTCTCATCACCATTGCAGAACCGGACCTGGCGGTGCTTGCCGGGCAGGTGGCCGCCGTCATCAACGGCACCACGCTCATCTGGACGGTAGGCATCGGCGTGGGACTCATGCTACTGGCGGGGGTGCTCAAAATTGTGTTCCACTACGATTTGACCGGCATCCTCCTGTTCGGCTACATGCTGCTGTTCAGCCTGGCAGCCATCTTGATTGAACGCGGAAACGGTCCGCTGCTGGCCATGTCGTTCGACTCCGGCGGCGTTACCACCGGCCCCATCACCGTGCCGTTCATCATGGCCCTGGGCGTGGGTATCGCCCTTACCGTAGGCGGGCGCAACGCCAGTGAGAACAGCTTCGGCCTCATCGCCCTGTGCTCGCTGGGTCCCATCATTGCCGTGCTGGCCCTGTCCATGCTTTCGAAAGGCAACCTGGAATACTCCGTGCCGGATTATTCCATGGCCAAGGCGCTGGAAGGCGGCCTGGAGGATCTCCTGAAAGACACCATGTGGGACGTGGGCAAATCGCTGGTGCTCATCGTGGGCTCCTTCTTTGTGCTTCAGTTTACCGTCCTCAAACTGCCAGTCACCAAAATCGGCCAGATCATGTTCGGCATC
>DEKS01000154.1 GCA_002354005.1 Bacteroidales bacterium UBA2716
AGCCGGTTGGGCTTGATGGTCTCAATGTGAAGAATCTTGTGGAAGGAGCTGCCGCCCACTTTGAAATAGGCGTTCCAGTAGCCGGTGGGGTCCGTGTCCCGCGTGGGAATGTTGTAGGTGAAGAAGCCGTCTTTGCCGGTGCGCACCATGCGGCTGTGGAACTGCCCTTCCGGGGTATAGAGCTCCAGGGTGGCCGGATGGCCGTCGGGGAGGTTGTGGCCTTTGTCGGAAAGGAGCATATTCACGTGCAGGGTGTCGCCGGGGCGCCAGACGCCGCGCTCGCCGTAGATGAAGGCCTTGAGGCCCTCCTGCACGGTTTCGCCGCCCACGTCGAAGCGGCTTAGGGAACGTTCGTCGTCCTGGGTGGTCTTGAGGTAAGCCGTGCTGCCGCCCGCCCTGGCCACGACGGCAAACGGCTTATGCTCCACGGTGAGGGTGGCGAGGCCCTTCCCGTCCGTTTTCCCCTTGCCGATACACTGGAGCTGATAGTCAAACACTTCCAGCTTGGCGCCGGGCAGCGGCTCGCCGGTAATCAGGTCCGTGGTGGCCACCCAAAGCTGGTTGCCGCCGGCATACTCGGCCACCAGGCCAATATCCGAGGCCAGGAGCTGCACCACCGGGAACCGGTCCGTATCCATGTAATAGGACGGTTTGGTGGGGTCGTCGGCGTCTTCCCAGTTATACAGGTTCCAGTCAAAGTCGTTGTCCCAGTAATAGCTGCTGGGTTTGTCCCAAATGGCCTGGTCGTTGGCCGATAACGGCCCGCTGGGGGCGGAAGGGTTCAGCAGGGGTGCTGCGCCGCCATAGAGGGACTGGTCCTGGCGGAAGCTCAGCCGCACGCGGTAAATGGCGCCCGGCTCTTTTTTGATGAGTCCGCTCAAGTCGATGGAGAAGTCGTTCCAATTGTGCAGGTCCTTGGACGGGTCCAGTTGGACGTCGCCCCGGTACACCAGCCGGCCGCTCCGGCGCAGGGCGTTTCCGCCTGTGCTCAGGTCATTGTCCTGCAGATACGTGAGGATGTTTTTCTCATAGATTTTCACTACGCGCACCTCCACGGCGCTCAGGTTCACGGCGCGGAAGGGGAGGTAGAATTTGTCTTTTTCCGGCAGGATGCCGCCTTTCAGGCTTACTTCCACGGCCGGTTTGGGCTCTTCCCGCTGGAAGGTGTGCGTGAAGGCGGTCTCCAGCGCGTTGCCGGCATCGCTCTTGAGCCCGGCGTCCAGCGTGAGGGTGAGGTCTCCCTGGGCGCCTTCATAAAAGACGGAGAGCTTGGGACCGTTAACCTGCGTATAGCTGCGGGCGGCGCCGTCCAGCTCCACCATGCCGCGGAGAGAGGCATTGATGGGAACCTCGGAAAGGCTCACCTCAATGACCCCTTCCTTCAGGGCCACCTGCTCCACGCGGAAGGCCCGTCCGTTGTCTTTCACCAGGAGGGTGTTGCCCGTTGTGGCGGCCCGGCCTTTCACCAGCACCGGGTACACGAACGTGGGTGCTCCCTCGCACAGCTTTTCCAGGTGGAAGGTGGCTTTGTAGGCCTTCCCTTCCTGCAGGGCACCATCGGCAGGGACAAAACTTACGGACGAAGGGCTGTTCCAGCGGGCGGCGCCTTCCACGGGCGGCTCAAACTGGAAAAGGCTTTGCGCATCCGTGCCGATGACCTCCTCCATAAGGTCTACGCGGAGTTCCGCATTCTGGGGCACCATGCCGCCGGTATAGGCCTTGATATACGGAGCAAATTCACTGGCCTTCGGTTCGGGCGCAACGCTCCGGGAACCACAGGCTGCGGCTGCGAGGCAAAGGCCCGCAGCCATCCAGGCTTTCAGGATTCTTTTCATATCGGATTATTTCCAGGGTGTGCATTTATAGGCCTCGTAGCCCACGATAAAGCGCTGCATCCCGTCCAGCAGGCGGCTGCGCGGGCAGGCAATGTTCACGCGCATGAACCCCTCCCCGGCGGCGCCGTAGATGGAGCCGGTGCTCAGGGTGAGCTGCACTTTCTCCTGCAGGAACTTGCCCAGGCGCTCGCTGAAGCCTTCCAGCGGCTCGCCCTGGCGGAGCGCCTTCCGGCAGTCCAGCCACATCAGGTAGGTGCCTTCCAGGGGCAGCACATTCACTTCCGGAAGCTCGTCTTCCAGGAAGCAGGATACCGTGCGGGCGTTGTGGTACAGGTAGTTCCGGAGCTCGTCCAGCCACGGGCCGCCTTCCGTGTAGGCCGCCTTGAGGGCCGTGACGCCGAACACGTTCACGTCGCAGCACTCGTTGTCATTGATAGCCCGGTCGATGCGGCGGCACACGTCCGGATCCGCGGCGAAGATGTTGGCGATCTGGATGCCGGCGATGTTGAAGGACTTGGTGGGGGAGAAACAGGTGGCGGAGTTCCGGACCAGCTCCTCCGGCAGGGTGGCCCACGGCGTATAGTCGTGGCCGGGATAGGTGAGCTCGCAGTGGATTTCGTCGGAAATGACGAACACCCCGTGCTTCAGGCAGATCCGCCCGATGCGCTCCAACTCTTCTCGGGTCCACACGCGGCCGGCCGGGTTGTGCGGGTTGCACACCAGCATGACGGTCGTCTTGGGATCGGCGGCCTTCCTTTCCAGGTCCTCCCAATCAATCGTATAAGTATTGTCCTTGTAAACCAGCGTGTTGCAAAGCTCGCGGCAACCGTTGTTCCGGATGGCGGGGAAGAAGGCGTTGTACACCGGCGTCTGGACGATCACATTGTCGCCGACGCGGGCCATGGCTTTGATGCAGGCGGAGTAGGCCGGGATGACGCCGGTCGTCGGGATGACCTGCTCCCGGGTGATGCCCTTCCAGCCGTGCC
>DEKS01000166.1:0-2848 GCA_002354005.1 Bacteroidales bacterium UBA2716
CCAAACCGGTATTCGTCGGGATTTACTGATTTTTCTCTTTGAGCCGGCCCTCCATTAAGGAATCGTACTGGAGGCGTTTGCGGAAAATGTCGATGGCGGTGTAGATGGCGCTCATCATGGAACGCGGGTCTGCCTCGTCCCGGCCGGCCATCTCGTAGGCGGTGCCGTGGTCCGGTGAGGTGCGCACCACGGGCAGGCCGGCGGTGTAGTTGACGCCATCGGCAAAGGCCAGAGCCTTGAAGGGAGCCAGACCTTGGTCGTGGTACATGGCCAGGGTGGCGTCGAAACGGCTGTAATTGCCCAGGCCGAAGAACCCGTCCGGGGAGTAGGGGCCAAAGGCCTGGATGCCTTCCTCCTGGGCGGCTTTCACGGCCGGAAGGATGATGTTCTGCTCTTCGTCGCCCAGCAATCCGCCGTCCCCGCAGTGCGGGTTCAGGCCCAGCACGGCGATCTTGGGATCTGTCACGCCAAAGTCGCGCTCCAGCGAGGCCTTCATGATGCGCAGTTTGCCAAGGATGGCTTCCTTGGAAATGCTTCCCGGAACGTCCCGGAGCGGGATGTGGCCGGTTACGACGCCAATCTTGATTTGCTCGCTCACCATAATCATGGTGACATCGTCCACGCCGAACTCCTTCTGGAGGAATTCCGTGTGGCCGGTGTTGGAGAAGCCTTCTGCGTTCATGGCCCGCTTGTTGATGGGCGCGGTGACCAGGACGTCTATCTGTCCGTCTTTCAGGTCCTTGACGGCGGCATCCAGCGCGGCAATGGCGTTTTTGGCGCTTTCCGGGGTGCTCTGGCCGGGCTCTGCGTATATGTTGTCCGGCAGGCAGTTTACGAGGTTAATTTTGCGCGGGCGGGCGTCTGCCGCGGACGAGATGACATTGATGTCCATCGGCCCCACGTTGTGCAGGGTTTTGCGGTAAAAGCCCATGAGCTTGGATGAGCCGTAGATGACAGGGGTGAAGGAGTCCAGGATGCGCTCGTCCGAGAGGGATTTGATGATAACCTCGTAACCGATGCCGTTGCTGTCTCCTTGGGTGATTCCCACAACCAGTTTAGGGAGTGCCATGTTCTAACAATTTAGTTTTTTAAAGCAATTGGGTGTTTTCGGCCAGATAACCGCTGTCCTCCGGCAAGGAAGGCTCATGGTAGGCGGCTACGGCCAGGCGGTCGCAGCGCTCGTTCTCCGGGTGGCCGGCGTGGCCCTTAATCCAGTGGAACGCCACCCGGTGCCGTTTGTACACGGCGTCGAAGCGGAGCCACAGGTCCACGTTCTTTTTCCCTTTGAAGCCGATGGCTTTCCATTTGTCCAGCCAGCCCTCGTTGAGCGCTTTTACCACATAGGAGGAGTCGCTCCAGACGTGGACCTCTGCGTTGTTCCAGCGGATTTGTTCCAGCCCCACAATGACGGCCAAGAGCTCCATCCGGTTGTTGGTGGTGCAGGCAAAACCGCCCGAGAGCTCCTTCTCATAGCTGCCGCAGCGGAGCACAATCCCGTAGCCTCCGGGGCCCGGGTTACCGCTGGCGGCGCCGTCGGTATAAAGGAAAATGGGTGGTTTGATGTCCGTCATAGTATGCAAAAGTACGGATTTTATGTTATCTTTGCAAACTATGGAATGCACAAAGGAACAAGTGAAAGCGCAAGTGGCGGCCTCCGCCCGTGTTACGGAGGCTTTCTTGCAGGATGAAAAGGCGCAGCAAATGCTTGCCGATGTTGCCAATCTGCTGGTCAAAACCTATCGGCAGGGCGGAAAAACCCTCTGGGCGGGCAACGGCGGCAGCGCGGCGGATGCCCAGCACATGGCGGCGGAACTGGTGAACAAGTTCCGGCTCAACCGCTCGGGCCTTCCGTCCATGGCCCTTACGGTGGATACGTCCATCCTTACCGCTATCGGCAACGATTATGGCTACGAGCAGGTTTTTGCCCGGCAAATTGTGGCCTGCGGCAACGCGGGCGACGTATTTATCGGCCTGTCTACTTCCGGGAATTCGCAGAACCTTTTGCGGGCGCTGGAAGCGTGCCGGGAGAAGGGGATTGTGACGGTGGCGCTGGTAGGTGCGGCTCCTTGCGGTATGGATGCCTATGACTATGTGCTGCGGGTGCCGTCCACCGATACCCCGCGCATCCAGGAGTGCCATACGCTCATCGGCCATATCCTGTGCGATTATGTGGAACAGACGCTGTTTGGGCAGGAGACTTTGGGAAGAGATTAAAATTTTTAAATAATTCGGTAATATCTATGATATTATCGGATTTTTTTGTAACTTTGCGCCGCTTTAACAAATTGTAAGAAATTTTTACCATTTAGTTACATTTTCATATGAATAAAATTGCAATCAACGGTTTTGGCCGTATCGGTCGTCTGGCTTTCCGTCAGATGTTCGAAGCAGATGGTTACGAGGTAGTCGCCATCAATGACCTCACAAGTCCTAAAATGCTTGCTCACCTTCTCAAGTACGACACTGCTCAGGGTGGTTTCGCCGGCAAGTTCGGTGAAGGAAAGCACACTGTGGACTATAAGGACGCTGTGCTCGCAGAAGACGGAAAAACCGTTGTCACTCCCGGTTCCATCATCGTGGACGGCAAGGAGATCACTATTTATGCAAAGCCTAACGCCGCCGAACTCCCTTGGGGCGAACTGGATGTGGATGTAGTGCTCGAGTGCACCGGTTTCTACACTTCCAAGGAAAAGGCTTCCGCTCACATCAAGGCTGGTGCCAAGAAGGTTGTCATCTCCGCTCCTGCAGGCAATGACCTCCCCACCATCGTGTACAACACCAACCACAAGACCCTCACCCCTGCAGACACTGTAATCAGCGCTGCTTCCTGCACCACCAACTGCCTCGC
>DEKS01000166.1:3011-4716 GCA_002354005.1 Bacteroidales bacterium UBA2716
AACTCCACCGGCGCCGCCAAGGCTATCGGTCTGGTGATTCCGGAACTCAACGGCAAGCTCATCGGCAGCGCCCAGCGTGTTCCCACTCCTACCGGTTCCACCACCATCCTCGTGGCTGTGGTGAAGGGTAAGGACATCACCAAGGAAGGCATCAACGCCGCCATGAAGGCTGCCACCACCGAGTCCTTCGGCTACACCGAGGATCAGATTGTGAGCTCCGACATCATCGGCATGAAGTTCGGTTCCCTGTTCGACGCCACCCAGACCATGGTCTCCAAGATCGACGACGACACCTATCAGGTTCAGGTCGTTTCCTGGTACGACAACGAGAACTCCTACACTTCCCAGATGGTCCGCACCATCAAGTACCTGGCAGAACTCAAATAAGCCTGCGTGAGGTTTTAAAAGACAAGGGGCAAGCTCTTTTGGGGTTTGCTCCTTTTTTTCTATCTTTGTTCCATGCCTGGCAGACTGGACAGATTATGAAGTACTACATCATCGCCGGCGAGGCCTCCGGAGACCTTCACGGCAGCAACCTTATGAAGGGTCTGTATGTGCAGGACCCTTCGGCCGATATCCACTTCTGGGGCGGCGAGCTCATGAACGGCGTTTATAAGGCGCATCAGGAAGGGAAGGGCCTGGTAAGAGATTACCGGGACACGGCCGTAATGGGCTTTTGGGAAGTGCTTCTCAAGGGCGCTTCCATCGCCCGGAATGTAAGGGACTGCAAGGCCGATATTGCGGCGTGGAAGCCGGATGTAGTCATCCTGATAGACTATCCCGGCTTTAACCTGAAGATTGCGGAGTTTGCCCATGGTGCGGGCTTCAAGGTGTATTATTACATCGCCCCCAAGGTGTGGGCTTCCCGTGAAGGCCGTATCCGCAAGATTAAGGCCTGGGTGGACCGCCTGTTTATCATCTTTCCCTTCGAGATTCCGTACTTCGAATCTAAAGGGGTGCCGTTTACTTATGCGGGGAATCCGCTGGTGGATGCCATCGACCAGAGTCCGGTCCTGCAGGAATCCAGAGAAGCGTTTTTGCGACGTACAGGCCTGCCGGATGCGCCATACATCGCCCTCCTGGCCGGTTCACGGAACATGGAGATTGGCAGCATGATGCCCACCTTCATGCAGTTTGCCGATGTGTGGCATGCGGAGAACCCTTCCTGCCATTTTGTGGTGGCCGCCGCTCCGTCCCGCACCATGAAAGACTATGAGAAGTACGTGGGCGGGCGCCCATACGTGCACGTTGTGTTCGGGGAAACCTATGGCGCGCTCCGTCATGCACAGGCGGCCATCATCAACTCCGGTACAGCCTCGCTGGAGGCGGCCCTCATTGGCACGCCTCAAATCGTGGGCTACCAGATGGCGGCCCTTACGGCGTTTATTGCGCGCCGCATTGTCAAGGTGCCGTATGTGTCCCTGGCTAATCTTATCATTAACCGACAGGCTTTCAAGGAATTCCTTCTGGAAAACTTTACCCTGGAGAACCTGGTGGGGGAAATGCGACGGATTACGGAGGACGCCGCGTATCGGGAGCAGATGCTCTCCGACTATGCAGAGGTCCGGAAACTGCTGGGCGGCACCGGCGCCTCCAATGCCGTTGCCAAGGCCATGGTGGAATCCCTTATGTAGGCCTCAGGCTGGCTCTCATCCTTAAAAACAGCCCCAAACAAGGATGGGGTAACGTGAGCGGTATTTATACT